>NZ_VOBA01000002.1:0-300000 GCF_008369165.1 Dietzia sp. ANT_WB102
TTACGGCGGCCATAGCGGCAGGGAAACGCCCGGTCCCATTCCGAACCCGGAAGCTAAGCCTGCCAGCGCCGATGGTACTGCACTCGAGAGGGTGTGGGAGAGTAGGACACCGCCGAACACAACTTCACACGAGAGCCCCGAACCACCCACGCGGTGATTCGGGGCTCTCGTCATTTCCTAACCCACCCGCCGGCAAACCTCCGGGGCACACCCGCGGGCCACCCCACCATCACACCTGACCACACCCCGCCGCCCCCATCACACGACGCGCCAAACCCGAGCCACGCAACTGCTCCATCCCCACCACATCACCGGCCGGCCCAGACAAAGGCACGCGCCAGTTCGGATACTCATCAGACGTGCCCGGGACGTTCACCGGCCGGCGATCGCCCACCAGGTCCGCCACCGAGACCGCGAACAGCAAGGACGAAGACCCGGCCACAAACCGATGCAGAGCCACCACCAGATCCTCCGGCGAACCCCCCTCGAGCAGACCCCGCTCACGCACCGCGGCAGTGAACGCGTCAACCTCGGCCGCTGCGCCTCGACGCTCATCATCGACGTCGCCCACCAGCTGACCGAGCTCCTCTCGGATATCCACATGAACCAA
The DNA here is from genome assembly GCF_008369165.1 of Dietzia sp. ANT_WB102. Taxonomy (NCBI): domain Bacteria; kingdom Bacillati; phylum Actinomycetota; class Actinomycetes; order Mycobacteriales; family Dietziaceae; genus Dietzia; species Dietzia sp. ANT_WB102. Next base: position 611 of record NZ_VOBA01000002.1, read on the forward strand.
CTCGGCGTAACCGGCCGTGGGCGGAAGATCATGCGTCGTCACCGACGCCATACACAGTCGGCGGTAATTCTCGGGCGAGATCGGGGCGTCGTTCGCCTGCTCGAACCACATGACAGACGTCCCCAGGATCCCTAGGTCAGACAAAGTTCCGCGAACCCCGGGGGCTACCGTACCCAGGTCCTCGCCCACCACTACCGCCCCGGCACGTGACGCCTCAAGGGCGAGGACGCCAAGCATGGCCTCGTGGTCGTAGTGAACATACGTACCCGCTGTGGGTGCCGATCCCTGCGGAATCCACCAGAGTCGGAACAGTCCGAGAATGTGATCGATCCTGATTCCGCCCGAGTCCCGCAGCGCAGCACGAACGATGTCGCGAAAGGGGCGATAACCCTCCTCCGCCAACGCATCGGGACGTAAGGGAGGCTGCGACCAGTCCTGCCCCCGCTGGTTGTAGACATCCGGCGGGGCGCCCACCGAAACACCACGCGCCAAAGAATTGCTCAGTGACCAGGCGTCAGCACCGGTCGGATGGACACCTACCGCCAGGTCATGCACTATCCCGAGGCGCATCCCCGCACCGACGGCGTCCTGCTGCGCATGGCTTCGCTGCTCGGATACCAGCCACTGCAGCCACTGGTGGAAGCGGATCTCCTCAGGGTGATCGCGAGCGTAACGGGCGACTGCCTCTGACTCCGGATCCCTCAGGTCCTCCGGCCACACCGACCAGTCAGGTCCGTACTCACCAGCCAACGCACACCATGTGGCGAACCCCAGGATCCCCGGCTGCTGCCCCTCGACGAAACTATCGAAACACTCGCCCCGGGAGCGGGATAGTGGGACCGCGAACAGAATCCGCAACGCTTCGAGTTTCGCTGCCCAAGAATTGTCACGATCGATCGTGTCCGCACAGTTCGCTGCTGCAGCGGTTCGAGCTAGCTCGTCCACACGCTGCCTATCGGCGCGGGACAACTCCGCGTACTCAGGCACCAGCTCAGGACGCAGATACAGCGGGGATGCAAACCGCCGCGACGTGGGTAGATAAGGCGATGGGCCCACCGGGACAAACGGCTCACCAGCGTGCATCGGGTTGACCAACACAAAGTCTGCTCCGAGCTCGCGGCCGGCCCACCCGGCGAGTTCTCCGAGATCGGCCAAATCGCCCACGCCCCACGACCGCTCCGACCGGACCTGGTAAATCTGTGCGGCCAATCCGACGGCGCGGCGCTCGTCAAGGCCCGCCGGAATCGGAATGGTCGGGGGATAGACCAGTAGGGTGCACTCACTGGACAGCGGTTCGCTGTCCGAGGCTTCCACCACGGCGGTCACGCAATGCCATCCGGCAGGCACGGTATCGGGTATCTCCAGGGTCACCCGTTCCATCGGCAATCCGTCGACCTCGCGTGCGACCCGGGGCTCATCGAGGGGGAGCAATACCAGCGGCACATCCGTGCCCTCGAGACGGACCGACACGTCCACGATGGCGCCGCGCGGGACGTGCACCGGGCACCCGATGGCGGTGCCCTGCCGCGACACCAGCGTCGGTGGCAGCACACGCTTCCAAGGACGGATGCGCAGAGCATCTAGTGCCGCGCGTTCGGCGGCGCCCACCTCGTCGTCGTCGCCACCGACCCCGACCCCGACCCCCATAGCGGCGAGCACCGCGCGCAGTGTCGAGGCAGACACCTCGCGACGGACGCCATGGGCGTCCACGTAGTTCGTCGCCACACCGCACACGTCAGCGAGTTCGGCCAGGGCAGGAGATACGGCGTGGTTCGCGGTCACGCAACCTACTGTGCCATCCGTGAGGAATGGACGCGCCCGCATCGAAGCGGACCATACTCCGCCGAATGGCTCCTCACCACGTAACCTGAGGAGGAACACGTATCAGTTCCGCCCAGAGAAAGGCCGTGGACCACCCATGACCGAGGCATTCATCTACGACGCCATCCGGACGCCCCGGGGCAAAGGCAAGCCCGGGGGCGCCCTTCACGGCGTCAAGCCGATCGACCTGGTGGTCGGTCTCATCGAGGAGACCCGCCAGCGCTTCCCCGATCTCGACGAGAACCGCATCTCTGACATCATCCTGGGAATCGTCACGCCCCTCGGCGACCAGGGGATGGACCTACCCCGCATCGCTGCCCTCGCCGCCGGCATGCCGGACACCGTCGCAGGTGTGCAGATCAACCGGTTCTGCGCCTCCGGCCTCACCTCCATCAACATGGCGGCCCAGAAGATTCGCTCCGGATGGGACGAGGTCGTCATCGCCGGCGGTGTCGAGTCCATGTCCCGCGTGCCCATGGGCACCGACGGCGGCGCGTGGGCGCTGGACCCCGCCACCAACTACGACACCTACTTCTCGCCCCAGGGCATCGGGGCCGACCTCATCGCCACCCTCGAAGGCTTCACTCGCGAGGACGTCGATCGCTACGCCGAGCGCTCACAGCGCCTCGCCGCGCAGGCATGGGAAGAGGGACGGTTCGCCAAGTCGGTCGTGCCCGTCAAGGACATCAACGGCGTGACCATCCTCGACCGCGATGAGCACATGCGACCCGGGACCACCGTCGAGGCGCTGGCGGGCCTCAAGCCATCCTTCGCGATGGCCGGCGAGATGGGCGGTTTCGACGCCGTGGCACTGCAGAAGTACCACTGGGTCGAGAAGATCAACCACGTCCACCACGGCGGCAACTCGTCCGGCATCGTTGACGGCGCCGCACTCGTGGTCGTCGGCTCGGAAAAGGCTGGCCAGGAGATGGGTATGACCCCACGCGCCCGCGTCGTGGCGGCCGCGACCTCCGGCGCCGACACCACCATCATGCTCACCGGGCCGACCCCGGCCGCCAAGAAGGCGCTCGCCACCGCCGGCCTCACGGCCGACGACATCGACCTGTGGGAGCTCAACGAAGCTTTCGCCTCCGTCGTGCTGCGCTTCCAGAAGGACATGAACATCCCCGACGAGAAGCTCAACGTCAACGGCGGCGCCATCGCCATGGGCCACCCCCTCGGCGCGACCGGCGCGATGATCACCGGCACCGTGCTCGACGAGCTCGAACGGACCGGCGGCAAGCGCGCCCTCATCACCCTCTGTGTGGGTGGCGGCATGGGCGTGGCCACCATCATCGAACGCGTCTGACCCCCGCCGACACCACAGCCATAGGAGTAGAGAAACAAGTGAGCGACAACATGTTCCGGTGGGAGCAGGACGGCGACGGCATCGTCACCCTCACCATGGATGACCCCGACCACGGCGCCAACACGATGAACGCGCGGTTCATCGACGACTTCGCTGCCACCGTCGACCGCATCGAGGCGGAGAAGGAGTCCATCAAGGGCGTCGTGCTGACGTCAGCCAAGAAGAGCTTCTTCGGCGGCGGCGACCTCAAGTCCATGATTAAAGCCGGCCCCGACCAGGCCGAGGAGCTGTTCGAGCGCTCCATGAGCATCAAGGGCCGCATGCGTGCGCTCGAGACCTGCGGCGTCCCGGTCGTGGCTGCACTCAACGGCGCTGCCCTGGGTGGCGGCCTCGAGCTGGCTCTGGCCTGCCACCACCGCGTGATGGCCGACGCCCGCGGTGCCAAGGTCGGCCTGCCCGAGGTCACCCTGGGCCTGCTGCCCGGTGGCGGCGGCATCGTGCGCACCGTCCGCATGTTCGGACTGGCCCACGCTGTGCCCAACATCCTCATGTCGGGTAAGTCCTTCGCCCCGGCCAAGGCGCTCGAGATCGGCCTGGTCGACGAGGTGGTCGAGCCGGAGAAGCTCATCGACGCCGCCAAGGCGTGGCTCAAGAGTGATCCTGAGGCCTCGCAGCCGTGGGATCGCAAGGGCTGGAAGCTGCCCGGCGGCACCGTCGACGATCGTTCCGTCGCGGCCGTCCTGCCGTCGTTCCCGGCCAACATGCGCAAGCAGACCAAGGGTGCGCCCTCCCCGGCGCCGCGCGCGATCATGGCTGCGGCCGTCGAAGGTTCGCAGGTCGACTTCGCCACCGCCGAGCAAATCGAGGCCCGCTACTTCGTCTCGCTCGTCACCGGGCCGATCGCGAAGAACATGATCCAGGCGTTCTTCTTTGACATGCAGCATCTCTCCTCCGGTGGTGCCCGGCCCAAGGCAGCCGACGGCTCCGAGATCCCGAAGACCGAGTTCAAGAAGGTTGGCGTCCTGGGCGCCGGCATGATGGGCGCCGGCATCGCCTACGTGTGCGCCAAGGCCGGCATGGAGGTCGTACTCAAGGACGTCGAGTTGGCCGGCGCAGAGAAGGGTAAGGCCTACTCGGAGAAGCTCGAGGCCAAGGCGCTCGAGCGGGGCCGGACCACGCAGGACAAGTCCGACGCTCTGCTGGCTCGAATCACCCCGACCGCCGATCCGCAGGACCTGGCCGGCTGCGACACGGTGATCGAGGCGGTTTTCGAGTCTCCCGAACTGAAGAAGAAGGTATTCCAGGAGATCGAGGGCATCGTCGCCCCCGACGCGCTGCTCGGCTCCAACACCTCGACCCTGCCGATCACCGATCTGGCAACGGGCGTCCAGCGTCCCGAGGACTTCATCGGCGTGCACTTCTTCTCGCCGGTCGACAAGATGCAGCTGGTGGAGATCATCAAGGGGGACAAGACCACCCCGGAGACACTTGCCAAGGCCATCGACCTCACGCTGGCTATCCGCAAGATCCCGATCGTCGTCAATGACTCGCGCGGCTTCTACACCTCGCGAGTAATCGGCACGTTCGTCAACGAGGCGATCGGGATGCTCGACGAGGGCATCGAGCCGGCCACTATCGAGCAGGCCGGGCGCATCGCCGGCTACCCGGCTGCCCCGCTGCAGCTGTCGGACGAGCTCAACCTCAACCTGATGGTCAAGATCCGTCAGGCCACCCGCGAGGCAGAGGAGGCCGCTGGTAAGGAGTACGTGCCCAGCTCATCCGACCGCGTGGTGCTCAAGATGGTCGAGGAGATCAAGCGGTCCGGCCGCGCCGCCGGTGCCGGATTCTACGATTACGAAGACGGCAAGCGCACCGGCCTGTGGCCCGGGCTGCGCGAGGCCTTCTCCACCTCACCGGACAACGCCCCGCCGCTGCAAGACCTCGTCGATCGCATGATCTTTGCCGAAGTTCTCGAGACGCAGAAGTGCGTCGACGAGGGTGTGATCGAGCACGATGCGGATGCCAACATCGGCTCCATCATCGGCATCGGCTTCCCGGCGTGGACCGGAGGCACCCGCCAGTTCGCCAAGAACTACTCCGAACCGGGCGCCAAGGTCGCCACGGGCTACAAGGGATTCGTCGCCCGCGCGGAGGAGTTGGCCGCCAAGTACGGCGAGCGCTTCGCGCCCACCGAGTCGCTGCAGAAGCTGGCGGCTGAGCAGGGCTAATCCCCGCACTCCCGCTCACACGGCGGTCGTCCCGGGCCACGGGACGGCCGCCGTTCGCGCATTCGGGGTTTTCCGACTGTGCGGCGTAGTGGCCCCCCAGGGGGAGGGGGGAGAGAGACGGCCCGAATCGGCGGGATTAGGGCGCGGAGTCGTTGCGTCACCGATGAGGGGGAACGGTCATGCGACAACGCTGCACAGGGTGACTCCACGCTCATGTGCGAGCAGCGAAATCGAGTAAACGACGCTGCGTCTCGACTGGGACGTCCCAGTGCCAGAAGACGATGCTCAGCTCTCGGCCGCAGTCAGCCGCGCTCGGCAGCGACTCGGCCCATCCGGACGAAAGCCTCGGTGAGGAGTTCCTCGGAGCATGCGAAATTCACGCGGGCGAAGCCCTCGCCCTCGGAACCGAAGGCCGGGCCCGGGCTCAGCGCCACGCGGCCCTCGTCAAGGAATAGCTTGGCCGGGTTGTTGCCGAGGCCCGGGTAGCCACGCAGGTCGATCCACGCGACGAAGCCCGCATCGGGGCGACGCCACCGGGCGAGCGGGAGGTGCTCGGTCAGCAGTTTCTCAATGAGGTCGAGGTTCGACGCGAGCGCCGCCCGCATCTGCTCAAGCCAGTCCAGCGAATCCACGAGCGCGGCCTCCGCAGCCAGCGCCCCGAAGTGCCCCACTGCGCCCGACAACGCGGAGCGGCGCACCTCGAACCGCTCCGGGTTGCCATTGACCACGAACGCGCACTTGAGCCCGGCGAGGTTAAAAGCCTTGGACGCCGATGACACTGCGAGCCCCACCTCGCATGCGGCGTCGGAGGCAGTCAGGAATGAGGAGAACTCGACCCCGGGCAGGGTCAGCGGCGCCCAGATCTCGTCGGAGATCACCACGGCCTCGTACCGCACAGCCAGCTCGGCCAGCTCAGCCAACTCGGCCCGGGAATGGACGACTCCAGTGGGGTTGTGCGGATGACTCAACAGCACGGCCCGGGCCCCGTCGGCCAGCGCCCGCTCGATGCCCGCCAGGTCCAGACGCGGGTCCTCGCCGTCGTGGTCGAGTAGCGGCACCGCGACCGGCGTCATCCCCACTCGCCGGATCCACGGCCCGAACGGCATGTACACCGGCGGCGTGTACACCACACCACTCCCGGCCGGGACGGTCCGGGCGAGGGACTCCCGCACACCCACGCCGACGTCGTTGACCGGCACCACCGCGTCCTCCGGCACGTCATAACCGAACCGCGAGTAGTACCGCGCGCACACCCCGGCCAATCGCTCGATCTCGGCGAAGTACCCGGTGTCACCGTCGGCCACCGCAGCGGCGAGGCGATCCCGGATGGCCGGCGCGAGCAAGACGTCAGTCTCAGCCACGAACAGCGGGAGGACGTCCTCCGGATATGCCCGCCACTTCTCGCTCCGTCGCCGTCGAAGCTCGGACTCGGGAACATCCAGGGGGAACGGCACGGCGGGGATCCTTTCGACCAGTTAACGGCGGTTCAGGCCCGCGTCACTAGCGACGACGTGCGCCTCGCGGCGACCGCGGGGGCCGAGGCTTAGATTACCCAGCTGCCCGGGTACGTGGCGGGTGCCCGGCGCCCCCGAATCGGTGGCGCTCGCTCCGGCGAGTTGGGCGCCGAGGCGGCGTCGGGATCCCGCCTCGGCCATCATGGAGGAGTGTCAGATGATGAGAACGCCGACGTCAGCCCCGGCAGCCACACCGACCTGCCGCTGCGTGGACGTACCGTGGCTGTGACCGCGGCTCGGCGCGCCGAGGAGCAGCGCACGATCCTGGAGCGCCGGGGCGCGCAGGTGCTGCACGCCCCGGCGATCCGTACGATTCACCTCGCCGAGGATCAGCTGGTACGGGCGGCCACGGAACGACTGCTCGCCGCACCCGCGGACCTCATGGTGCTCACGACCGCGGCCGGGGTGCGCTGGTGGCTGGAGATCTGCGAGGTCTGGGGCGTCCGAGGCAACGTCCTTGCCCTGATGGATCAGATCCCGCTGTACTCGCGTGGGCCCAAGGTCACCGGGGCGCTTCGGGCGGCCGGACTCCGCGAGTACGCCGCGGCGGCCAGCGAGGCCAGCCCGGAGCTGTTGGAGATGCTGCTGGCGCGGGGAGTCGACGGACTCACGGTGGGAGTCCAGGTGCAGGGCACCGGGTCGGAATGGAATCCCATGGGCCCGCTACTCGACGGGCTACGCGCAGCCGGTGCGGACCTGGTGGAGTTGCCGATCTACCGCTGGGAGCTTCCCGAAAACCTCGACGCGATCGATGAATTGGTGCGAGCTGTTGCCGCGTGCGAGGTGGACGGCGTGACGTTCACCTCCGCGCCGGCGGTCGTGTCGGTGCTGGAGCGAGCCCGGGCGACCGGCGTCTACGACGAACTCCTCGCGGCGCTGCGTGGCCCGGTGGTAGCGCTATGTGTGGGCCCGGTGACCGCCGATCCGCTCGTTGAGCTCGGCGTGCCGGTGAGCTGCCCGGAGCGCATGCGGTTGGGCGCGCTGATGCGGCACGCCACGGAGGTCCTCTCGCAACGGGGATGAACTCTGGTGCTGGGCGGGCGGGCGGTCCGGAGTGGAAGCGCGGGTTGGTCAGTCGAGGGGGAGCAGACTCGTCGGTACGGCCGTGACGTCCTTCACTCGGTCGAGGTTCTGTCGCACCCGCTCCCACTCGCCGGAGGGGATCTGCCTCTCGAGTCGGCGCAGGGCCGCCTTGTCGGAGGTCGCCCACGCGACGGGCATGGGGGAGATGAACTGGTACAGGTTGTCGCGGCCTCGGGCGCTGCGGTTACCGACCACAGCCACACAGGGGACGCGCTCGCCGACCTTGGCTTCGTGGCCCGGGATCGGCCCGCAGGCCCGGGCGACGAGTGCGGGTAGCTTGCCGGCGGAGCGATCGACGGCCCGGTCGACCAGCGCCAGGAGGGTGACGCCGCGGGGCCGCACCTCGGCGATGATGGCCGGGACCAGCTCGGATGTGGAGTAGGTGCGCTGCATCGACCCCATCTTGCGGGGGATGTATCCGATCATCGTCAGGCAGCCGATCGCGAAGACACCCGCCATCACGGCAACGATCCAGGACCAGGGCTCGAAGCCCGAGTAGACGAGCAGACCCACGCCGGCGGCGAGCACGATCACCCCCAGGATGCCCGCAGACCACTGCAGCCGCCTCACCTCGGCCAGGCTCTCGTTGTTCTTGCGGACCCAGGCGTCGTCGACGGGGATGTCGGCGAGTCGGTACTGCTCGTGTGGGGCGCGGGGGGTGCGATCGGCGGCCATGGGCCCAGTATCCCAGGCTCAGTCGACCTCGGGGATCGACGGCCCCAGCAGGTCGTCGGCGTCGACGATCCGGTAGGCGTAGCCCTGCTCGGCGAGGAAGCGCTGCCGGTGCGCGGCGTACTCGGCGTCGAGGGTGTCGCGGGACACCACCGAGTAGAAATGCGCCTGACCGCCGTCGTGCTTGGGCCGCAGCAGGCGGCCGAGTCGCTGAGCCTCCTCCTGCCGTGAGCCGAACGTGCCCGACACCTGCACGGCGACACTGGCCTCCGGCAGGTCGATCGAGAAGTTGGCGACCTTGGACACCACGAGCGTGGAGATCTCGCCAGCACGGAAGGCGTTGAAGAGCTTCTCCCGCTCCTTGGTGGAGGTGGAGCCCTGGATGACGGGCGCGTCGAGTTCGGCGCCGAGCTCATCGAGTTGATCGAGGTAGGCGCCGATCACTAGGGTCGGGGCGCCGGCGTGTCTGTCGAGGATCCTCTTGACCACCGGAATCTTGGTCCGTGCAGTCGAGCACAGCTTGTACTTGTCCTCCGCCTCGGCAGTGGCGTAGAGCATCCGCTCGTTCTCGGTCAGCGTCACCCGGACCTCAACGCAGTCGGCGGGGGCGATCCAGCCCTGTGCCTCGATGTCCTTCCACGGGGCGTCGTACCGCTTGGGGCCGATGAGGGAGAAGACGTCGCCCTCGCGCCCGTCTTCGCGCACGAGGGTGGCCGTGAGCCCGAGCCGGCGCCGGGACTGCAGGTCAGCGGTCATGCGGAACACCGGTGCGGGCAGCAGGTGCACCTCGTCGTAGATCATCAGCCCCCAGTCGCGGGAGTCGAACAGCTCCAGCGCCCGGTGAACGCCCTTGGTCTTGCGGGTGACGACCTGGTACGTGGCGATGGTGACCGGGCGAATCTCCTTGCGCTCGCCGGAGTACTCGCCGATCTCGTCTTCGGTCAGCGTGGTGCGGGCCAGCAGTTCGCGCTTCCACTGCCGGCCGGCGACGGTGTTGGTCACCAGGATGAGCGTCGTCGCCTTGGCCTTGGCCATCGCGGCCGCACCGACCATCGTCTTGCCGGCGCCGCAGGGCAGCACGACGACGCCTGAACCGCCCGCCCAGAACGAGTCAGCCGCCATCTGCTGGTAGTCGCGCAGCTCCCAATCCTCCTCCTCAGTGGACAGGTCGATGTCGTGGGCCTCACCGTCGACGTACCCGGCCAGGTCATCGGCGGGCCAGCCCACCTTGAGCAACTCCTGCTTGAGGCGGCCGCGCTCGGACGGGTGCACCACGACGGTGTCGGTGTCGATGTCGGCGCCGAGCATGGGGGCGATCTTCTTGTGCCGCTTGACCTCGGCGAGCACGGCCGCATCCATCGATACGAGGGTGAGCCCGTGGACCGGGCTCTTGACCAGCTGTAGCCGGCCGTAGCGGGCCATGGTCTCGGCGATGTCCACCAGCAGCGGCTGCGGGACGGGGAAGCGGGAGTAGGAGACCAGCACGTCGACGACCTGCTCGGCGTCGTGTCCGGCGGCCCGGGCGTTCCACAGTGCCAGTGGGGTGATCCGGTAGGTGTGGACGTGCTCGGGGGCGCGCTCCAGCTCAGCGAAAGGGGCAAGAGCCTGGCGCGCGTCGTTCGCCTGCTCGTGGTCGATCTCCAGCAGCACGGTTTTGTCTGACTGGACGATCAGTGGTCCACCACTCACTTAGGCCCTCCTCGGGGTGTTCACCGGACCCGCATGGGCCCGACCCTCCATTGTCCAGGAATCCGGGTCAGCGGGTCGGGTCCACATCGGAGACGGAGATCACCCGGTGCAGCGGAAGGGTGACAGGCTCGGCGGAATCCGGTTCGATCCCCTCGATACGGCCTCCCGCTACGGACGCCGGCACGAGCAGTCGGGAGGTGGACCGGCCCTGGGCGTCGACGACCGACACGGTGACGGCGGTGCCCGTGCTCGCGGCATCGTGCAGGCGGGCGATGGCGGCCTCGCCGGTGTATGCGCCCCCGGAGGCACCTCGCGCCGAGCGCACCCGATCGGCTGAGCGCATCGCGCCGACCGCCGCCCGCAGCTCGGCGGGGGTGGCCGCGCGAGTGGGGATTCGGGGCGGGCGGGTGATGTGGCTCTCCCGAACGCGGGCCGCCGGCCGAGATAGCGCGACGACGGCTCCGGTCGTGTCCTCCACGACCGGTGAGAACCCGTGCGCGCGCAGGGCCTCCACCAGGTCCAGCGGGCGAGCCTGGGAGATGAGAACGGTCGGTGCGACGGTGCGCAGGGCGCAGTCCTCGGCCACCGGGGAGCCGAGGACCTGCGCCACCAGCGACGGGTCGTCGCATCGGACGAAGGACAGGGCGGTCCCCACCCGCAGCCGACCGTGTCGCCGCGCCACGTCCTCGATGAGGTAGTCCAGCGACTGGGGGACTGGGGTGATCGAGGTGCGGGTGAGCAGGTCCCTGATCCCCGCCGCCGTGCGCCCGGCGTCGAGGGCGCGGCGCAGCGATGTCTCGGTGACGCGGAAGGTGGTGGCGGCTCCAGCTGACTCGACGTCGGCCAGGAGCATGAACTCGGCGGCGAGCTCCGGTACTAGCGGGCCGGGGGCGAGGATCGTCAGGTCGGCCTGCACGATCACCTCGGAGACCGGATCGGGGAGGGCGGCGACCAGGACCGGTTCGAGGTCGTCGACGCCCGGGGCGGGGGTGCCACCGTGAGTGGGAGCGTCGGCCGTGGGCGCGCGGCGGTCGCCGACCAGGGTTCTGGCGGCGCTGGTGGCGGTGGTCCCGACGACGAGTCCCATCCGGCGCGCCTCCGCCACGGTCTCCGAGACCGGCCGAGAGCCGGCGCGTGAGAACCACACCGGCGAGGACCAGCGCACCACCTCGGTCAACAGTGCCTCGTCTGGTTCGGCCGCCGGATCGAGTGCTGCCAGCGCGCTCAGGACCCGGCCCCGTTCGGTCGGTCCTGGCGGGCCGACCGGATCGGACAGGGCCGGGAGGGTGCCGCCGCCCTCGAGCTCGGCCCCGACCCGCCACGCCGTGCGGGGCATCGACCACCACGCCAAGACGAGCTCGGCCCAGCGGCGAGCGGGTTCGCGGGCGGACCATACGTCGGCGGCCTCGGTGGGTGCCCACACTGAGTCGTAGGCTACGTCGCCGACATCGGTGTCTCCGACCGCGATGAGGCCGGCGGCCGCGAGGGCCTCGAGAAGCAGGGGCAGTTCGCCGTCGGCGAGGCCGGCCGCGCGGGCCACCCGCCTGAGTTCACGCACCCCGACACCGCCAGCCTTGAGGGTGGCGGCCGGGGTGATCGACAGCGCGGCAAGGACCGAGTCGCAGCGGTGCAACAGCTCAAGGGCCGCCACGCCGCCGGAGGCGTCGATCCGGCCCGCCACGTCCGAGCCGGACCCGGCCCGCGGGGCGGCCCACGCAGGGGCGTGGAGCAGCGATGATCCGTCGCCCCGCACGCCGTGACGGGCCCGGTCCAGTGCGTGGGCGCGAGGGACGACCACCTCGCCGTCGTCCCCACCGGTGAGCTCGGCGAGCCCCGCACCGGCCAGCTCGGTCGCGGCGGCCCGCACCGACTCGGACGCGCCGGCACCGAGTGCACCGACGGGGGTGCGGCCGCGGGCGATCGCCTCCAGCACCCCGACCGCCGGACTGGACAGGCCGCTCCAGGCGGCATCGAGGTCGCTACCGACGGGCTCGCCGGGGTGCGGCGCCACGACCGGGGCGGACCGGACGGCCACCGCGGTGACGGGCACCATCCGGACACGCCCCACACCGCCCCACAGCAGGGCGAGGTCACGAAGGCGGGTGACGGCGCAATGAAAGGCGGGCGCGTCGTCGGTGACTCCCAACCGGCCGGACACCGCGCTCAGCGGTACCGCGCCGGAATCGGCCCCCGCTGCGGCGGCGGTGGCCAGGACTAGGAGCTCCGGCCACGTCAATGTGCCTATCGCGCGGGCGGTCGACGCAGGCAGTCGCAGCCTGGACGCGAGGACGTCGATGGAGGCAGGGGGAGGGGTGGCCACGTCCGGGCGCAACTCGCACACGCGGACGAGCGAGTCATCGGACAACCCGGCCAGCCAGGCGGGGAAGTCCGGTTCATCGCCGTCTGTGCGGCGGGCGGTGGCTCGGGAGGTCGACATGATCCGTCCCAGCCTAGTGACGTCGTGACGTCCATGAGAACCGTCCGGGCCGCTTCCGACCCTCTTGCTGACGGGGCGCGCCGGAAGTGAGACACTGGTTACGTGGATGCCAAGAAGAATCTGACCCATGACAACCCCGGATGGCCGGACCCGTCGTTCGGCGAGCACCCGGTGACCGAACTCGCCGCGCTCGTCGCGGGCGGACTGTCGCCCTTCGGGCAGGAGACCTTCCCACTACCGCAGGAACGGCTGGGTTATCTCCACCCGGAGACAGTGGTCAACCGGACCCGCTGAGCGCGCTCTTCCGCGCGACGAGAAAGGGCCGCCACTCCCCGTAGGAGTGGCGGCCCTTTCTCGTGGTCTGCTCGACCGGACCTTCGGGTGGCGCGTCAGTTGGCCAGGTAGGTGGCGAAGAAGTCGTCCACCAGACCCTTGTTGCTGGCGTACGCGGCGTCCACGGCGTCCCGGTTGGCCTCGTAGCCGTCGGTGATCGGCAGGGCGATGCCGCGGCCCTCGGCGAAGGAGGACAGTGTCGCGACGTGCTCGGCGGCGGTGACCGGTGCCGGGGTGGCCTGCGCGACCTCGGCGTGGGCGCGCGGGGCCGGGTTGGACAGGTCGCGCGGGGTCGGCGCGGAGTTCAGGCCCAGCTTGGCCGAGCAGGCGGGCCAGGCGCCCCAGCCCTGGCCGGCCAGGGTCTTCTCGGCGATCGCAATCTGCTGCTCACGCGAGGCCTTGTCGGCCGTCGGGGCGTACTGGGTGCCGCCGTAGGCGGCCCAGGTGCTCGGCGAGAACTGCAGGCCACCCTGGTAGCCGTTGCCGGTGTTGATGCCCCAGTTGCCGCCTGCCTCACACTGGGCCAGGCGGTCCCAGTCGGAGTCGGGGGCCGCGTTGGCGGCCGGCGCGAGCGCCAGGCCGGCAGCGGAGAAGGCGGTGCCCGCGAGCACGACCTTCACAGCGTTCTTGGGCGCGGAGGAGGGGGTGGCAGCACGGTGGCGTCCGGTGTAAGAGGTCATGTACGCGTCAGTCCTTTTCACTCTGTGCCTACGGGGTGAGCTGTCGGATTCGGACGAGTGCGCCCGGCCGCCGGCGGCGGCTTCACCCCAAGGCGACCATCGGTCGCCGGGCCCGTCGTGGGCCCTGTCGGGTCCCCCGTCCCCGCCCGGGTAATGGTCAAAGTCGCATCGGCCGTTGGGCGGGGTTCGGAAGGGACGTCCGATGCTGACTCGCTGACGAGTCTGTTACGGAACAGTAGCGGTCCGATGCGGGATCGTCACCATTCTGAGATAAATCAGGACGGTGTAGGAGTGGCCTAGCGGTTGTTATCGGCCCGTTACCTGGTGTGTTCGTCGTGGGGTGTGGTTGCTCACACCTTGGGTGGGCGAGAGCCGAGGATGGCGTAGAGCAGTCCCAATAAGAACCCGGCCGGGGTGAACAGCATCGCGCCCAAGTACAGGATCGTGGGGGCATCGCGGTCTAGTGCGAACGGGGTCAAGGCGGCCGCGATCGTGAACACCACCCCGATCGCGAAGATGACGAGCGCCGTCACGAACAGGCCCCTGCGTCGCGGCGCGCTGGGGGCGTGCGTGGAGTCGTCGGGCGTCCAGGGGTCGTCGGCAGCACGTCGATCGTCGGAGGTCACACGGGAAGGCTACCGTTCGCCTCTCGGTGGGCACCAACGCAGACGCGGGTACTCTCGAGGCATCAGTCGAGGTTGTCGGTCGCGTCCGTGCGGCCGGTTCGGAAGGTGGTTCGCGGTGCCCAGCGGCAAGGTCAAGTGGTACGACGCGGAAAAGGGTTTCGGCTTCCTGTCCCAGGAGGGCGGGGAGGACGTGTACGTCCGCGCCGACGCACTCCCTGCGGGTGTGGAGACTCTGCGCCCCCGCCAGCGCGTGGAGTTCGACATGGTCTCGGGGCGTCGCGGCCCGCAGGCACTCCGCGTCGTGGTCCACGATGAGCCGGCGATGGCCGAGGAGCGGACCCCGCGGGGCGCGTCGAGGCGTTCGGCGGACGAGCTGCACGGGATGGTCGAGGACATGATCAAGGTCCTCGAGTCGACCGTCCAGCCCGAGTTGCGGCGCGGTCACCGGCCGGATCACAAGGTCTCAGGGCGGGTGGCGTCGGTTTTGCGGGCGGTCGCCCGTGAACTGGACGCGTGACTCCGGCTCAGTCGTCGTAGGTGAAGCCGACGGACCATTCACCGTTGAGTACCGACTCCGAGCCGTCCCGGGCGTAGACGATTGCCACTGCGCGGATCGCCAGGCCCTCGATGCGGCCCTCTTCCGGAGTGGCCACGGGCACCAGGAGTTGGCCCGGACCGCCCGGTTCGACCGTGTAGGCGCGTGACCCGTCGCTTCGGACCTCGTAGACGTCCATTGTCGATTCGCGCAGTTCACCCGGCAGGCGGACCGTGAGTGTGTGTTCGTCCTGTACCCGGAACGTGCCCACCGGGTTGGTGAAGGTGTTGCCGTCCAGGTCGGTGGCGTTGAACGGCAGCACCGTCACCTGGGTGCGGTCACTGGCGACGGTGACCTCTGGGAGCGCGCCGTATCGGGCTTCCGAGCCCTGCCAGGCCCCGATGATCGCGGCGATCATGATGACCATCCACGCCGCGATCGCCCAGGTGACGGGGCGGACTCGGGAACCGGTCGACTGGGACTCGTTGCTGGAACTCACCCCTACATTCTGCCGAGCGGGTGTTCGCCGTCGGCACCCGGGTCGCGCGGCGCTCCCGGAAAGCGTGGCCGGTTGCCGCCGAGGCCGGGGACGAGCGTGGACCCGCGACCGGTGAGTTGCGACTGAGTGAACATCAGAGCCCCGATCACGGCGATCACCGAGAACCCCACGGTGAAATCGGGCGGCAACAGGACGCCGAGCGCGCCCCCGAAGACCCACGCCACCTGCAGCGCTGTCTCCGACCGGCCGAACGCCGACGAGCGTGCGGCATCCGGGATGTCGGTTTGGATCGACGCGTCGAGGGCCACCTTGCCCAGTGCGCTGCTCATCGCCGCGACAAGGGCGAGGACGGCCGCGACCCAAATGGTGCCGAGGAACGCGGCGACGACGGCGGTGGCCAGAGCTGTGCCCGCAGCCGTGCTGGTGATCCGTCCGGGACGCCCAAGTGTGAGTCGCGCGCCGAGGGCATTGCCGGCGAAGGTACCCAGGCCGCCCGCCGCGCCCGCGATCGCCAGGAGGCCCGCCTGCTCGATCGCGGAGGCGTCCTCCTGGGCCTTGGCTACGAACGCCAGGAACAGGGTGAGGAAGCCGGTCATGAAGCGCACGAGCGACACCGCCCACAGGTTCGCCAGCACGTTCCTGCCCAGTGGACGCGTGAGCACTGCTCTGAGGCCGCTGGTCAGTGACCGTCCCCGCTCCATTCGCAGGGTCGCGGACTCCTCGTCCGCCGATGCCTCGGCGTGCGCCGGAATGGTCATGGCGACGTAAGCCGCGACAAGTGCGACAGCAGCGAGGAGCCAGAGGGCGGCGTTCGAATTCCACACCCACGCCACCGCGCCGGCCGTAGCCCCCGCGATCAGGCTCCCGCAGACGTGCCCCAGCACGGTCAGGCGGGAATTGGTGCGGACCAGATCGAGAGCAGGAGGCAGGACGTGCGGGGTGATGGACGCTTTGACGACGCCGAACGTCTTGGACAACACGAGCATGCCCAGCGCCAGTGGATACAGGAGCCACGAGTCGAAGTTGAGCGCGAGAACGACCGCGAGAACCGCGCGCAGGGTGAACGTCAGCGAGACGGTGAGCCTGCGGCCGCTACGTAAACGGTCCAGGGCGGGGCCGATGACCGGAGCGATCAGCGCGAACGGCGCCACCGTCACCAGGAGGTACAACGCCACGTTCGCCCTGGACTCCGCGGTCGCTGCCGAGAAGAACAGGGTGTTGGCCAGGGCTACCGCGAGGATCGCGTCACAGGCGAAGTTGGCGACGGTGACGTAGCTGAGCGGGGCGAGCCCCGAGCGGTCCGCGCCATCGGCGTGGAAAATCCGGCGAACGCCCCGCCCGGCGGACGAGACGACTCGGCGGGCGGGTCCCGAGGGGCGCTCACCCAACGAGGCGCACCTCGTACATGGCCGGCCACAGCTTGCCGGTGAGAAGGACATTCTCGGATCCCGGGAGTGCCGCGATGCCGTTGAGTACTGCATCCGGGTCCCCGGGGCGCGGTTGCTGGAGCTGTGCGGCGTCATAGATGGCCGTGACCTGACCCGTGGCGGGGTCTATCCGGACGATCTCGTCAGTCATCCACACGTTGGCCAGGACCGATCCGTTCGCGCACTCCAGTTCGTTGAGTCGCTCGACCGGTGTGCCCCCGGCGGTTACGGACACCGTGCCGGTCGGCTCGAACGTCACGGGGTCGCGGAAGGTCAGGGTGTCGGAGCCGTCGCTCATCACAAGGCTCGCGCCGTCGAAGCACAGGCCCCAGCCCTCGCCCTCGTACGACGCCACCGAGCGCACCTCGAGGGTCCGCGGGTCACGGTTGTGGGCGACGCCGTTCTGCCAGGTCAGTGTCCACAGCGTCTCGGGCGTGACGGCCAGCCCCTCGCCGAACTCGTCGTCCGCCATGTCGACGGTCACCGTGGGATCGTCGCCCTCGAGCGGGCGACGCTGGACCACGGAACTGCCGACCCGGCCGGTCGACTCGTAAATCTCGTCACCCACCACCTGTAGGCCCTGGGTGAACAGTGCCGGGTCGTGTGCCAGGGTGCGCTGAACCTCGACCGAGCCACGCACGGGTTGCGGGTCCGATGGCCCGACCGGCACGCGGGGGCCGGCCGAACTGCCGGCGATCGAACCGGTGGGGGTGCTCGAGGAGGCCAGTGAGGTCCCGGCGGTGGTGGTTGCAGACGTCGCGCTGCCGTCGTCTGAGGAACACGCCGTGAGGCCAGCGAGGAGGCTGAGGGACACGACGAGGGGACCGACCGGGCCGAGGGCGCTGCGCATGTCACCAGGATGCCGCACGCCGGGGCGGACCGTGACCTTCCGGCGGAGTTGAGCATAATGGGAGGGGTGAACACCGAGGTAGGCACGGATCAGGGGTCGGATTTCGACGACGCGCTGCGTGAGCAGCTGGCCTCCGGCGTCGACGTGGCCCGGGCGGCAGTCGAGGAGTTCGCCTCCGCTGGGGTCGGTGGGCACCTCGGCAGCGTCGTCGAGGCGGCGTTCACCACCACGCACCGGTTTACCTCCGAGCTGCCCGGCTACCGCGGCTGGTATTGGGCCTGCGTCCTCGCGCTCGTGCCGGGCGGTGACCTGACCGTCGACGAGATCGCGCTCTTGCCGGGCGCCGACGCACTGGTCGCGCCCGAGTGGGTGCCGTGGGAGCGACGCATCCGGCCCGGCGACCTCGGTGCCGGCGACCTGCTTCCGCCCCCCGAGGATGACGATCGGCTCGTCCCCGGCTACACACTGACCGGTGACGCCGAACTGGACGACGCTGCGGGGCCGATCGGCCTGGGCCGCCCGAGGCACCTGAGTTGGGAGGGCCGAGCGGCCGCCGCCGATCGCTGGTCGGCCGAGCGTGGACCCGACGCCGAGATCGCCCGCGCCGCCAAGGGCCACTGTGGGAGTTGTGGCTTCCTGGTGCCCGTCGCAGGGGCACTGGGTGGGATGTTCGGCGTCTGCGCCAACGAGTTCTCCGCCGACGGGCAGGTCGTCCACCTCGAGTACGGCTGCGGCGCGCACAGTGAGGTCGAGGTCCCCCCGGACACCGCCCCCGCCGTCGCCGAGGCATATGACGACGCGGCCGTCGACGTAATGGTCCTACCCCAGCAACTCGCCGCCTCCGCCCGCGCCCGGTCCGCAACCGTCGACAGCCGGACGCACAGTGAACGCACTCCCGGGGAAAGTGATCTCGGAGAGGTCGCGTCCGAGGAGCCCACGACCATCGAGACCTCGTCCGACCGGGAGCGCACGCGCGAGGCGTGAACCAGTCACTCCAGGTCGTAGTCCAACCCCTGCTGGGCACCCGCGCTACCGCGTAGTACGGCCCGGCGCTGGAGTGCGTAGACGATCGTGCCGACCGCTCCGACGCCGACTCCGACCGCGCTCAGGATGATCGAGCGCATGTCGACGTCGTCCATGAGCATGTAGGTCAACAGCGCCAAGGTCCACGCCAGTGTCCCGATGATCACGACGGGCCGGGGGTCCAACAGGTAGACGGGTATCCGTGGTATCCGCGGGTCCGTCGACTCGTCCGTCATGCCCGCGACGCTACCTCAGGCCGCGGGACGGATACTCTATGACGGTTCCTCACCCACAGCTCAGGAAGGTCACCAGATGTCGCAGAGCACCGGGACCCCGTCGCAGCCCCCCGCCAAGATCGGGGCGCTCGATCGCTACTTCAAGATCAGCGAGCGCGGCTCGACGGTGTCCCGTGAGGTTCGCGGCGGGCTCGTCAGCTTCTTCGCGATGGCCTACATCATCATCCTCAACCCGCTGATCCTCGGCTCTGGCACCGATGTCGACGGCAACCAGCTGTCGATCGTCGAGATCGCCGCGGTCACGGCCTTCACGGCGGGCGTGATGACCATCGCGTTCGGCGCGATCGCGCGATACCCGTTCGCGTTCGCCACCGGGCTGGGGATCAACTCACTCGTCGCCGTCACCATCGCGCAGCAGGTGACCTGGGCCGAAGCCATGGGCCTCGTCGTGATCGAGGGCATCATCATCGTGATCCTCGCCGTCACCGGGTTCCGGACCGCCGTGTTCAACGCGGTGCCGCGTGAGATGAAAGCCGCGATCGCCGTGGGTATCGGGCTTTTCATCGCGATGGTCGGACTCGTCGACTCCGGCTTCGTTCGTCGGATCCCGGACGCCGCCGGGACGACGGTGCCCGTCGGCCTGGGCATCGGCGGGTCGATCGCGTCGTGGCCGACCTTCGTCTTTGTCTTCGGTCTGCTGTTGTGTGGCGTACTGGTGGCACGCAAGGTCAGGGGCGGACTGTTCATCGGAATCGTCGTGACCGCGGTGTTCGCCGTGATCGTCGAGGCGATCGCCAACGCCGGACCGTCGTTCGTCGACGGCGAGCCCAACCCGTCCGGATGGAGCCTGGCCGTCCCCGGAATTCCCGAGTCGCTCGGCGGCATCCCGAACCTCGCGCTCATCGGACAGGCCGACCTCCTCGGCGCCTTCACCCGAATCGGGCCCCTGGCCGCGGGCCTGTTCGTCTTCACGCTGCTGCTCGCCAACTTCTTCGATGCGATGGGCACCTTCACCGGGCTCGGCAAGGAAGCTGAGCTGATGGACTCCGAGGGCAACCTGCCCAACATGAAGAGCGCCCTCGTGGTTGAGGGATTCGGTGCCGTGGTCGGCGGTCTGACGTCGTCGTCGTCGAACACCGTGTTCCTCGAGTCGGCGTCCGGTATCGCCGAGGGCGCGCGCACCGGCCTGGCCAACATCGTCACCGGCGGACTGTTCCTGCTCGCCATGTTCTTCACGCCGCTGTACGAGGTCGTGCCCGTCGAGGCTGCGGCGCCCGCGCTGGTGATCGTCGGTGCGCTGATGATCTCGCAGATCGCGCAGATCGACCTCACTGACTTCTCCGTGGCGCTCCCGGCGTTCCTCACGATCGTGGCGATGCCGTTCACGTACTCGATCGCCAACGGCATCGGCATCGGCTTTATCGCGTGGGTCGTGATGGCCACCGCCACCGGTAAGGCCCGCACCGTGCACCCGATCCTGTGGATCGTCGCGGCGGCGTTCGTCGTGTACTTCGGCATCGGGCCCATCACCGACGCGCTGGCCTGACCTGTCAGCGAGAGGGGAACTCGAGCAATGCGTGTCGTCGACGTCTCCGATCCCACTGACCCCAGGCTGAACGACCTGCGCGACCTCAACAACTCCGATCGCCGGCCGGACCTGCCCGGCGGTCGGGGACTGGTGATCGCCGAGGGCACATATGTCGTCGGTCGAATGCTCCTCTCCCGCTTTCGACCCCGTGTCATCCTCGGGACCGACGCGCGGCTCCAGCAACTGCGACGGGAATCCGCTGACGAGGGGTGGGATGCTGACGAACGTGCGGGCGACGCGGTGTACCTGCGCACGACCAAGGACGTGCTCAGCGAGGTGATCGGATTCCGGTCAAGCCGTGACATCCTGGCCGCCGCTGACCGGCCCGCACCACTGGCGGTCGAACACGTGGTGGACGGTGCACGGACGCTCGCCGTCCTCGAAGGCGTGAACGACCCGGAGAACCTCGGGGCAATTTTCCGCAACTGCGCCGCGCTCGGGGTTGACGGCGTGCTGTTCGGGGCCGCCGCCGGAGACCCGCTCTACCGGCGGGTCGTGCGGGTGTCGATGGGGCACGTGCTCCGCCTGCCGTTCGCGCACCTACCGGGCACACCCACCACTTGGCAGCGTGCTTTGGAGGACCTTCGACGGCGCGGCTTCCGGACCGTCGCCCTGACGCCGTCCGCTGACACCCCGCTGTCCCGTGCTGTCGACGCCGACAGGGTCGCGTTCGTGTTGGGCGCGGAGGGGCCGGGACTCACCGAGCACGCCATGCGGGCCTGCGATGTGCGGGCCGCGATCCCCATGGCCGACGGCACGGACTCGCTCAACGTGGCCACCGCCGCGGCGGTCGCGTTCTACGAGCGATCCCGACGGGACTGACTGTTCCCACGCCGGTTCGGCTAGCGGGATCCACCGCCGCGCCGACGGCGGGACAGTGAGTCCGCACCGCGGCGCACCGCGTCACCGACGAGACCGGCGATCCCGCGGAACCGGCCGCCACTCCCACCCGCGCGCCGCGCGCCGCGTCTGGAGGGGAGCCGCTCGTAGTCGTCATCCGCGTACGGGGAGGACGCGTTCGCGAAACGCCCGGAGGCGTCCGTGTCGGGTCCCGAGCCCGCGGCACGTCGAGCGGCCGCGTGGAGTTCGGCGCGACCCGGCATCCCCACAACATGCAGCGCCGGTCCGGCAAGCGGGGTGTGTTGGCGGATCTCGCGGCGGCCGTCCGTGGCGAACCCGTGGACCGGGACGTCGAGGCCACCCGGTTCGAGGTCGAATCCGAGCCAGTCACGGTGGGCGGCGTGGAGGAGCGACGACGGCGAGAACGGCAGTGCCAGGGGGTTGTCGGTCGCCTCGTCGAGCGGGAACTCGCCGGCCCAATAGGGCCGCTCGAACGGCAGGGGCATGCCCTCGTCCTCGACGATGCGGTCGTCGGCCCCGGCGAAGGCCCGTACGAGCCGGCCGGATTCCCAGCGAGCGAACCCGCTCACTGCGTCTTCGGGGTCCTGGGCGAACAGCAGGACGGTGGGTGCCTCGACCAGACGCAGCCACGTGTCCGACGTGGCCGACGGCGTGACGGGGCCTTCCACGGTGGTCTGGACGACGGTGAGCCCCGGGAACGACCCCACGTAGATCTCGCCCGGCCCGACCGAGGCCGAACGGTTGAGTGGGAACGCGCCCAGCGACGCCACCGTGACGGTGGGGAACAACCGGGACAGAAGTCGGCGCGCGAAGCCGGGATCGGACGGATGACCGGCCCGGATCGGTGCGGCGGGATCAGTTGTCGCCAGATACCAGAAGGTTGCGACGTGGTGGCCCATGGCAGGTCTCAGTCGTCCTTACCGCGGACACCGAGGAGGACGTCCTCCCACGAGGGCATGGTGGGATGACGGCGCGAGGGGCGTCGCTCGGGTTCGGTGGGCGTGGGCTGGAGAAAGTCATCGTCGTCGTTCCCTGCACCTTCCCTGGTGGGGACCGTGCCCCCGGACGCTGACGCGGGGCCGGCCTCCACTGGTCCCGCCCCGGCGGGGGAAACCGGCGCGGAGGGGGAGCCCGGCACGGAGTGGGTGACCGGCATAGCGGGCGTGACCGGCCCGGCGGGGGTGGCCGACGATGCGGGGGTGTCCGGCGTCGCGGGCGGGGACGGAACCGCGCGGATCGTCGGCGGTCCGGGCGGGAGCGGGGGAGGCGTGGCCACCGAGCGCAGGGCGCTAGCGCGCGACGGGTCGAGGATGCGTTCGGCCTCCTCGTCGAGCGCGCGTGCGGAACCGCCGTGCGAGTCGGGCACGAAGGACCAGGTCGCGCTGGCGTCGTCTGACAATCCCGCCGGCCAGGAGGTGCGGACCACCCACCCACCCGACCTGTCACGCCATGCGTCCCAACTGATTAGGTCCGGATCCACTCCGCGGTGGTCGAGGGCGGCACCCACGCGGTCGGCGAGCGTGTCCAGGGCCGGGCCGTCCGGCAGCACCGGGTGCGAGGACTTGGCCAGGTCCGCAGCGTTTGAGCGTTCCAACAACACGGGTACGGCGAAGCCCTGGATTCGTGACAGGGACACCCCGGCGTCGGCGGCCACCTCCTCGGGCGAGGCGCCGTGCCGGATCCGGTCCTGGATCTCACGGGGGCGCAGGGTGCCGGTCACCGGAGCCCTGCCGGACGCTCCGCCGGGGACGAACTCACCACGGGCGGCCGCACGCAGGCGGTCGTCGAGTGGCAAGGAAAATTTCTCGCCGGAGTCCGGGACCTCGCACTCGACGACCGACGATTCGGTGTCCACACCGACGATCCTCAGCTTCCGCATGCCGCCTCCTCGACTCCTCGCGGCCCCGTCGGCGACCCGAGCGGTCCGCTGCCCGGGGCCTGGGCGCGTCACCACATGGTAGGGCAGCGCAGCCCACCCGGCGCGCGGACGGGCCGGGTGGGCTGCGGAAAAACTGCCGAGAGTGCTGCGGCGGGCGCGATCAGGCGAGCTGGCCGACCACGTGGTCGATGCAACGGGTGAGCTGCGTAACGTCCTCCGGCTCGATGGCGGGGAACATGCCGATGCGCAGCTGGTTACGGCCGAGCTTGCGGTACGGCTCGGTGTCGAGGATTCCGTTGACGCGCAGAGTCTTGGCGACCTTGGCGGCGTCGATCTTCTCGTCCAGGTCGATCGTGCCCACGACCTGCGAGCGGTGGGCCGGCTCGGTGACGAACGGGGTGGCGTAGTCGCTGGCCTCCGCCCAGTCGTACAGGCGAGAGGATGTGTCCTTGGTCCGCGCGACGCACCAGTCCAGGCCGCCCTGGGCGTTCATCCACTCGATCTGGTCCGCGAACATCAACAGCGTGGCGACGGCCGGGGTGTTGTATGTCTGGTTCTTCTTCGAGTTGTCCACCGCGGTGGGCAGGGACAGGAAGTCCGGGCACCAGCGATCGGTCGCGGCGATCTCGTCGACGCGCTCGAGCGCGGCCGGGCTCATGATCGACACCCAGAGGCCGCCGTCGGAGGCAAACGACTTCTGCGGGGCGAAGTAGTAGACGTCGGTGTCGGCGATGTCGACGGGCAACCCGCCGGCGCCGGAGGTGGCATCGATCGCGACAAGCGCATTGTCCGAGCCGGCCGGACGTGACACGGGGAGCATGACGCCTGTCGAGGTCTCGTTGTGGGCCCAGCCGATGAGGTCAACGGACGGGTCCGAGGTGGGCTCGGGGGCTGAACCGGGCTCGGCGGAGATGACGATCGGGTCGGCCAGGAACGGCGCCGCGCCGGTGACCTTGGCGAACTTGGAGGAGAACTCGCCGTACGTCAGGTGCAGGGACTTCTCTCGCACCAGGCCGAAGGCGGCGGCGTCCCAGAACGCGGTGGTGCCGCCGTTGCCCAGCACGACCTCGTAGCCGTCGGGCAGCGAGAAGAGTGAGGCGAGGCCGTCGCGGACGCGGCCCACGATGTCCTTAACAGGCGCCTGGCGATGGCTGGTACCCATCACGGTGGTCGCGGCGGCGGACACGGCCGCGATCTGCTCGGGGCGGACCTTGGACGGGCCACAGCCGAACCGGCCGTCGGCGGGCTTGAGGTCGGCGGGGATGGTGGGCAGCTGATCGCTCATGCTCTTGGGGTGCCGTTCCTTGTGGTGGTGTGGGACGGGTCCATCGTAGTCCGGCTCCTCCGGGGCCCGGAGTACCGTCTGGGTCATGGAGGAACCTGCCCTGGAACCGGCCGACTTCGACCCCATGAGGGTCGGGTACGGCCTGCACGCGCGGTTGGATGTGGCCGACGTCGACGACGGGTGGCTTCCGCTGTTCACCAGGTGGTTGGAGGAGGCGGGCCGTCGAGGTGTCCGCGAGCCCAACGCGATGGTGCTCGGCACCGTCGGCTCCGATGGCCGACCCTCCACCAGGACGGTGCTGTGCAAGGGCGCCGACGAGCAGGGCGTGACGTTTTTTACGACGACGACGTCCCGCAAGGGCACGCAGCTGGCCCAGACGGGGTACGCGTCTGTCACCTTCCCGTGGTTGGTCACCGAGCGTCAGGTCCACATCGAGGGCGCCTGCCATCCCATCGACCGGGCGGACAGTCTCGCGTACTGGCGCACGCGGCCCCGGGGGTCGCAGGTGTCGGCCTGGGCCTCGGAGCAGTCCCGGCCGGCGGCGTCCGTCGAGGAGTTGGAGTCGTTGTATGCGACCGCCGAGCGGCGACTGGCCGACGTCGACGACGTGCCCATGCCCGACCGCTGGGGTGGATTCCGGCTCGTTCCGGAGCGGGTGGAGTTCTGGCAGGGGGGCCCTGACCGCTTCCATGACCGCGTCGAGTGCCGGTTGGCGGAGGGCCGGTGGACTGCCCGCAGACTTCAGCCCTGACCCGTCGCGTGGGCCGGCGGGGGGAGGGCGGCAGAACGCTCTGCAAACCGCGGTCAGCCGCCACGGTAGGGTGTGGCACAGCACATTCGTGGCGGGACTTGGCCGCCGGGACCAGTCGTCGGAGAGGGAATCGCGTGACCGCAGGCTCGAACGGTTCGGACCGCAATGCAACACTGTCCTACCCCGGCGGTGAGCTCGAACTCGATGTGGTGGAAGCGACCTGCGGGAGCGACGCGGTGCAGCTGGGTTCGCTCCTGGCCGACACAGGGATGACCACCCTGGACGTCGGATTCGTCAACACCTCCGCGTGCACCTCCTCGATCACGTACATCGACGGCGCCGAGGGCATCCTCCGCCACCGCGGGTACCCCATCGACCAGCTCGCGGGCAACGCGTCGTTCCTCGAGGTCTCCTACCTCCTCATCTACGGTGAGGACCCCACTGAGGCCCAGCTCGCCGAGTTCACCGAAAAGGTCCTCGGTGAGACGTCGCTGCCCGGTCAGATGATGCCGCTGCTGCAGGCCTTCCCCCGCGACACCCACCCGATGCCCGTCCTATCCGCCGGCGTGAGCCTCTTCGGTACGCACGGCGACGACCTTGACATCGACGACCCCAAGGCCGTCGACCTGGCGACTGCGCGGCTGTTGGGCCGCGGCCCGACGCTGGCGGCCGCCATCGAGCGCATCCGCAACGGTCACGAGGCCATCGACCCGGACCCGTCGCTCGGGTACGTCCGCAACTTCCTGCGCATGACCTTCGGCCCGGACTACGAGATCACGGACGAGGTCGCGGACGCGCTCGACATGCTCCTGGTCCTGCACTCCGACCACGAGCAGAACTGCTCCACCTCGACCGTCCGCATGGTCGGGTCCTCCGAGGCTCCGCTCTACTCCTCGATCACCGGTGGCATCAACGCCCTCTACGGCCCGCTGCACGGTGGCGCCAACCAGGCCGTGCTCGAGATGCTCGAGCGGATCAACTCGGAGGGCGGGGACGCCACCGACTACATGGACCGGGTCAAGAACAAGGTCGACGGCGTCAAGCTCATGGGCTTCGGACACCGCGTCTACAAGAGCTATGACCCGCGCGCCCAGATTGCTAAGAAGCACGCACACTCGCTGCTCTCGCAGAGCAACGATCCCCTCCTGGAGATCGCGCTCAAGCTCGAGGAGACGGCGCTGGCCGACGACTACTTCGTGGAGCGCAAGCTCTACCCGAATGTCGACTTCTACACCGGTCTCATCTACCGTGCAATGGGCTTCCCGACGGACATGTTCACCGTGCTGTTCGCGCTCGGACGTATGCCGGGGTGGATCGCGCACTGGCGCGAGATGCGGGAGGATCCGTCCACCAAGATCAACCGCCCGCGCCAGGTCTACACCGGCCCGGCCGAGCGAAGCTTCACCCCGATCAGCCAGCGCTGAACCCGGGAACCTGACTCCAGGAGGAGACACCATGGACAAGCCCGAGATCGACCTGCCGAAGGGCCCCGCGCCCACTGACCTCGTTGCCGAGGACCTCACGGTGGGAGAGGGCGCCGAGGCGGTCGCCGGCGGCAACGTCACCGTCCACTACGTGGGCGTCGACTACGAGACCGGAGAGCAGTTCGACTCCTCCTGGGACCGCGGCGAGTCCATCACCTTCCCGCTCAACGGACTCATCCAGGGCTGGCAGGAAGGCATCCCGGGTATGAAGGTCGGCGGTCGCCGCCAGCTCGTGATCCCGCCGGACAAGGCTTACGGTACCTCCGCGGCACTGCACCCCCTCGGTGGCAAGACCCTGGTCTTCGTCATCGATCTGCTCGAGGCCTGAGCAGCCGGCTGCACTGCAGCCAGCGGCGCCCCGCCCACCCGTCTCCGGGAGGGCGGGGCGCCGTCGTCTGTGGCGTCCTCCCTCTGGGGTGCGCTACAGAAATGCCCGAAATAGGGGTGGTTGCGCAAGGAGGTTGGACCACACAGGCAGCGTAATTCTGGTGGCGATCCCCTCCTCGGACGTCCTACTTCTGCGGTCGGAGGAAGGGCGCCAACGCGTCGAGCACCGCTGGGTCCTCGATCGTCGAGGGCACCACCACGTCCTGCTGTCCGTCGGCGATCTGGCGCATGGTCTTGCGCAGGATCTTGCCCGAGCGGGTTTTGGGCAGACCCTGGACCACCGTGCAGTCCCGGAATGTGGCCACCGCCCCGATCTCCTCCCGCACCATCGCCACCAGCTCGGCGCGCAGCTCCTCGGGATCCCGGACCTGGCCGGACTTGAGGACCACGTACCCGACGGGTCGCTGCCCCTTCAGTTCGTCCTTGACCCCGATCACGGCGGCCTCCGCCACGGCCGGATGGGTCGCGATGACTGCCTCCATCGATCCGGTCGACAACCGGTGGCCGGCCACATTGATCACGTCGTCGGTCCTGCCCATCACGTAGACGTAGCCGTCCTCGTCGACGTACCCGCCGTCACCGGTCGAGTAGTAGCCGTCGAAGACCGTCATGTACGAGGAGACGAATCGCTCGTCGTCCTCCCACAGTCCGGCCAGCGTCCCCGGCGCCATGGGCAACTTGATGGCGAGATTCCCTTCTTCGCCGGCGGGCACAGGGTTGCCCTCGCCATCGAGCACGTGCAGGTCATACCCAGGCACCGGAACGGTGGGCGAGCCGGGCTTGATCGGCATCGGCTCCAGGCCTCGCAGGTTGGACGCGATCGGCCACCCGGTCTCGGTCTGCCACCAGTTGTCCACCACCGGCTTGCCGAGCTTATCGGTGGCCCACTGGTAGGTGTCCGGATCCAGTCGCTCTCCCGCGCAGAATAGTGTCCGCATGGACGACAGGTCGTACTTGCCGATCTCGACGCCCTCCGGATCTTCCTTGCGCACCGCCCGGACAGCGGTCGGGGCGGTGAACAGCGCGGTCGCACGGTGTTCAGACGCAACCCGCCAGAACGCCCCGGCATCAGGTGTGCCCACGGGTTTGCCCTCGTAGAGGATGGACGTCGCCCCGATCAACAGTGGCGCGTAGACGATGTACGAGTGGCCGACCACCCAGCCCACGTCAGAAGCGGTCCACCACACCTCACCCGGTCGGACGCCATAGATGTTCCACATCGACCACGCGAGCGCCACCGCGTGCCCGCCGTTGTCCCGGACGACGCCCTTGGGCAACCCCGTCGTGCCGGAGGTGTAGAGGATGTAGAGGGGGTCGGTGGCCTTCACCGGCACCGGCGCCGCCCGCTCGGACGCGGCGACGGCATCATCCCAGTAGTTCCAGGTGGTGCGCGGTGACTCCGGGAAGACCTCGTCGGGGAATTGATCGTGACGCGGTGCCACGATCACCGACCCGGGGGTGTGGCTGGCGAGTTCGAGGGCCTTGGCCACCATGGGGAAGTACGGAACCTTGCGGGTCGGCTCGATGCCGCCGTGCGAGGTGACGATGACCTTGGGGCGCGCATCATCGATACGGATGGCCAACTCCGGGGCGGCGAAGCCGCCGAAGACGACCGAGTGCACCGCCCCCAGTCGGGCGCAGGCGAGCATTGCTACAGCGGCGCGCGGAACCATCGGCATATAGATGACGACCCTGTCGCCCTTGCCCACGCCCTCGGCCGCCAGCGCGCCCGCGAACTCCTCGACCTGCACCAGGAGTTGGGCGTAGGTGATGGTCTCCTTGGTCCCGGTCACCGCGGAGTCGTAGATGAACGCGGCCTGATCCCCCCTTCCCGCCTCGACGTGCCGGTCCACGCAGTTGTAGGAGGTGTTCAACTCCCCGTCCGGGAACCAGCGGTAGAACGGAGGACGAGAACCGTCGATCGCCCTGGTGGGGGGCGTGGTCCAGTCGATGTCCTCAGCGACACTGAGCCAGAACGCGTCGGGATCGCTGATCGAACGCCGGTGTGCGGCGGTGTAGGCCGAGGTGGTGGAGTCGGACATCGAGAGTTCCCCTCACTGACGGGAGTGCCCGCCGACTGGGCCGGAGGGCTGTGACAGGACTCACTCTAACGGCAGGCCCAGTTCTCGATACCTCATCATCCGCTCGGCGTACCTCCGCTCAGGGGGGCGCCTGCGCACGTCGACGAGGGCTGCAGCGACGGCGTCCGCCATTCGGTCACAGAACGCGTCCGGTTCGTCAGCGGCGTCGGGCTTCTCCGGAACAACCACGTCCACGATTCCGGCCGACAACAGGTCGGCGGAAGTGATCCCCTGTGAGCGTGCGACCTCCGGGGCCCGAGTGGTCTCGTGGTGGAGGATGGCACTGGCGCCCTCCGGTGGGAGTGGGGCGAGCCAGCCGTGCCTCGCGCACAAGACCCGGTCGGCCGGGAGTAGTGCGAGCGCAGCCCCGCCGGTGCCCTGGCCGAGGATCACCGAGACGGTCGGGGTGGGCAAGGTGACAAGGTCTGCCAGACTTCGGGCGATCTCACCCGCCAAGCCGCCCTCTTCCGCCTCCCGGGACAGCGCCGCCCCCCGAGTGTCGATGAGCAATACCAGGGGGACACCCATCTCGGCCGCGATCCGCATCCCGCGGCGGGCCGACCGCAACGCAGACGGCCCGAGTGGGTGCCTCTCGTTCTCCGCGTCGCGGTCCTGGGCCAGGACGACCGCGGACTGCCCACGGAAGCGAGCCAGCGAGAGTAGAAGGGACCCGCTGTCTTCACCCTGCCCAGTCCCGGACAGGGCAACCCTGTTCGGAGCCACCCGGTCGAGGAAGTCGAACGCGCCCGGCCGGTCGTGCCGGCGCGACCGGGTGATCGAGTCCCAGGCGTCCGGCGGAGCGCCGTCGTCGGACTCGGGCTCAGGCACAGGCCCGTGCGGCGGGACCGGTTCATCCGCCGAGGGTGGGTCCTGACACAGCACCTGTAGGGCCCGCGCTGTGAGGTCGCGCAACCCCTCGGGGGGGAGTACGCCGTCGATCATCCCGCGCCGCGCAAGGTTCTCGGAGACCTGGACGCCGTCGGGGAAGGGGGTGTCGTAGAGGGCCTCGTACACACGGGGCCCGAGGAATCCGATGAGTGCACCGGGCTCCGCGACGGACACGTGGCCCAGCGAGCCCCATGACGCGAACACCCCGCCGGTGGTCGGGTGCCGGAGATAAACGAGGTACGGGAGACCTGCCGTCTTGTGGCCGGCCACCGCGGCCGAGATCTTGACCATCTGGAGGAAGGCGATCGTGCCCTCCTGCATCCGGGTCCCACCGGAGGTGGGGGAGGCCAGGATGGGCAGCCCCTCGGCGGTCGCCCGCTCTACCGCGGAAACGATCCGTTCGGCGGCAGAGATCCCGATGGATCCGGCCAGAAAATCGAACTCGCAGGCGATGAGCACCACCCGTCTGCCCAGCAGCGTCCCCTCACCAGTGATGACGGATTCGTCCACCCCCGACTTCTCGCCTGCCCGCTGCAGGGCGGCCTGGTACCCGGGTACCGACTCCACCTGGGGCGGGCGCACCGGAGTACCGTCCCAGGATCGGAACGAACCGTCGTCCAGGACCATGTCGAGGATCTGTAGAGCTCCCGTTCTCGCCATGACCGCATCGTACGGTGGAGGCGACTACCAGCCGGTATCCTCAGCCCAGGGATACGCCGCCGCACCCCCGATCCCCAAGAGGAGGCCTCGTCGCCATGATCGTCACCCGCAGGGACGGCGCAGTCGCTGTCATCACCATCGACCGCCACGAGACCCGCAACGCTCTCGACGCCGAGGTGTGTACCGGCCTACGCGAGGCCGTCGAGGCTGCAGGCGCAGAGGCGGACGCTGAGAACCCCGTCCGCGTGATCGTCATCACGGGAGCGGGGACGGCGTTCTGTTCCGGCGCCGATCTGTCCGGCGGGGTGTACAACTCGGAGTTATATGACGTCCACGCTGGCATGCTCCGGGCCGTCGAAACCGTCCCGGTGCCGGTGATCGCGGCAGTCAACGGACCTGCGGTGGGCGCCGGGGTGCAGCTCGCGCTGGCCGCGGATCTCCGGGTGGTGGCACCGGGCGCGGTCTTCGCAGTCCCGGTTGTCAAGGTGGGACTGGCGCTCGACAACTGGACGATCAAGCGGCTCGCGAACGTCGTCGGCGGTGGCCACGCGCGCTCGGTGCTCATGACCGCCCGCCCCGTGGGTGCGGAGGAGGCGGCCCGGATGGGGCTGGCCAACGAGATCGGGGACTTGGACGCGGCCATGGACCTCGCCGCGGAACTCGCCCACTCCGCACCGCTGAGCCTGAGGCACATCAAGACCGTCATCAACGACGACGACGCGAGGCTGCTCCCGCGAGAGGAGCACACTCGACTCCAGCAGCGAGCGTGGAGTAGCGAGGACATGGCGGAGGCACGGGCCGCGCGCGCCGAGAAGCGGCCCCCCGTCTTCCGCGGTCGCTGAACCGCCACAACGCTGTCGAGATCCTGCCGCGGCGGGCCATCAGGTGCGCGAAGCGATGCTGTCGCCGCGGGAGGTTCCGTACGCGAACCTGGAGATCGCTGCTCCGGACACCGGCGCCATGTTCCTCGCATACCCCCTGGTGAACACCTCTGTGTCGATGGGTTTCGGGATCCCGGGCACGGACCGGAGTCGGATCGAGGCGCTCGTCGCCTCAGCACGCGCCGACCTCGGCACGTTCCCGGACGACGCGGCACTCGGGCTGTGGGCGTTCGGGGGTGCGGCCGGGCGGAACGTCAACCCCTATGCAGGACTTGCTGCTCTAGAGCGTCTCGATGCGGTCGGCGCCGACGGCACACACCGGGACGCCCTGCTCAGCAGCACTCAATCCGGGCACCCTCGCGGAGGTCTCCCGGGTGACCAGCGGCAGCAGCCACGTCGCCAGGACGCCCGACTAGATCGTCGGGGTGTTCGCGGAGGCGGTGGGGCGCCGGGTGCCTAAACCCACGTAACCCCGGACGAAGGTGGCGACACCCCACTGATGGGGGTGCAGCAACCTGGATGTTTCGGGGTGTCACAAGGGTTCGCGGGAAGTCTCCCTCCCGCAGCTGTGCTGCGTGTCACACTTTTGCCGTCACAGTATGTGAGGCGCATCACTACAGGGGTGTGCCGACGAGAACCCCGAAATGGAGGACCTCCGTGTCCCAACCAATCGAACCGCCGGCCGGGGGTGCATCGCGGCGAACCCCGGAAGCGGCGGAATTCACTGCGATGCAGTCCAGTCCGGCGTTCCAGGAACTGCGCAGCAAGTTCAGGGGGTTCGTCTTCCCCATGACGATCGCCTTCCTGGTTTGGTACTTCCTTTACGTCATCCTGGCGGTCTACGCCACTGACTTCATGGCCACCAAGGTGTTCGGCAATATCACCTGGGGCCTCATCATCGGGCTCGGGCAGTTCGTCACCACGTTCTTGATCACGTTTCTCTACATCCGGTTCGCCAACCGTGAGATCGATCCCCGCGCGCAAGCCATCCGTCTCGAGCTGGAAGGTGGGATCGCCTGATGGACTGGCTCATCAACATCAATGAACTTGTACCGGGCGAAAAGGTCGGCAGCACGCTGCTCAACATGATCGTGTTCGGCGTCTTCATCGTCATCACGATGACGCTGGTCCTCAGGGCCTCCAAGTCGACCAAGTCGACGAAGGACTTCTATACCGGCGGGTCCAGCTTCACCGGCCCGCAGAACGGTATCGCCATCGCGGGTGACTACCTGTCCGCGGCGTCATTCCTCGGGATCGCCGGCGCCATCGCGATCAACGGGTACGACGGCTTCCTCTACTCGATCGGCTTTCTCGTCGCGTGGCTCGTCGCGCTCATGCTCGTAGCCGAGCTCATGCGTAACACCGGCCGCTTCACCATGGCGGACGTGCTCAGTTTCCGGCTCAACCAGCGGCCCGTCCGTATGGCGGCCGCCCTGGCCACCCTCGCGGTGTGCCTGTTTTATCTCATCGCGCAGATGGCCGGCGCCGGTGGGCTCGTCGCCCTGTTGCTCAACATCGACGACTCCACGGGGCAGTCGATCGTCGTGGCCGTGGTGGGGCTCCTCATGATCGTCTATGTGCTCGTGGGCGGCATGAAGGGCACCACCTACGTGCAGATGGTCAAGGCGGTCCTGCTCGTCAGCGGCGTGTTGATCATGTGCATCATGGTCCTGGTCGCGGCGCGCGGCAACTTCTCCGCACTTCTCGGGGAAGCCGTGGCGAACTCGGGCAAGGACCTCCTGCAGCCGGGTCTGCAGTACGGTGCCACCGAGACCAGCAAGCTGGACTTCGTCTCCCTTTCGATCGCGCTGGTCTTCGGTACTGCGGGCCTACCGCATGTGCTCATGCGCTTCTACACGGTCCCCACTGCCAAGGAGGCCCGTCGATCTGTCACCTGGGCCATTGTGCTCATCGGTGGGTTCTACCTGTTCACGCTCGTCCTCGGCTTCGGTGCGGCGGCGATGGTGGGTCCCGAGGTCATCAAGGCAGCGCCCGGTGGCGTGAACTCGGCGGCACCACTGCTCGCGTTCGCTCTCGGTGGCGAGATCTTCCTCGGCATCATCTCGGCGGTGGCGTTCGCGACGATCCTCGCCGTGGTGGCGGGGCTCGCCATCACCGCGTCGGCATCGTTCGCGCACGATATCTACAACGGGGTGCTCAAGCGCGGCCAGGCCACGGAGAAGTCACAGCTCCGGGTCTCGCGGATCACGGTCGTCGTGATCGGACTGGTGTCGATCGTCATGGGTATCGGCGCCATGGGGCAGAACATCGCCTTCCTCGTGGCCTTGGCCTTCGCGATCGCCGCGTCTGCGAACCTACCGACGATCCTGTACTCGCTGTTCTGGAAACGCTTCAACACCACAGGGGCGTTGTTCTCGATGTACGGCGGGCTGATCAGCACCCTGGTGCTGATCGCCCTCTCTCCAGCGGTTTCCGGGAGTGAGAAGTCGATGATCTCCAGTGTCGATTTCTCCCTGTTCCCCCTCTCGAACCCGGGCATCGTGTCAATTCCGCTGGCGTTCCTGCTGGGCATCATCGGCACGTTCATCGGCAAGAAGGACGAGTTCCCGGAGAAGCGGATGGAGATGGAGGTTCGATCTCTCACCGGCGTCGGCGTGGAGAAAACCATCGCCCACTGACGCCCTCACATTGACGGGCCAGCTCCTGCGGCCCCCTCGTTCAGGCCCGCCGGCCGTCCTCGGACGGTCGGCGGGCCTCGTCGTCGGCCGCGAGGGACTACCCTCGGTGGGCACCACACCGATTCGGAGGCGGTAGAGATGTATCCCGGACAGGACGACCAGACCCGACGCTTGGGCCAGCAGCCCGACTCTCGTGCCTACTCGAGGATGGGTGGCGACCGGGCATTCGACCCCGCCTATGGCGACGGGTACGCGGCAGAGAGCGGATACGAGGCCGGATACGCGGCGCCACGGCGGGGCCCCGCTCTCGACGCCGGAAAGTTCGCTGGCAGCGTGGCCGCGACCGCCCTGGTCGCGGCAATCGCCGGATGGCTGATCGCCTGGGTGGTGGAGGCCGTGTTCTCCCGCTTCGGTCACCAGTGGGCCAACGGTGGGAACACGCCGACCATGTATGCCGTTTACGGGGCCGTTGCGGCGATTCTCGCCGGATTGCTCTGGTATCTGCTGCTGATAGGCACGGCCAATCCCCAGCAGTTTTTCTCGTGGACCGTCGGGTTGCTCATCGTCGCCGCTGTGGCGTTGCCGCTGCTCGTCACGGTGCCGTTCCTCGACGGTTTGGCGGCCGCGATCGTGCACCTGTTTATTGGTCTTCCGATCCTCGCATTGACCAGCGCGTTCTCGGCGACGCTCCGGCGCTGAGCGGTCTGCGGCGGCGGTGACCTGTGGTCGCCGCGGGTGGTGCCCCCGAGAGGAATCGAACCTCCGACACCGGCTTTAGGAGAGCCGTGCTCTATCCACTGAGCTACGAGGGCGGGAACCTGGGAGAGTCTAACCGATGGGTGGGCGGTGGTGATCGCCGACTTGGAGTGGGCGGTCGCCGGGCGGTAGTCTTTGTTGCTGGCGTCCACGTCGTCCCTTGGTGGGGCGGTGGGCCGCCTCGAGCGGGTCACCACCGGCCGCCGTTCGAGGGGGAGGGCGTCCGCCCGGCCGGCAGCCCACTAGACAGACAGAGGTATCGCCTGTGTCCACGTACACCCCCAAGCCCGGGGACGTGACGCGCGCCTGGTACGTCATCGACGCCACTGATGTGGTTCTCGGTCGACTCGCAGTCCAGGTCGCAAACATCCTCCGTGGCAAGCACAAGCCGCAGTTCGCCCCGAACGCCGACACCGGCGACTTCGTCATCATCATCAATGCCGACAAGGTCGCGATCTCGTCCAACAAGCGTGACCGCGTGGTGCAGCACCGCCACTCCGGTTTTCCGGGCGGCCTGAAGTCGCAGACCCTGGGCAAGGCCATGGACACCCGTCCCGACCGCGTCGTCGAGAAGGCCGTCAAGGGCATGCTGCCGAGCAACAAGCTCGGCCGTGCCGTCGCCTCCAAGCTCAAGGTGTACGCGGGTTCTGATCACCCGCACGCCGCCCAGCAGCCCGTGCCCTACGAGATCAAGCAGGTGGCCCAGTGACCGACGAGAACATCACCCCCGAGGCCGAGGTTGCCGACGACGTGGTGGCGGATCTCGCCGCCGAGGTCGCCGAGGACTACAGCGAGGCCGACTACGCCGGTGGTACCGACTTCGTCGCTGACGTCGACGCCCAGCTCGGGTCTGTCGTCACCGCCGGCCCGGCGCAGGCTGTCGGCCGCCGAAAGGAGGCCGTCGCCCGTGTGCGTCTGCTCCCCGGCTCCGGTCAGTTCACCCTGAACGGACGCACTCTCGAGGAGTACTTCCCGAACAAGGTGCACCAGCAGCTCGTCAAGTCGCCGCTGGTCCTGGTCGAGCGCGAGGAGCAGTTCGACATCGTCGCACTGCTCCACGGTGGTGGGCCCTCGGGCCAGGCCGGCGCGCTGCGCCTGGCCATCGCCCGTGCACTGATCCAGTACTCGCCGGACGACCGCCCGGAGCTCAAGAAGGCGGGCTTCCTCACGCGCGACGCTCGTGCCGTCGAGCGGAAGAAGGCCGGTCTCAAGAAGGCCCGTAAGGCCCCGCAGTACTCGAAGCGCTGATCCACCCGGATCGCGACACCGGAGCAGGCCCTGCGCATGCGCAGGGCCTGCTCCGGCCCATTTGTCCACCGAACTGTCGACCGGGGTTATCCTGACCCGGTCATTCACGCCCGCCGCTCGATGCGCGGCGGACCCCCACCTCCCGGAGGATCACACGCCATGACGCGACTGTTCGGCACCGACGGGGTCCGCGGACTCGCCAACCGGACTCTCACCGTCGACCTTGCCGTGCGCCTGGGGGCCGCCGCTGCGGCGGTCCTGGCGACCGAGACCGAACCGTCGCACGCACGCACCCGGTCCCGGCCACTCGCCGTCGTGGGACGCGACCCCCGGGTCTCGGGGGAGATGCTCGAGGCCGCCCTGTCCGCCGGCCTGGCCAGCCAGGGCGTCGACGTCCTACTCGTGGGCGAACTACCGACCCCGGCCGTCGCCCACCTCACGGCCCAGCACGAGGCCGAGCTGGGCGCCGTGATCTCCGCCTCGCACAACGCCATGCCCGACAATGGCATCAAGTTCTTCGCCGCCGGCGGCCACAAGCTGGCTGACGACGTGGAGGACCGCATCGAGTCCGCACTCACCGCAGGCGCCATCACCGGCCCGACCGGGTCTGCGATCGGCCGTATCTCGCGGGCGACGCCGGAGGACGCCATGGCCGGCTATGTCGAGCACCTGCTTGCCGCCACCCCGGGTCGGCTGGACGGGCTCGTCGTCGTCGTCGACTGTGCCAACGGGGCCGCCAGCGTGGCCGCACCGCGCGCCTACCGCGAGGCCGGCGCCACGGTGATCGAGATCCACGCCAGCCCCGACGGCTACAACATCAACGACAACTGCGGGTCCACCCACCTCGACGACGTCCGGGCCGCGGTGCTCAAGCACGGCGCCGACCTGGGCCTGGCCCACGACGGCGACGCGGACCGGTGCCTGGCCGTCGACGCCTCCGGTGAGGTGATCGATGGTGACCAGATCATGGCGATCCTGGCCCTGGCGATGCGCGACTCAGGGGAGCTCGCCGGCAACACGCTGGTGGCGACCATCATGAGCAACCTGGGACTCAAGGTGGCCATGCGGGAGGCCGGGATCGAGATCACCGAGACCAAGGTCGGTGACCGCTACGTGCTCGAACGGCTGCGCGAGGGCGGGTACAGCCTCGGCGGCGAGCAGTCCGGGCACCTGGTGCTACCGGCCCATGCCACCACCGGCGACGGCGTGCTCACCGGGCTGCGCATCATGGCCCGCATGGCTGAGACGGGCAGGTCTCTCGCGGAGTTGGCGGGGGTCATGACGGTATTGCCCCAGATCCTCATCAACGTGCCGGTCGAGGACAAGGCCGCCGTCGTGGCATCCGAGGTGGTCTGCGAGGCAGTGGAGGGGGAGGAACGACGGCTGGGCTCCACCGGCCGGGTGCTGCTGCGTCCCTCCGGCACCGAGCAACTCGTCCGCGTGATGGTCGAGGCCGAGGACGGGGACCTGGCCGGCGAGGTCGCAGAGCGTCTGGCGGGCGTGGTCGCCGCCGTCTGACCGGCACGGGCCCGTGCGCCGGAGCGCGACGGGCCCGCAGTTCCCGGGCGATCAGCCGCCGGTGATGGACTTGACGAGCTTGAGCAGGGGCGGGGTCGTGGTCAGCGGATCGTCGCCCGGCTCCTCCAACATTTCATCGGTCACGGCGATGGCGTCCTTGAACTTCGCCTCCGGATCGGCGAAGGGGGCGTACGTGTCGTCGCCGGCCAGTGTGGCCAGCAGATAGCCCGCCAACAGTGGCCGCACCGTCCGGTGCGTGCGGCGGTCCGGGTCCGCCAGACCGATCCGTTCGATCAGTGCGTTGCGTTCGACCAGGCCTGTCTCGATTGCCTTCTCCAGGCGCCGATGCACCAGCTCCCCGCGCCACGCGAGGTGCAACGCCCGGGTGTCCTCGGCGTGGACCCCGCCCGCGGCCGACAGCAATAGCCCGGCGGCGTCCACGGTGATCGCCCGATCGGCGGCCGAGGGGACGGTCTCGGTGGGGAAGATCATGGCCACCGCGTCGATGTCGGTGCGCTGCGAGGCCAGCAGGGCGGCCACTCCCGCGCCGAGACCGTGACCGGCCAGGGCGATCCGGTGCGGATCCGCCCGGACGGCTCCACTGCCCAGGGTTGCCTGGAGGGCATCCTCCACCGCCGCCGACAGATTGTCCGCGTAGTGCTGATGGTTCGGCCGCAGGCCTCGGTCCGTGGCCGGAGCGACCACCACGAAACCCCACGACGCGAGATGCTTGAGGGTGTCGACGTAGTGTTCGGGCCCTCTGGTCCAGTCGTGGGCCCAGCCCACGAGCGGAGCCGGTGACGGCGCGCCGCGGGGAACGAACACGACCCCCGGCGTCCCGGTGAATCCGAGGTCGCCTCTGTCGACGGCATAGGGACCCCGTCGGTCCACCCGGGCGTGCAGTTCCTTGGTCTTCTTGGCCACGATGGCCACAGTATCGCTTCGGGGGCGACGGAGTGGCCAGGGTCCTCGGACAGCGTGGCTAGACTTAGCGCCCATGTGCGGAATCGTCGGATATGTCGGGCATCGCCCCGCCCTCCCTGTAGTCGTCGAAGCCTTGCGGCGGATGGAATACCGTGGCTACGACTCGGCGGGCGTCGCCGTCCTCGACGGAGGAGG
Organism: Dietzia sp. ANT_WB102; assembly: GCF_008369165.1. NCBI lineage: Bacteria > Bacillati > Actinomycetota > Actinomycetes > Mycobacteriales > Dietziaceae > Dietzia > Dietzia sp. ANT_WB102. The sequence continues at coordinate 39,598 of NZ_VOBA01000002.1, forward strand.
AGCCGCCCGGGTGGAGAAGAAGGAGGGCAAGCTCGCCAATCTCGAGGCCGCGCTCTCTGCTGTGGGCGAAGGCGGGTTCCCGGGCACTACCGGCATCGGCCACACCCGCTGGGCCACGCACGGTCGCCCGAGCGACCGTAATGCCCACCCGCACGTCTCGGGTGACGTCGCGATCGTGCACAACGGGATCATCGAGAACTTCGCCCCGCTGCGCGCCGAGCTCGAGGCCGCGGGTGTCGAGCTCGAGTCCGACACGGATTCCGAGGTCGCGGCTCACCTGCTGCGGTGCGAGATGGAGTCCGGTCGCAATGGTGGCGACTTCGTCGCTGCGTGCCGTACCGTTCTGCGCCGTCTTGAAGGCGCGTTCACCCTGGTGTTCAGCCATGCCGCCCACCCGGACGTCCTGGTGGCCGCGCGCCGATCGACGCCGCTCGTACTGGGTGTCGGCTCGGGCGAGATGTTCCTCGGCTCGGACGTGGCGGCGTTCATCGAGCACACCCGTGACGCGGTGGAGCTGGGTCAGGACACCGTCGTGGTCATGCGCGCGGACGCCTACGAGATCACCGACTTCGCCGGTGAGCCCGCCGAGGGCCGCCCGTTCCGCATCGATTGGGATCTCGAGGCTGCGGAGAAGGGCGGCTACGACTTCTTCATGCTCAAGGAGATCGCCGAGCAGCCGCAGGCCGTCGCCGACACCCTCTTGGGCCACTTCCAGGACGGCCGCATCGTTCTCGACGAGCAGCGCATCTCCGACCAGGAGCTGCGAGACGTCGACAAGGTCTTCATCGTGGCCTGCGGCAGTGCCTATCACTCGGGGATGGTCGCCAAGTACGCGATCGAGCACTGGACGCGTCTGCCATGTGAGGTCGAGATCGCCTCGGAGTTCCGCTACCGCGACCCGGTCCTGGACCGTTCCACGCTGGTGGTGGCCATCTCGCAGTCCGGCGAGACCGCGGACACCCTCGAGGCCGTGCGCCACGCCAAGTCCCAGAAGGCGCGCGTCCTGGCGGTGTGCAACACCAATGGTTCGCAGATCCCCCGTGAGGCCGACGCCGTGCTGTACACGCACGCCGGCCCCGAGATCGGTGTCGCCTCGACCAAGGCGTACCTGGCGCAGATCACCGCCAATTACCTGGTCGGACTCGCGCTCGCGCAGGCTCGGGGCACCAAGTACCCCGACGAGGTGGCCGCCGAGTTCCGCCAACTCGAGCGGATGCCCGAGGACATCCAGAAGGTCGTGGACGCGCTCGATCCCGTCCGCGAGATCGCCCGCGAGCTCGCCGACGCCAAGTCGGTACTGTTCCTCGGCCGGCACGTTGGCTACCCGACGGCCCTGGAGGGCGCACTCAAACTCAAGGAGCTCGCGTACATGCACGCCGAGGGTTTCCCGGCGGGCGAGCTCAAGCACGGGCCGATCGCTCTCATCGAGGAGGGGCTCCCGGTCTTCGTCGTGATGCCGCCGGTCGAGGGGCGCGGGGTGCTGCACTCGAAGCTGGTGAGCAACATCCAGGAGATCAAGGCCCGCGGGGCGCGGACCATCGTGATCGCCGAGGAGGGCGACGAGGTGGTCCGACCATTGTCGGACTACTTCATTCCGATCCCGCCCTCGACGACGCTGCTGCAGCCGCTGCTCGCCACCATTCCGTACCAGGCGTTCGCGGCCGAGGTCGCGGCGGCGCGGGGATACGACGTGGACAAGCCGCGCAACCTGGCCAAGTCCGTCACGGTGGAGTGACGCCCCAGCGGGCCGGACGATCATGAGGTGCGCGTACCCGGTGGAGGTGATCCGCGAGGCGGAGCGCCCCCTCCTGTCTGCGACCGAGGCCTCTGGGGACCCGGACGCGGTGATGCGTCGGGCCGCCGCGGGAGTCGCGTACCACACTGCGGTGTTCCTGCGCGAGATCACCGGCGGCGTTTACGGTCGATCGGTGCTGCTCGTCGTGGGCAGCGGAGACAACGGCGGTGACGCCCTGTACACCGGTGCGGCACTACGCAGACGGGGCTGCCGGGTCGAGGCGGTCCTGACCGACCCGGGCCGTGCACACCCGCGGGCGCTGGCCGCGCTCCGCCAGGCGGGTGGCCGGATCGTGCCCGCCGGCGAGGTATGCGCGAGCGGCCGGCGCGTGCCCGACGTCGCGGTCGACGGAGTGGTGGGGTTGGCCGGGACGGGGCCCCTGCGCGAGCCCGCGGCCGAGGTGGTGGCACGGCTACGGGCCGCCGGGGTCCCGCTGATCGCGGTGGACCTGCCCAGTGGCGTCGACGCTGACACCGGCACCGTCCACGAACCCCATGTGCAGGCCGCGCTCACCGTGACCTTCGGGGTGTTGCGTCGCGCCCACCTGCTCGCCTCGCCGGTGTGCGGCCGCGTCGAGGTGGTGGACATCGGCTTGGCCGACCTTCCGGCGGGGCCCGGAACGATAACGCGGCCCGGATCGGCCGAGGTGGGCCGCGCCTGGCCGGTGCCGGGCCCGGCCGACGACAAGTACACGCAGGGTGTGGTGGCCGTGCGCGCCGGATCCGACCGGTACCCCGGGGCGGCCGTGCTGTGCGCGTCTGCCGCCGTGGCTGCGACCTCTGGCATGGTGCGTTACGTGGGGTCGGGGGCGGCGGCAGTGCTCGCGGTTCGGCCGGAGGTGGTGTGTCACCCGACGGTTGCCGAGACCGGCACAGCACAGGCGTGGGTGGTCGGGCCCGGTGGCGGGACGGGGACCGACGCGGTGGCCGACATCGACGCGGTGCTGGCGAAGGGGCGGCCCACCGTGCTCGACGCCGACGCGTTGACCTGCGTCGCCGCGCATCCGGTCCTGTTGCGCAGCGCCACCGCGCCGATACTGCTCACCCCGCACGCCGGCGAATTCGACCGGCTCACCGGTGGGTGGGATCGAGCGGACCGGCCCGGCGCGCTTCGTCGGTTCACGGCGGGGTTGAGGGACCGGGGGATCGAGGCGACGGTGCTGCTCAAGGGGCGGGTCACGATGGTCGACGACGGCGAGACGACGTTCGCCGTGGATGTCGGATCCTCGTGGGCCGCGACGGCCGGTTCCGGAGACGTCCTGTCCGGGATGGTTGGCGCATTGCTCGCGAGTGGCGCGGCGACCGGAGGGGCGGTCGCGTGGGCTGCGGTTGCGGCCGCCACCGCGCACGGTGAGGCCGCGCGGCGGGCGGCGCACCGGCAAGGGGCGGCGGGTGCGCCGATCGGTGCCTCTGACCTGGTGGCCGCAGTTCCGAGGGCGATTTCGGCACTGCGGGGGCCGCACATCGCCCACCGGCCGTCTTCTTTGGCAGAATTGCCCGAATGGGCCCAGTAGTCCCCCCCGCGCCGTGCCGCGCCGAGATCGATCTGGACGCGATCGAGCACAATAGTCGCGTCCTCGTCCAGGCTGCGCGCGGAGCGCGAGTCATGGCTGTGGTCAAGGCTGACGCCTACGGACACGGGGCCGTTCCCGTGTCGCTGGCCGCCCTGCGCGGCGGTGCGCACGCCCTCGGTGTGACCACCATCGCAGAGGCGAAGCAGCTGAGGTCGGCCGGCATCGACGCCGAAATCCTGGCCTGGCTGTACTCGACCTCTGACGATGTCCGCGCCGCACTGGAATCCGACATCGACCTCGCCGTCCCAAGCCCCGCCCACCTGGACACCGTCCTCGAGGCCGCCCGCCGTTCCGGCCGCCGCGCGAGAGTGACTCCCAAGATCGATACCGGCCTAGCCCGTTCGGGCATCGCGTTGGAAGACTGGCCGGCGGTTCTCGAACGGCTAGTGTCCGCGACCGCGGGAGGGCTCGTTGAGGTCACGGGATTGATGGCGCACTTCGCCCACGCCGATGACCCGGGCAACCCGGTGATCGACCAGCAGGTGACGCTGCTGCACGAGTGCGTGGCGCAGGCACGCGCTCGAGGCCTGGAGTGCCCGGTCAACCACCATGCCAACTCGGCGGCCACACTGACCCGCCCCGGGGACGGCTTCGAGATGGTCCGCCCGGGGATCGCCCTCTACGGGCTCAACCCCGTCGAGGACCTCGAGGTGGACCTGGTGCCGGCCATGACGTTCGCGGCCGAGGTCCTCCTTGTACGACGCCTGTCCGCCGGTCAGGGGGTGAGCTACGGGCACACGTGGCACGCGCCCCACGACACCACTGTCGCCCTGATCGCCGCCGGTTACGCCGACGGGGTGTGGCGGATGCTCTCGGGCAGGATGGACGTGACGATCGGCGGGCGTCGCTACCCGAACGTCGGTCGCGTGTGCATGGACCAGTTCGTCGTCGACCTCGGACCGGAGCCCGGCACGCGGGTACGGGCGGGGGACACGGCGGTGCTGTTCGGGAACGGGGCCGACGGCGGCCCCACGGCCGCGGAATGGGCGCGGACGCTGGGCACCATTCACTACGAGGTGGTCACCGCGGTGCGGGGCCGGGCCGGCCGGCACCACATGCTCCGTGGTTTACACGGTCCCAGCAGCGGCCCGGAGGCCGTGGGATGAACGAGGACGAGGACGTCCCCGGTGGTCGCGGTAGGCCCCGACTCCGTCTGCCGAGACGGCCGGGCCGGTCTGCGGCCGGGACACCGATCGAGGTCCGGCCGCCCGATGTCGTCGGGGGCGAGCCTGAGGACCTCGAGGCCGTAAACGACCAGATCCGAACCCCCGGTGGGCTGCGCGCGGGCCTGAGCGCACTCGGCGCGGCGACGCTCGGCTCAGTGGTCACGCTGCTGCCCGGTCGACGCGCCAACGACCCGTGGGCCGGCGAGGACATGTGGGAACTCGGGGTGGACCGTGGGTCAATGGTCGCCGCCTCTGACGGTGTGCCGCTCGCGGTCCGGGAGGCCGGGCCCACCGACGCGCCGATGACCGTCGTCTTCGTCCACGGGTACACCCTGTCGATGGACACCTGGCACTTCCAGCGCAGACACCTCGCGGACCGGTTCGGTTCCGAGATCCGGATGATCTTCTACGACCAGCGCGGCCACGGGCTCAGTGGGATGAGTTCGCGGCGCAATTCCACCATCGACCAGTTGTCCCGGGATCTCGACACGGTCATTTCGGCGACCGCACCCGCAGGTCCGCTCGTGGTGATCGGGCATTCCATGGGCGGGATGACCGTCATGGGGTATTCTGCGCGTCATCCGGAGACGGTGCGGGAGCGCGTCCTGGGGGTCGGATTGGTCTCCACCGCGATGGCGGAGCTCTCCGAGGCAGGTCTCGGCGCAGTGCTCGACAACAAGACGGTGGCGCGCCTGGCCGGGTTCGCGGGTCGCAGCCCCGGGATGTTCACCAACGGCCGGCGGGCGCTCGGAGCGATTATCTCGCCGTTCATCTACGGAGGCTCGTTCGGTGACCCGGCCTCGATGAGTCCGACAGTCGCGCGGTTCGTGGACAAGCTCATCGCCTCGACGGACGTGCTGACCATCGCCAACTTCTTCGAGACCCTGACGCAGCACGACGAGTCGGCCGCCGCGGCGGTCCTGCGGGACGTGCGCACGACGGTCTTGTGCGGCGACCGCGACCTGCTCACACCGCTGGACCGGTCCGTCGACATCGCCGAAGAACTGCCAGACGCCGAGTTCGTGGTCGTCCCGGGCGCCGGCCACATGGTCATGCTCGAGGAGCCCGCCCACGTGTCCGAGGTGCTGGGGGACCTGGTGGCCGACGCGATCATCGCGTTTCGGGACCGGGACCGCCGCCGTGCCACCGACCGGGACAGGGCCACGTGACGGTCGGCGTCCCCGGCGAGCGCGTGCTGCCGACGGTGGAGGACACCCGCGCGCTGGGCGCGGAACTCGCCGGACTGCTCCGAGCCGGCGACGTGGTGATCCTCGACGGACCCCTCGGCGCCGGCAAGACCGCGCTGACCACCGGCATCGCGGCCGGGCTCGGTGTCCGGGGCCGCGTCACGTCGCCGACCTTCGTCATCGCCCGCCGCCACCCCCCGGTGACCCCCGGCGACCCGGGGTTGGTCCACGTCGACGCGTACCGGCTGCTCGGCGGCCAGGACCCGGACGGCCCACAGCCGACCAGCGGTGACCTGGCCGATCAACTGGAGTCCCTCGACCTGGACACCGCACTCGACAGCGACGTGGTGGTGGTCGAGTGGGGCGCGGGGTTCGTGGACTCCCTCGTCGAGTCCCCGCTGCTGGTCACCCTGCGCCGCCCCGACGGCACCGACGTCCGGACGGCCACCTGGCGCCGGGACGGCTCGCCCGGCCCCTCGGTCGGGCCGGCGGTACCCTGACCTCGTGCTCGTCCTCGCCGTAGACACCTCCACCCCCTTCGTCACTGCGGGGGTGTGCAGACTCGTGCCCGGCGAGAGCGCCCCTCGGGTCGACACCATTGCCACCCGGGTCACCGAGGACGGCCGCGCCCACGCGGAACTGCTCACTCCACACATCCTCGAGTGCCTCGCCGAGGCGGGCCTCACGCCGGGCGAAATCGACGCCGTCGCCGTAGGCACGGGGCCGGGGCCGTTCACCGGACTGCGCGTGGGGATGGCCACCGCCGCCGCGTTCGCAGACGCCATCTCCAGGCCGGTCTACGGGGTGTGTTCGCTCGATGGGCTCGCGGCCACCGCGCGCGCCGCCGGGGCGACCGGCGACCTCGTCGTCGTCACCGATGCCCGCCGCCGAGAGTCCTACCACGCCCGCTACCGTGCCGACGGCACGCGCACGGCGGGCCCGACGGTGGAGCCCGCCGCCGGGATCGACGTCGACGGCGTCGCCCACCTGGCCGGCGACCCTGTGCGCCTTGGCGAGGTCACTGCCGTACCCCGGCACAGCACCCCCGGGATTGTCGCCGTGTCCGCCCCCGATCCCGCCGGCCTCGTCGTCGTGGCCGCCCCCGACCTCCTCGCGGGGACACCCCCGACTCCTCTAGAACCGCTCTACCTGCGTCGACCCGACGCCATCCCGCCTCGGCACGTCGCGCCCTCGACCGCGCTGCGGGGGGCTCGACGATGAGCGGTCCGCACCCGGGTGCCATCGTCCACGACCAACTCGTCGCCGACGACGCCATGCGGTGTGCAGAACTAGAGAGGGTGCTGTTCCCCGCCGACGGTCCGTGGTCGGCGGCGGCGCTGATGTCGGAGATCGGATCGCGGCACAACAGCTGCTTCGCGGCGCGAGTGGACGACCTCCTGGTCGGCTATGCCGTGCTCGCCGCGCTCGGGCCCGAGGGCGACCGGGAATACGAGGTGCACACCATCGGGGTCGATCCGAGTTTTCAGGGACGCGGGATCGGACGCGCACTGCTGCGCCGCATGCTCGACGTCGCGGACGCCGACATGGCGCCGGTGGTGCTGGACGTGCGGACCGACAACGTGCCGGCCCGCACCCTGTACGAGACCCACGGATTCGAGGTGGTGGGGCTGCGGCCCCGGTACTACCGACCCAGCATGGCCGATGCGCACCTCATGGTGAGGCCAGCGGTGGGCGGTCGCGAGCGCGATGGAGCGAAGGGGAGAAGCCGGTGAGGACCGTCATGGGGATAGAGAGTTCATGCGACGAGACGGGCGTCGCCGTCGCTCGGGTGGACGACGACGGTAGAGCCGAGTTGCTGTCCGACGTGGTCGCCTCATCGATGTCCGAGCACGCCCGGTTCGGCGGTGTGGTGCCGGAGATCGCCTCCCGGGCGCACCTCGAGGCGCTCGTACCCACCGTCCGCGCTGCCCTCGCCGAGGCCGGCGTGGAGCGCCCGGACGCCGTCGCCGCGACGATCGGGCCCGGTCTTTCCGGTGCGTTGCTGGTGGGCTCGTCCGCGGCCAAGGCCTACGCGGCCGCGTGGGGGGTTCCGTTCTACGCCGTCAACCACCTCGTCGGCCATGTCGCGGTCGCGGGGTTCGACGGCGGGCCGCTGACCGAGTGCGTCGCCCTGCTTGTCTCCGGTGGGCACACCCAGCTGCTGCACGTGCGCTCTCTCGCCGAGCCGGTCGTCGAGCTCGGCTCGACCCTCGACGACGCCGCCGGCGAGGCGTACGACAAGGTGGCCCGCCTTCTCGGCCTGGGGTACCCGGGCGGGCCGGTGATCGACCGACTCGCCGGGGTCGGGGATCCCCGTGCGATCCCGTTTCCGCGCGGGATGACCGGCCCCCGGGACGCACGGTACGACTTCTCCTTCTCCGGACTCAAGACCGCCGTCGCGCGCCGCATCGAAGCAGCCGAGCGTGACGGAGACGAACTCGAGGTGGCAGACGTCGCTGCTTCCTTCCAGGAGGCCGTGGCCGACGTGCTCACTGTGAAGGCGGTCCGGGCCTGCACCGATCTGGGCGTGGACACGCTGCTCATCGGTGGTGGGGTCGCCGCCAACTCGCGACTGCGCGAACTCGCCGCCCAGCGGTGTGCAGATGCGGGCCTGGCCCTACGTGTCCCGCGGCCGCGGCTGTGTACTGACAACGGCGCGATGGTGGTGGGGGTCGCCTCAGCACTGCTCGCCGCGGGTGCCGCGCCCAGTCCACTGACCGTGGCGGCCGACCCCGGGTTGCCGGTCCAGGTCACCCAGGTCGCGTAGCGCGAGGGATGCGCCTGCGATTCGTGCCGCGGTCTCGCGACGAACGCTGACGGTAGTGCACCCGCACACGGTTTCCTTGAGTGCTGGCACTCGCCTGTGTAGAGTGCCAATAGACACGGAGCTCCGAGGGCACCACCCGCGACGGTGTACGCGGTAGTCCGGGTCGGACATAAACCACGGGCCGCCCACCGGCGTCCCGACCTGTTGAACCACACTCTGAGTCGCCCGGTATCCGGGTGACCACACCCCATACGGGAGGATCATCGTGGCGATCAAGCCGCTTGAGGACAAGATTCTCGTCGAGGCCCTTGAGGCCGAGACCACCACGGCGTCCGGTCTCGTCATCCCGGACACCGCCAAGGAGAAGCCCCAGGAGGGCACCGTCGTCGCGGTCGGTAAGGGCCGCTTCGACGAGGACGGCGACCGCATCCCCATGGACATCAAGGAGGGGGACAAGGTCATCTACTCGAAGTACGGCGGCACCGAGATCAAGTACGAGGGCAAGGAGTACCTGATCCTCTCCTCGCGTGACGTTCTCGCGGTCATCGACTGACGTGAGCTGTTGACCTCCGCCCCGGCGGCGCCGGCCAGTGCCAGGCACCGCCGGGGCGGAGGTGTCTCACCTCGCGGTATCCGTCCGTCACGACCACCCACTTCCCTCCAGGAGTTCCATCAATGTCCAAATTGATCGCATTCGACGAGGAGGCCCGCAAGGGCATGCTCGCCGGTGTTGACGAGCTCGCCAACACCGTCAAGGTCACACTCGGTCCGAAGGGGCGCCACGTGGTGCTCGCCAAGGCGTTCGGTGGGCCCACCGTCACCAACGACGGCGTCTCCATCGCCCGCGAGATCGAGCTCGAAGAGCCGTTCGCGAACCTCGGTGCCCAGCTGGTCAAGAGCGTCGCCACGAAGACCAACGACGTCGCCGGCGACGGCACCACCACCGCCACCGTGCTCGCGCAGGCGCTCATCCGTCAGGGGCTGCGGAACGTGGCCGCCGGTTCCAACCCGATGGCGATGGGCAAGGGCATCGACAAGGCTTCCGCCGCAGTCGTCGAGTTCCTGCGGTCCTCGGCGACGCCGGTCTCCGACTCCGACGCGGTCGCCCAGGTGGCGACCGTGTCCTCGCGTGATCCCGAGATCGGCCGCATGGTCGCCGAGGCCATGGACGCCGTCGGTGTCAACGGCGTCGTCTCGGTCGAGGAGTCGCAGGGGCTGCACACCGAGGTGGCGGTCACCGAGGGCGTCGCGTTCGACAAGGGTTTCCTCTCGCCGTACTTCGTCACCGACCCCGACGAGCAGAAGGCCATCCAGGAAGACGTCCTCATCCTGCTCCACCGCGAGAAGATCAGCTCCCTGCCGGATCTGCTTCCGCTCCTGGAGAAGGTCGCCGAGACCGGCAAGCCGCTGCTGATCATCGCCGAGGACGTCGACGGTGAGGCGCTGTCGACCCTGGTGGTCAACTCGATCCGGAAGACCCTCAAGGTCGTCGCGATCAAGGCCCCGTTCTTCGGTGACCGCCGCAAGGCCTTCCAGGAGGACCTGGCGATCATCACCAAGGGTCAGGTCGTCAGTCCGGACCTGGGAATGAAGCTGTCCGAGTGCGGGTTGGAGGTCCTCGGTCAGGCACGGCGGGTGACCGTGTCCAAGGACGAGACGATTATCGTCGACGGTGCCGGTGACCAGGCGGACGTCGACGCCCGCGTCGCACAGCTGCGCCGTGAGGCCGAGGCCACCGACTCCGACTGGGACCGCGAGAAGCTCGAGGAGCGCATCGCCAAGCTCGCCGGAGGTGTCGCCGTGATCCGCGTGGGCGCGGCCACCGAGACCGAACTGACCGAGCGCAAGCTCCGCGTCGAGGACGCCGTCAACTCGGCCAAGGCGGCCGTCGCGGAGGGCGTCATCGCCGGCGGTGGCTCCGTACTCGTCCAGGCGGCCGCGGCCCTCGAGCGGCTCGCCGCCGACACCTCCGACGCCGACGAGGCCGTCGGGGTGAACGTGGTGCGCAAGGCACTGTCCGCGCCGCTGTTCTGGATCGCTGCGAACGCCGGTGAGGACGGGTCCGTCGTCGTGAGCAAGGTCTCCGAGATGGGTCCGCGTGACGGGTTCAACGCCGCCACGGGGGAGTACGGCGATCTGATCTCCGCCGGGATCATCGACCCGGTGAAGGTGACGTCCTCGGCCGTCGTCAACGCATGCTCGGTGGCCCGGATGGTCCTCACGACAGAGACGGCGATCGTCGAGAAGCCCGAGGAGAAGGGCACCGGCGGGCATTCGCACGCCGGCCACTCGCACTGATCTCGGTCGCCCACGGGCCCCGCACTCCTCGCCAAGGAGCGCGGGGCCCGTGGGCCGTTCCGGGCCGGTCGCGTGGTCCCGAGTGACCCGCAGCGGTTACGCTTGACGCTCACCAGTAGTCCCCCGGCACAGGGGTCACATGCCTATTCTGGGCCCGAGCCACACCGGTCGCCGTACGGCCGGGATGTGGGACCCGTCGCGACTCGAGAGAAAGGCCGTGCCCCGTAACACATCCGTGTAACACGGGGCCCCCGATATCCGATGACAGGTACAGCAGACGAGTTGGAACTCGCCGTAGCCGATGCGGTCAAGGGTGACCGTACCGCCGCTGCGCGGGTGCTGGAACTCGTGCGACCCGGTGTGGTGCGGTATTGCCGCTCCCGCGTCGGTGGCTCGGAGAGGGTCAACCTGTCTGCTGACGATGTCGCTCAAGAAGTTTTGATCGCGGTTCTCTCGGCACTGCCGGGGTACCGCGACCAGGGACGTCCCTTCATGGCCTTCGTGTACGGGATTGCGGCCCACAAGGTCGCGGACGCCCATCGTGGCGCCTCGCGGAACAAGTCCGATCCCGTGGAGTACCTCCCCGAGGTGCTCTCGACCGACACGGGCCCGGAGGATTACGTCCTCGATGGCGAGGTGTCGAGAGCGGTGAGCCGCCTCCTCGGCACCCTGCCAGAGAAGCAGCGGGAGATAATCCGGCTGCGTGTCGTGGTCGGACTCTCCGCTGAGGAGACCGCGGAGATCGTCGACAGCACGGCCGGAGCCGTGCGGGTCGCCCAACACCGGGCGATGAAGCAACTCCGGGCGAGGATCGAGCAGGATGGAGAGGAGCGATGGCGATGAACGACGACGAAGTCGATCCCGGCACCCGGGACGATGACGCCTCGCTCGCCGAGCATGACGTGGACTGGTTCGCACTGAACCGCGACGACGCACTTCTCGATTCGCTCGGCCGTGGTGACCGCCCCGAGGGCGACGAGACCCTGATCGCGCTGCTTGCGAACTGGCGCGCCGAGGTGAGCGCAGCCGAGCTGCCGGAGCTGCCGGGAGACGAGGAGATCGAGGCGGCGCTCGCTCCGAACGTCTCCTCTCTGTGGCCGCGGCGCAGGTTCGCGCTGTCGAGTGGGCAACATCACGGCCAGCGGCCGGCACTGTGGCAGGCGGTGATCGGTGCGGCCGCCGTGGCCGCCGTGATAGTCGGCGGACTGTCCGTCGCCGCTCACAGTGCGATGCCAGGTGACCCGCTCTGGGGGGTCTCCAAGACGATGTTCTCCGATCGTGCCGGAAACGTCGAGCTCGTCAACGATCTCAGTGAGTACCTCACGGCCGCTGATCTCGCCGCCCGTGAAGGGGATACGGACGAGGCCGAACGACTGCTCGCGGAGGTGAGCGAGCGGCTCGATGAGGTCTCTGACGCTTCCGAGCGGGTCGAGTTGATGAAGCGGCGCGATGCCATCAAACGCGATCTCAGCCGGGTGACGCCGAGCGCCGTCCCGTCGCCCGCACCGGCACCGGTGCCAGCCCCGTCGCCCGCTCCCGCCCCGGGCGCGGCGACACTCGTACCGGGCGTGCCGAATCCGCTACCCTCCAACTTGATTCCCCCGCCGCCACAGGGAATGCCCGTAATCCCGCTCCCGCTGGATGGGCTGCGGATCTCCACAACGCTCCAGATTCCGATCGACACCCAGCGGCTCCAGGATTTCCTGTCGCCCACGACGGGACGCCACCATCAGGACGCGAATGACGACGGGACTACCCCGGCGCCGCCTCCGATCCGCACCACGGTGACCCAGGTTCCCACCCCTACGCAGCCGGCGCCGACCACTCCCCGGCAGACCCCGCCGTCGGTCGCGCCGACCAAGTGATCGCGGGGATCTGCGCGGCCCCTGGGCCCGGTTTCCGCGGTGACGGCCGTTGCCTCGCATGAGTGGTGAACGACGTGATCCCCGCCCCTGGGAGAGGGACGGGGATCAGTCTGTCGAGGTCAGCGGCGCCAGTTCAGCCGACGCGGGCGCACTGCCCGGGCGGCATCCGCGTAACCGCGGCAGTACTCCCACGTGACGTAGTCGTCCGGGATGGGGTCGAAGGCAGGCTCATGCGGCAGCAACGAGCCGTCCTCGAGAAGTTGCATGAGATTGGCGCGGAGCATGTCCCACTCGTGATAGTGGTCCTCGGCGCAATCGTCGCACTGGACCGCGACACCCTTCACCCCGATCGGGGCCAGCAAGCGGCGGAACTCCGCGAGGTCCGCGAGGTCCTCCTCTATCGCCCGCCGTTCGTCGTCGTCGAGGGGACCTGCGGGCAAGCCGTCGTCAACGGGGTCGAGTTCGGCCAGTTCCGCGGCCGGATCATCCGGATCGCCGGCGAACGGGTCGGGCGGCATTCCGTGCCGTAGGGGATCGTTCACGCCCCCACCGTACCCGTGACCACGGTCTCACGGGGCGACGGTTCGGGCCACGGCCACCGGAACCACTATCCTCAAGAGGCAGCACTGAGACGACCCACAGGAGGACGGCAGATGAGCGAGTCGAATGGCCCCGTGCGTACCGGCGGCGACGACCCGACCAAGGTCGCGATGGTGGGCCTGACGTTCGACGACGTTCTCCTACTTCCGGCCGCGTCCGAGGTGGTCCCCAGCGAGGTCGACACCAGTACGCAGTTGACCCGCGAGATCACCCTCCGCGTCCCGTTGATCTCGTCCGCGATGGACACGGTGACGGAGGCCCGGATGGCGATCGCCATGGCCCGCCAGGGCGGTATCGGCGTGCTGCACCGCAACCTGTCCGTGGGAGACCAGGCCGCCCAGGTCGAGACCGTCAAGCGGTCCGAGGCTGGCATGGTCACGGACCCGGTGACCTGTGCGCCCAGCGACACTCTCGCCGAGGTGGACGAGAAGTGCGCCCGTTACCGCATCTCCGGGCTGCCGGTGACCGATGAACGCGGCGAGTTGGTCGGCATCATCACCAACCGTGACATGCGGTTCGAGATGGACAAGTCCCGGCGGGTCGACGAGGTCATGACCCGGGCCCCTCTGGTTGTCGCGCGCGAAGGTGTCACCGCGGAAGCGGCGCTCGGGCTGCTACGCCGACACAAGATCGAGAAGCTACCGATCGTCGACGGCGACGGGCGTCTGACCGGTCTCATCACGGTCAAGGACTTCGTCAAGACCGAGAAGCACCCCGACGCCACAAAGGACTCGGATGGCCGACTGCGCGTGGCGGCCGCCATCGGGACCGGGGACGACGCCTGGCAGCGTGCCGGTGCCCTCACCGACGCCGGGGTGGACGCACTGGTGGTCGACACCGCCCACGCCCACAATCGCAATGCTCTCGACATGGTCGCGCGAGTCAAGCGTGAGCTCGGCGACCGCGTGCAGGTGATCGGCGGCAACCTCGCCACCCGCGGCGCCGCGCAGGCGATGATCGATGCGGGTGCCGATGCCATCAAGGTAGGGATCGGCCCCGGCTCGATCTGCACCACCCGGGTGGTCGCTGGTGTGGGAGCCCCCCAGATCACCGCGATCCTCGAGGCCTCGGTGGCCGCGCAGGCCGCGGGGATCCCCGTCATCGCGGACGGTGGAATGCAGTACTCCGGTGACGTGGCCAAGGCGATCGCCGCCGGCGCGTCGGCCTGCATGTTCGGGTCGCTGCTCGCGGGCTGCACCGAGTCGCCGGGTGAGCTGATCTTCGTCGACGGCAAGCAGTACAAGGTTTACCGCGGAATGGGCTCTCTGGGCGCGATGCGCGGGCGCGGCAAGCCCGGGCAGGAGAAGTCGTTCTCTAAGGACCGCTACTTCCAGGACGACGTCCTGTCCGAGGAGAAGCTGGTTCCCGAGGGGATCGAGGGGCGGGTCCCGTACCGGGGCGACGTCGCCCAGGTGCTCCATCAGCTCGCCGGTGGCCTGCGAGCCGGGATGGGGTACACCGGAGCGGCCACCATCCCGGAGATGAACCGTTCCCAGTTCGTCCAGATCACGGCGGCGGGGCTCAGGGAGAGCCACCCGCACGCGATCCAGATGACGGTCGAGGCTCCCAACTACAACGTCAAGGACTGAAGTAGCGTGCGCAACGTTGTCGAGATCGGTCTGGGCCGCGAGGCCCGTCGGATGTACGGACTGGGCGAGGTGGACCTCGTCCCCTCCCGCCGGACACGTAGCTCCAAGGAGGTGTCCACATCCTGGCAGATCGACGCCTACCAGATGGACATCCCGGTGATGACCCACCCGACCGATGCCGTGGTCTCTCCGTCCTCGGCGGTGGAGTTCTCCGGACTCGGCGGGCTGGCCGTGCTCAACGGTGAGGGGCTCTGGGCTCGTCACGCCGACCCCGAGGCCGTGATCGACGAGTTGCGGGAGCTCGCATTGGAGGACGTGACCGGACACCGGGCCTTGGCGCGGCTACAGGAGCTGCACCGGGCGCCGGTCGACCGTGAGTTGCTCGCCGCCGCGGTGAGCCGTATCCGCGACGGGGGAGCGACGGTCGCGGTGCGAGTCTCGCCGCAGCACGCGCGCGACCTCACCCCGGGACTCGTCGCGGCCGGAATCGATCTACTGGTCGTGCAGGGCACGATCATCTCGGCCGAGCACGTCAGTGGCGAAGACGCCCCGTTGAACCTCAAGGAGTTCATCGGCGGTCTGGATGTCCCGGTAATCGCCGGCGGCGTCGTGGACTACAAGACCGCACTACACCTCATGCGCACCGGCGCCGCTGGCGTGATCGTGGGGTACGGGGGTGCCGACGGGGTCACCACGACTGGGCCGGTTCTCGGTATGGAGGTCCACATGGCCACGGCGATCGCGGATGCGGCCGCCGCGCGCCGCGACTACCTCGACGAGACGGGGGGCCGATATGTCCACGTCCTCGCAGACGGGGACATCTACACTTCCGGCGACATCGCGCGGGCGATCGCGTGTGGCGCGGACGCTGTCGTGCTCGGCCCACTGTTGGCCGGAGCGCTGCAATCGCCGGGTCGTGGGGTTTACTGGAACTCCGTGGCGGCGCATCCCAACGTGCCGCGCGGACTTGTCACGGAGATCGAGGACGAAACGGCGTTGGCTCCTCTGGTGGAGCTCCTCGAGGGGCCGACGAGCATCCCCGACGGGACCCGGAACCTCATGGGCGGTCTACGTCGCGCGATGGCTAAGTGCGGATACTCGGACGTCAAGAGTTTCCAGAAGGTCGACCTGTCCGTCCGGCCCTGACCTGCTCCGGTACCGCCAGTTCCCGGTGGACAAAGAGAGGGCTACTGTCGGGTAAGTTCGATGGTGCTGGGGTAGTGTGATGTCCATCATCGACCACACTGGGAGTTTTACCATGACGTCGCACGCGCACGCGTATTCGACCTCGACTCGGCCCCGTTCCACCCCGACGGATACCGATGTGGACGTCCTCGTGGTTGGTTCCGGATTCGGCGGGAGCGTCACCGCGCTGCGACTGTCGGAGAAGGGGTATCGCGTCACGGTGGCAGAGGCCGGCCGTCGCTTCGAGGACGACGACTTTCCCAAGACCTCGTGGCGGCTCAACCGCTATGTGTGGGCGCCGAAACTCAAGCTCTTCGGCCTCCAGCGCGTGCACATGCTGCGCGACGTGATGATCCTCGCCGGTGCGGGCGTGGGCGGCGGTTCACTCAACTACGCCAATACGCTGTACAAGCCGCAGGCGCCGTTCTTCAACGACCCGCAGTGGGCGCACATCACCGACTGGGATGACGAACTGTCCCCCTACTACGACCAGGGTCGACGCATGCTCGGCGTGGTCACCAACCCCACCCACACCAACTCCGACGACATCATCAAGGAGATCGCCGCGGATATGGGGGCGGAGGACACCTTCGTCTACACCCCGGTCGGCGTGTTCTTCGGGGCGAAGACCGGCGGCGAGGGCCAGCCCGGGGAGACGGTGTCCGACCCGTACTTCGGAGGCGTGGGCCCGGACCGCACCGCGTGCATCGAGTGCGGCGAGTGCATGACCGGCTGCCGCCACGGCGCCAAGAACACCCTGCTGAAGAACTACCTCGGCCTCGCCGAACGTGCGGGCGCCCGCGTCCTGGACCGCACCACCGTCAGCGGGCTCCGCGAGCGCGGCGACGGGACCTGGGAGGTCACCCTCGAGCGCACCGGTGCGTGGACTCGGCGCGGCAAGCGCACCACCACCGTCACCGCCGGACAGGTGGTCGTGGCGGCTGGGACGTGGGGGACCCAGCACCTGCTGCATTACGCCAAGGACGACGGATCGCTGCCCCGGCTCTCGGGGGCTCTCGGCAAACTCACGCGCACGAACTCTGAGTCGATCCTCGGGGCGATGCGCACGGAGTACAAGCCGGAACAGGACTTCTCCGAGGGGGTGGCCATCACGTCGTCGTTCCATCCCCGCTCCGACACCCACATCGAGCCCGTCCGCTACGGCAAGGGCTCCAATGCCATCGCCGTGCTGCAGACACTGCTCACCGACGGGGGCGGCGACACCCCGCGTTGGCGCAAACTGCTGGCCGAGATCCGCAAGAACCCCTTCGCGCTGTTCCAGCTAATCCACCTGCGGCGCTGGAGCCAGCGGTCGGTGATCCTGCTGGTCATGCAGAACCTGGACAACTCGCTGCAGACGTTCGTCAAGCGGCTGGGCCCCTTCCGGTTCGTCTCCAGCAAGCAGGGCCACGGCGAGCCCAACCCGTCGTGGATCCCGGCAGGCAATGAGGCCACGAGACGCGCCGCCGACAAGATCGGGGGACTGGCCGGCGGCACCTGGGGCGAGATCGCCGACATCCCGCTCACTGCGCATTTCCTCGGCGGTTGCGCTATCTCCGACTCGCCGGAGACCGGGGTCGTGGACCCGTACCACCGCGTGTGGAACTACCCCACGATGCACATCGTGGACGGCTCGACGATCTCCGCAAACCTCGGGGTCAACCCGGCGTTGAGCATCACGGCGCAAGCCGAGCGCGCCATGTCGATGTGGCCGAACAAGGGCGAGACCGACACCCGGCCGGCGCAGGGGGAAACCTACCGGCGCGTCGCGCCGGTCGCACCGACCTCGCCGGTCGTCCCCGAGGCGGCGCCCGGCGCGCTGAGACTGCCGATCGTCGGGGTCAGCTGAGATCCGTCCCAGTGCGGCGGCGCTACCTGACCGAGGTGGCGGCGGCGTTACCGGGCGCCGGGTTCACCGCTGGCTCGTGCGCGGGTGAGTTCCAGTAACCGGTCCATCGATTCACGCACCCCGTCGGCGAATAAATCGACGTCGGGGACCAGATGCTCGCACGCGTTGAAACCCACGTCCAGTGAACCGCCCAGGGACATCGCGGTAACGGACAGGCCGGATCCGTGCATCAGCGGCCCCATCGGGTAGAGATGAGTGACCCGCGCGCCGAGAAACTCCACCTGCTCCCGGGGGCCTGGGATGTTCGAGACGATGAGGTTGTGGATCACCGGGTGCATGTCGGCGAGACGAAAATCGCCGTACAACCGCATGAACAATGACACCGTCGTGGCCGGCGTCAGGGTGGCGAGGTCCTGGATGAAGCCGGGCCGCATCCCGCTGCTCGTCTGCTTCTTACCCCTGCTGGTGCGTGCGGCCACCGCCTGCAGCCGGCTGAGCGGGTCCTCAATGTCCGTTCCCAGCGAGGCGAACAACACCGTCACCCGGTTATGGCCCTGGGTCTGGCCGTCTCCCCGCGTTGAGACCGGGACAACCGCGATCAGTGGCTTCTCCGGCAGGTCTTCGTGCATACGCAGGTACCTGCGGAGCCCGCCCCCCACCACGGTGAGGAACACGTCGTTCACCGTCACCTCGTGCGCGTCCTTGATCTCCTTCATCGCCTCCAAATCGAGCGAGGCCCCCCAGACCGACCGGCGGGGTGTGACCGTGGCGTTGAACCGCGTCCTGGGAGCGGTGAATGGTCTACTGTTCGGGGGCCTAACCTGGCCCGCCTCACCCGGTTCCGCGTCGGCCGACTTGCCGCCAGCCGTCGACCTGCGCAAGGTGAATGGCAACGTGAGGGCCTCCGGCACGAGCCGCGACAAAGTGAGCGGGCGGCGCACGGAGAAGTCCCAGAGGCCGCCGGCCACCAGCCTGAGGAGATTGGTTCCGCCGGCCTCGACGCGGACCGGCTCGAGATCCCGGGGTGAGGGATCACGCCCCGCCGCACCGAACGTGCGCAGGATCTCGGTGCTGGTCGCCCCGTCGAGGATCGCGTGGTGGGCCCGGAAGTAGACGGCCACCGTGTGTGATTCCGCCAGCCCCTCCAGCACCCAGATCTCCCACAGGGGCCGGGACCGGTCGAGCGGACGACTCCCCAGCCTTCCGCACGCCTCGAAGACCGCGCGTTCATCACCGGGCTCGTCTACCACGACGCATCGGACATGATCGGTCACGTCGAGGTGGTATTCCTCGACCCACGCCGGCCGCCCGAGGTTGAGCGGGGAGTCGTAGATTTTGCGGCGCAGCTCGGGGATCTGCTTGACGCGTCGTGCGACTTCCGTCCGGAAGCGTTCGAAGGAGTACCCCCCGTGGAGCCCGGAGACGTCGAGGCAGATGATCCCGCCCACGACGAGTGGCTGCTGTTCCGTTTCCAGGTACAGCAGGCTGGCATCGAAGCCGGTCATTCTTTCCATCGGAGACCTCTCTGATTGATGCGGGCGGTCGGTGGGTCACACCGTGCCGGTAGGTGCCCCGGCACGGGCCGCCGCCAGCAGTTCCTCGAGTGCTGTCTCGATCCCGCGGGCGACCGACGTGGGGTCGGGCAGGAGATGCTCGCACGTGATGACCCCCAGATCGAGATGGTTGTCGAACGACAGACTGGTCACCGAAAGGCCGGCGCCGTGCAGCAGTGGCCCGAACGGGTGGATACGGGTGATCCTGGCCCCCAAGAAATAGATCGGCTGCTTAGGGCCAGGCACGTTGGAGATGATGAAGTTGTAGATCACGGGATGTACGTCCCCCAGGCGGAGAAATTCGTACGCCTTCATCCCCGCGTTGAGCATCGAGCGTGGGCTCATCCGCCCCCAGTTCTCCAACAGTGCTGGCCGGATGCTGCCGGCCTGCTTCTTGGCGACGGCAGACGACGCGGCGATCTTGTTGTACCGCTCAACCGGGTCGGGCTCATCGGTCGCCAGGGTGGCGAACATCGCCGAGACCTGGTTGGCGCCGGTGGGCGGGGTGTCCGCGCGGATGGACATGGGGACGACCGCGACCATCGGGGCTTCCGGGGCGGTGTCGTACGCCTGCAGATAGGACTGCACGGCCCCGCCGATCACGGTGAGCAGGACGTCGTTGATCGTCCCGCCGAGGAGGTCCTTGACCTCTCGGACCTCTGCCAGATCGAGGGTGGCGGTCGCGAGCGCCCGGCGCGGGGTCAGGGCACGGTTGAACACCGTCCGGGGCGCCGTGAACGGTGCGGGCATCGACTCGGTGCTGCCGACCTGCTCTCGGACACGCTTCATCTCGCGGGGAATCCCCAGTGTCTCCGGGAGTAGTCGGAAGAACGCGGCCGGGCGGCCGATGAGGTCGCGCACGCCGCCGAGGATGAGTTGCACCGGGTTCGGGTTACCGACGTGCGTCCGGATCAGCGCCGAATCCTGCGGCGGGGTGGAGGCGTCAGTGGCGGCGAGAGTGGACAGCAGCTCGGAGCCCAGCATGCCGTCGATCACCGCGTGGTGGACGCGGTAGAACACGGACACGGTCACGGTCGCGTCCTGCCCCGATCTGCGGCGCTCGATGAACCAGGCCTTCCACAGCGGCCGTGCGCGGTCCAATGGTGTCGACGCGAGCTCTCCGCAGAGAGTGAGGAACTCGTCCTCGTCGGCGCCCGGCTCCATCTCGATCAGCTTGACGTGGCTGTCGATGTCGAAGTCGAAGTCCTCGACCCACGCAGGGTGTCCCACATTGAGGCGTGAGTCGTAGATTTTCCGACGGAAAGGAGGGATCTCCTTGACCCGCCGGGCCAGCCCGCTGCGCATGCGTGCGAACGAGTAGCCCTCGGCGACGGTGGAGACATCGAGGTGCACGATGCCGTTGATCACCATCTGCTGTTCCGGGGTCTCCAGATACAGAAAACTCGCGTCCAGACCCGTCATACGTTCCATCGGGTGCCTCTCCTCGGCGGGTGACTATCGATGAAGTGTCTCTCATGGCCGCCGCGGGCGGGTCTGGTCGCTGAAGTGTCTCTCTACGGCAGTGGGTGGGCCGGGCGGCGGAGGAGACGGCTCTGCTGATGGCCGGGGTCGACGCGTGCGGTATCCGGGGGCGGCGCGGACCGGTGCGGGGCCTAGACTCGACCCCGTGGCCGAGAACGCACAGACCGACTCCCAGATCGCCGCCGAGGCGGTAGCGCCCCGACCAGTCCTCGTAGTGGACTTCGGCGCCCAGTACGCGCAGCTCATCGCGCGACGCGTGCGCGAGGCGCGTATTT
Source organism: Dietzia sp. ANT_WB102 (assembly GCF_008369165.1). Taxonomy (NCBI): domain Bacteria; kingdom Bacillati; phylum Actinomycetota; class Actinomycetes; order Mycobacteriales; family Dietziaceae; genus Dietzia; species Dietzia sp. ANT_WB102. The sequence continues at coordinate 60,782 of NZ_VOBA01000002.1, forward strand.
ATTCCGAGGTGATCCCGCACACCGCGACGGTGGAGGAGATCCGTGCCAAGGATCCGGTGGCGCTGGTGTTGTCCGGCGGGCCCTCCAGTGTCTACGCCGACGACGCGCCCTCGCTCGACCCGGCGGTGTTGGAGTTGGGCCTGCCGGTGTTCGGCATCTGTTACGGCTTCCAGGCGATGGCCGGTGCGCTCGGCGGGGAGGTCGCCCACACGGGCAGCCGCGAGTACGGGCGGACCGATGTGACCGTCTCCGGCGGCGTGCTGCACGGCGGTCTGCCGGAGCATCATCCGGTGTGGATGAGCCACGGTGACGCGGTCACGGCCGCGCCGGACGGGTTCACCGTCACCGCGTCGTCACCCGGCGCCCCGGTCGCGGCGTTCGAGTGCACTGAGCGTCGGATGGCGGGAGTGCAGTACCACCCGGAGGTGTTGCACTCGCCACACGGACAGCAGGTGCTGAGCCGATTCCTCACGGAGGTCGCCGGGCTCGAACCGACGTGGACCGCCTCGAACATCGCCGACCAGCTGGTGGAGGCCGTCCGCGAACAGATCGGCGACGGTCATGCAATCTGCGGTCTGTCCGGTGGCGTCGACTCTGCCGTCGCGGCCGCGCTTGTCCAGCGTGCGATCGGTGACCGCCTCACCTGTGTGTTCGTCGACCACGGACTGCTCCGGGCGGGCGAGCGCGAGCAGGTCGAGAACGACTTCGTCGCCGCTACCGGGGCCCGACTCATCACGCTCGACGATTCCGAGGTCTTCCTCGGGCACCTCGCCGACGTCACCGATCCCGAAACCAAGCGCAAGATCATCGGCCGCGAGTTCATCCGGTCGTTCGAGCGGGCGGTGACTCAGGCGCTCGAGCTCCAGGGCGGCGGGGACGGTGCGGCCTCCTCCGTCGACTTCCTCGTCCAGGGCACCCTCTACCCGGACGTCGTGGAGTCCGGCGGCGGCGCTGGCACGGCCAACATCAAGAGCCACCACAACGTGGGCGGACTGCCGGACGACGTGGAGTTCACCCTCGTCGAGCCGCTGCGGCTGCTGTTCAAGGACGAGGTCCGGGCAGTGGGCCGCGAGCTCGGCCTGCCCGAGGCGATCGTCAGCCGCCATCCGTTCCCCGGTCCGGGCCTGGCGATCCGCATCGTCGGCGCCGTTGACCGCGACCGGCTGGAGACCCTGCGCGCGGCGGACGCGATCGTGCGCGAGGAGATGACCGCCGCCGGCCTGGACTCCACCGTGTGGCAGTGCCCGGTGGTCCTGCTGGCGGATGTCCGCTCGGTGGGCGTGCAGGGCGACGGCCGGACCTACGGGCACCCGATCGTGCTGCGGCCGGTGAGTTCCGAGGACGCCATGACCGCCGACTGGACGCGCGTGCCGTACGAGACACTCGCGCTGATCTCCAACCGCATCACCAACGAGGTACCGGACGTCAACCGCGTGGTGCTGGACGTGACGAGTAAGCCGCCGGGCACCATCGAGTGGGAGTGACTTAGACGTAACCGAGGGCCTCGCGGCCGTCGGCAGTGAGCCGGACCCAGCCCGCGGCGGCGGGGTCGTGAACCTCGGTAGCCGGTAGCTCGAGCCAACGTCGGCCGCGGGCGATGCGGCCCCGGATGTCGGCAGGCTCGGTGTTGAGGACGTCGGCGCACCACGCGATGCGCCGCTCGCCGGTGTGATGTTGCAGGAGCAGCAGTTCCAGGACGTCCGGGGCAAGTTCGCCCTCCGCGACTGCGGTGACGGTGCCGGTTGTCAGCTCGGGCGGGTTCTCAAGCCGCGATCCGGTGAGGTGATCGGCCGTCTCGTATCGCGGCAGGACGAGCGCGGTTGCACACCCCATCGCGACCGCGCAACCGATGATGACGGGCCAGTTGTCCAACACGCCGAAGAGGTTCCCGAGGAAGACCACGGTGAATATGGCGGGCCCCACGAGGGCGGGGTTGCGCCACCACCGGTGCCGCAGCGGCCCCATGCTCTCGATGGTGCCGGTGTGGCCCCGGACGCTCGCCCGGTGGGAAGCGATGAAGCCGCCGGTGATCGCGATCGCGGCCACGGCGAGAAAGCCGACGAGTGTCGTTGCCACGCCGCCGGGCACGAGGCCTGGGCTGGCGATCACGACGATCCCGACTGCCACGAGCGCCCCCACGGCCACGCGGGTCCCCCCGGCCTGCTTTTCAGCCTGCCGTCGCAGTTCCCAGACCCGGGAGATTGTCGTCTCGGCGAGGCCCGCGGTCGGAGCACCGGTGGAGACGTCGGGGGAGGGGTCCGGTAACGGTGCCATGGCCCGACCGTAACAACCGGCCGGGCCCGGGACACGGGACCGACCGGTTGTCCCGCCGTTCGGGCGGGAGGGGGCGTGTCAGCGGCGGACGACCATCATCAACCCGACGAGCACGGTTCCGATGAGTCCTGCGGCGAGCAGGACGGTCGGGGTGATCACTGGCGCACCGAGGATCGCCCACACGGCGACCGCTAGCGAGGCCACCCCGGCCACCGCGAGGACCGGGGATCCGGACCGCCGCCGCTCTACTACCTCGACTGCGGTGGCGTGGGTGGGTGCGGGCTCGGAGAAGACACCGAATCCCGGTGAATTGGGGTCGGAGAACCCGGCGCCGTAGGGCAGGGGCTCGTAGAGGGGTGGCTCAGTCTGTGTCGGGTGGTCGGGCGAGAAGCCCGCAGTGGGATTCTCGGGGCCGTCGGCGGGGTGTGTGTTCGTGCTCATCGGATGACCTTCACGTTTCCCATGTCGTTGGTGATGTCCAGGGTCAGGACCGGTCCATTGGTGTCGTCGGGGCGGTCGGGGCAGTCGACGGAGCCGATATCTGTTCGGCAGTCGGCCTCCACGACGAGCCCGTCGGGCAGCAGCACCCGCACATCACCGACCGCGTTCGTGATGCTGTAGTTGCGGTCGCGGTCCAGCTCGAGCCCTCGCATGTCGACGGTGATGTTGCCCAGTTCGTGAGTGATCGGCGTGTCGAGCTGGGCGGGGGAGGTGATCTCCACGCGCTGGTTGCCGATGTTCCCCCAGTCGCCCGGGGTGACCTGGACCAGCGAGGCGAGCAACACGAACCCGGCAAGCGGGCCGGCCACCACCAGGAGCCCGTGGCCGCGGCGGGTGACGGCGCCGACGAGAAGGCCGCTGGCCACCACCGCAAGGGCGATCGCGGTGATCCGTGTGGCGTCGAGCCAGGTGACCCCGCCCAAGGTGGACAGGCCCGTGGCGACCGCTGCCGCGATGAGCGCCAGGCCGAGCGTGATCTTGGTCAGTCGCGATCGGGGCCGGGCGGGGGCGGTCGGCGCGGGGGCGGCACCGGGGTCGGGCAGGTCCCAGGCGAACGGCGCGGCGCCGAGCGGGTCCCATGAGGGCGGCACCGGGGGACCGAAGGGAGCGTCAGGGCCGGAGCCGGGTTCCTGGGCGGACCCGGGCGCACGCCACGCGCCGGAGGCCGTGGTCGCGCCCGCCCCGTGCGCCGAAGGTGGTCGCACCGAGGAGACCTCCACCCACCCGGCGGGTGGTTCAGGGGTGCGTCGGTGCAGTCCATACCAGCCGGCGAGCATCGCCGCGACCATGAGGAACCCGGCGCCCACGAAGAGGGACTCACCGGAGCCGCCGATGGTGGGGGCGGACGCTAGGACGACGACGACAAGGAATACCGCGGTGACCTTGGAGCCCGACGCCCGGCCCTTCCCGATGAGCGCCTCCCCGGAGGAGGCCTCGTCCCCGGCGGAGCGCAGGAGCAGCCACATCAGCGCGTAGAGGAATACGCCCGCCCCACCCCACAGGGCGGCGACGACGAACGCGACGCGGAAGAGGACCGGGTCGATGCCGTAGCGCCGACCGAACCCGCCGCAGACGCCGGCGACTTTGGAATCGTCCGGGGTCCGGACGGGACGGGTCCGCCACAGGGACCGGAGCTCGGATGGGAGGTCGTTGGTGCTCGTTCTGGACATGACCCCATCGTGGTCCGTCGCGGCTCGCCGCACATCGGGGACCGACCCTGAGATCCGGACCCCGGGGATCTCGGGGTCGTACCCCGATGCGTCCCCGGGGGCGATCTGTGACCATTGTGTCCATGAGTGAGAACGCGACCGGGCCCGCGTCGGCCGCTGCGGCCCGGCCGGTGCCCCCGGTCGCCGGACCGACGATGCGGCCCCTCGCGGTGCCGGCGGCCGATTTCCGTTGGTATCCGCAGCTGACCCGGGTCTCCGAGGGCTCCGTGGTCGCCGGTGTGTGCGCGGGTCTGGCCGAGCACCTCGGGGTGCGGGTCAACTACGTCCGACTGGCGATGGTCCTGTTGGCGACGCTCTCCGGCGCCGGCGTGGCCCTGTACTCGGCCCTGTGGGCGCTCACCCGGACGGCGCCTGCCCGGGTGGGTGCGGGCCGGGTCGACGAGCGCGAGCGTCGGCGCGGCATGGCGCTGGTCGTCGTCGCGGTGGCGGGCGCGGTGCTGTCGTTCATGGTGACCACTGCCACGGGACTGAGCGTCATCGTCCCCGTCCTCGTCGTGGCCCTGGGGGCCGGGTTGGTGTGGCAGCAATACGACGGTGGGGGACGAGTCGCCCCGCGATCAGTCTTCGACTGGGCCAGGGTCACGGCAGGGGCCACCCTCGTCGTCGTCGGTCTCGCCGTCGTCGTGCTCGGTCAGGTCGAGCTCGCCGCCCTACGGTCGTCCCTCCTCGCGGTCGTGGCCACCCTCGTCGGCGTAGGGCTGCTCAGTGTGCCGGTGGGGTTGCGACTGTGGCGGTCACTCGAGGAGGAGCGCGCGGCGCGGATTCGCGAGGCCGAACGCAGTCACATCGCCTCCCACCTGCACGATTCAGTCCTGCAGACACTGGCGCTCATCCAGAAGCGGTCCGATGACCCGGGACAGGTGGCGCGGCTGGCCCGCCGGCAGGAACGCGAGCTGCGACAGTGGCTGTTCGGCGCCGGCTCCAGGATGTCCTCGGGTGCGGCGACCGTCGCAGGGGCGGTCGAGGTGATGGTCGGCGACGTCGAGGACGTGTACGGGCTGCGGGTGGACCAGGTCGTGGTGGGCGGTGACGGCCCGGTGGGGGACGCCCAGGAGGCCGTCCTGGGCGCTGTCCGCGAGGCCCTGGTCAACGTCGCCAAACACGCCGGTGTCGACACCGCCGACGTATACGTGGAGAACGACGGTCGCACGCTCAGCGCGTTCGTCCGCGATCGCGGCAGCGGCTTCGATCCCGACACCGTCGACGGCGACCGCCACGGGTTGGCGCAGTCCATCCGGCACCGTGTGGAGAGCCGCGGTGGGGCGGTGCGCGTGCGCAGTACTCTCGGCCGCGGTACGGAGATCGGGATCGAGATGCCGCTGGAGGGCGAATGACGGACGGGTCGCAGGACGGACCGGAGGGCGATGGCGGGCTTTGCCGGGTCTTCCTGGTGGACGATCACGCGGTGTTCCGCAGCGGGGTCCGTGCCGAACTCGCCGGGCAGTCGACGATCGAGGTCGTCGGCGAGGCGGGGTCGGTCGCCGAAGCCGTGGCAGGCATCGGTCGGGCGCGCCCCGACGTGGTGCTGCTCGACGTGCACATGCCCGACGGCGGTGGCGTGGCCGTGCTGCGCTCGGTGCTGGGGTCCGACCCGGGCGGCGTCGTCGACCCCGCCCGCGCCCCGGAACCGACCTTCCTCGCGCTGAGTGTTTCCGACGCCGCCGAGGACGTGATCGCGGTGATCCGGGCGGGCGCCCGCGGCTACGTCACCAAGACCATCACCGGCGAGGATCTGGCGGACGCGGTCCGTCGCGTCGCCGACGGGGACGCGGTGTTCTCCCCGCGACTGGCCGGATTCGTGCTCGACGCGTTCGCCCGCGCCACCCCGGGTCCCGCGGACCGGGGCGAGCCCGTCCACGACCCCGAGGTTGACTCGCTCACCCCACGTGAGAAGGAGGTGCTGCGGCTGCTGGCCCGCGGGTACACCTACAAGGAGATCGCCGAGGAACTGTTCATCTCGGTCAAGACCGTGGAGACCCACGCCTCCAACGTCCTGCGCAAGACCCAGCAGTCCAACCGGCACGCGCTCACCCGCTGGGCGCAGTCCCGGCACCTGGACTGACCCGACTGTCGCCAGGGTTGGCTCGCGCGCTGTCGCCTGGCTCGGCCCCGCGTGATGGTCCGTGGAGTCGCTCCGTCATCGGCGTGGTCGAACCCACCTGGTCCGATGCTGACCGGAGTGACTCCACGCGCGACTCGGGGCCATTACGGTGATGTCGTGAGTGAACCGCGCGATCTGCCCGTCTGCATCATCGGCGACTCGTTCGTGGCCGGTTACGGCGACGAGACCGGTCGCGGGTGGACCGCGCATCTGGTCGAGGCGGGCCCCGGGGCCGGGCTGCAGATCCACGCCGCGGTCGCCGGGATCGGCGGAGACACCTCGGAGATGATCCTGGCCCGGTGGGACGAGGTCGACCGTCGGCGGGCCGCCTTCCCCACGACCGCGGTGATCGCGGAGTTCGGGGTCAACGACGCCATGGAGGACGGGGGTGCGGTGCGCGTCGACATGGCGGGCACGGCCCGGGCGCTGCGCGGGATGATCGACCGGGCCCCGGAGGGGCGGTTCCTCGTGGTGGGGCCGCCGCCGGTCGTGTGGGACGAGGTCAACGAGCGGATCGCCGCCCGGGGCGAGACTATGGCGCACGTGTGCGACGAGGCCGGGGTACCGTTCGTGCCGACCTTCGATGTGCTGCTGGCGGGTGGGGCGTGGATGCGCGAGGTCGCCGCCGGGGACGGTGCCCACCCCGGGTCCGGCGGGTACGAGCAGTTTGCCCAGGTGGTGTCTGGCCCGGTGCTCGAATGGTTGCGCCGGTTGCCGGACGTCGAGCCGGGGTACTAGCGGGAACTCTTCATCGCGGGCCTGACCGTCACCGCCGGGTCGCTCTCAAGTTCGGCCAGGCGCTCGGAGCCCATGGGCAGCAGCGCTATACGCCCGTCGGAGTCGAAGTGGAAAGCCCAGCCGTAGGTCTTTGCCAGCGGAGAGGTGCGTAGGCACGGCTGGCCTGTGGCGAAGAACCGCTCGCGTTCGACCGCGCGGTCGTTCTCCACTATGTCCCTGCGTTGGCAGTGCACGTCAAAGATGAGGTCGTCGCTCGTCCACATATAGTCGTGCCCGGCTAGGCGCGTGTACTGCAGTTCGGCCACCGTGCCCTTTCCCGGGGGCGGGGCGAGGGCGGATTCGGCCCTCGTGTCGGGCGCGGGCAGGATCAGGGTGTCGGTGTAGTGGGTGGCGTGCATGGCGATCCTCTATTCCTGTAGCAGTCTGCGGGGTCATCGCAAGATCTCGAATTGTTCGGACACCGTCCGCAACGCACTCGCGCTGCGGGCGAACTGTTCCCGCTCGGTGGTATCGAGCTCCAGCTCCACCACCCTCTGCACGCCGGTCCGTCCGACCACTGCGGGTACCCCGATGAAGATCCCGTCCTCGCCGTACTCGCCGCGCAGCAGTGTGGACACCGGCAGCGAGACCTGTTCGTTGCGCAGCACCGCGCGGGTGATGCGGGCCAGTCCCATGCCGATGCCGTAGCTGGTGGACCCCTTGGAGTCGATGATCCGGTAGGCGGCGTCCCGGGTCTCGTCGAAGATCTGTGTGAGCTGCCTCCGCTTGGCGGGGTCGCCGTCCAGGTCTCGGCGTAGCGGCACCCCGGAGACGTTGGCGGAGGAGAAGACCGGCAGTTCGGTGTCGCCGTGCTCGCCGATGATCGATGCGTGCACGCTCATCGGGGCGACGTCGTAGTACTGGCCCAGCATGTACCGGAAGCGCGCCGTATCGAGGATGGTGCCGGAGCCGATGACCTGCGCGGCGGGCAGTCCGGAGTAGCGCCACGAGGCCTGGGTGAGGATGTCGACGGGGTTGGTGGCCACCAGGAGGATGCCGTCGAAGCCGGTGGCCATGACGTCGCCGACGATCCTCTCGAACAGGTTCATGTTCTTCCCCACCAGGTCGAGGCGGGTCTCGCCGGGTCTCTGGGCGGCGCCGGCGCAGATGACCACCATGGTGGCGTCGCCGCAGTCGTCGTAGGTGCCCTCGGTGACGAGGGTGGGGGAGGGAGCCCATACGACTCCGTGGTTGAGGTCCATGACCTCGCCGACGAGTTTGTCGTGGTCGATGTCGATGATGGCCAGGTGGTCGGCCAGGCCCTGGTTGACGAGCGCGTAGGCGTAGGCGATGCCCACGTCCCCGGCGCCGATGAGCACGATGCGGTTCCCGACGGAGGCTCTCATGCTCACCGAGCGTAGGCGGTCCGGGTGGTCGAGGGGCGACGACGACGAGGACCACCCTTCTCGAACAGGTGTTCTTGCGCGGTGTCGTACCCGTGGTGTTCACTGTTCCCGGATCGAAAAATAGTTCGATTAACGGGCTCGGCGGCGTGTCGTGCGCGACGGGAGGTTCTGATGATGGTAGTGGACTCTGCTGCTATTGCTGATCTGTCCGATCTCGACACGGCCGCACGCGTCGCGGAGCTGCGGCGCCGCCTGGCCGCGATGCCGGGCGGGGGCCCGCCCGCGGCCGCCCGTTCGACGGCGCCCACGGTGACCGTCCCGGTCGTCGCCGCCGGCTCGGGAGCCCCCGTCGTCTCCGCGCCCGTGGAGCGTGCTGAGCCTACGGCGCCCGCCGCGCCCGTCGGCGCCCCGGCCCCGGCGGCGGTCGTGCCCGGCGTGGCCGTTCCGGGCTCCGTGGCCCACCTCTTGCCAGGCGGGGTGCTGCCCGCAGGCCATGTCACGGCGGTGTCCGGCAGTGCGACCCTCCGGGTGGGACTGCTCGCCGCGGCCACGGCCGCCGGTGCGAGGTGCGCAGTGGTCGGGTGGCCGGAACTCGGGGTGGCAGCGGTGGCCGAACAGGGGGGTCGGTTGGACTGTCTGGCGCTGGTCCCGGATCCCGGGCCGGACCCTGCGGCGGTGGTCTCCGTGCTGCTCGACGGGCTGGATCTGGTCCTGCTCGGGCCCGGTGTCCCGGCCGTCGCCCCGTCCCGGGCGCGCGTGCTCGCCGGCCGGGTGCGGGCTGCCGGGGCGGTGCTGCTCGTGGGTGCCGGCTGGCCCGGGGCGGAGCTGATCCTGGCGGGTCGGCACTGCCGCTACGGTGGGCTGGGTGCAGGCGCGGGCCGGTTGGCTTCGGTCTCCACCGTGGTGCACTGTTCCGGCCGGGCGACACCCGCCCGGACCGCGGAATGGGTGGCGGCGGGATGAGTGCCCGGGTCATGGCGGTGTGGTGCCCGGACTGGCCGACGGTCGCGGCGGCCCGAGCCGAGGGGCACGGGCTTCACCTGCCGTTGGCGGTCGTCGGGCCCCGCGGGGTGCTCGCGTGCAACGCGGTCGCCCGGGCGGTCGGGGTGCGGCGCGGACTGCGTCGACGTGAGGCGCAGTTCCGGTGCCCAGAGCTCGTGGTGGTCGCGGCAGACCCGGACCGCGATGCCGCGTGGTTCGAACCCGTGGTGCAGGCTCTCGACGCCGTGGTCCCGGGTATCGAGATCCTGCGCCCCGGGCTGTTCGTGTTCTCTGCGGCCGGTGCCCTGCGCTTCCACGGCGGGGTCGAGCAGGTCGTCACCCGGGTCGTGGACGCGGTGGCGGCCGCCGGCGCGGAGTGTCAGGTGGGGCTCGCGGACGAGCTGCCCACGGCGGTGCTCGGCGCTCGGGGATCGGCCCTGTTGGAGCCGGGTGGGGACGCAGATTACCTGGCCCGGTTGCCCGTGGATGCGCTCGTGGTGGAGCCCGCCCTGGGGGATTCCGAGGTGCTGTCCGAGCTGGTCGGGCTGCTGCACCGGCTCGGCCTGCGGACGCTCGGCGACTTCGCCGAGCTCCCGCCGCGTGATGTGGCCACCCGCTTCGGGGAGGCCGGTGCGGTGGCTCACCGCATCGCCCGCGCCGTCCCGTGGCGGCCGCCCTCGGTGTCTGCGGTGCCCACGGGCTCTGCGGTCGAGCACCGGTGTGATCCGCCCCTGGAACGGGTCGACGAGGCCGCATTCCTCGGTCGGCGGCTGGCGGGGGAGCTGCACACTGTGCTCGCCGCGGCCGGGGTCTCGTGCCTGCGGCTGTCGATCACCGCCCGTGTCGAGGGCGGCACGGAGGTCAACCGGGTGTGGCGATGTTCGTCGCCGCTCACCCCGGAGGGCACCGCCGACCGGCTCCGCTGGCAGCTTGAGGGCTGGCTCACCGGCACCGCGATCGCCGGAGGGGCCGGGGGAGCGGTCACCGCCCTGGTCCTGGAGCCGGTGGAGGTCGTCCCTGCCGGCCGCGTCCAGGAGGGCCTATGGGGAGAAGCCGGGCTCGCGGAGGCCCGCGTCCACCGCGCGCTCGTGCGGGTCCAGGGGCTGCTCGGGCCCGAGGCCGTCCGTGTCCCCGTGGAGGTGGGCGGTCGTGGCCCGGCCGAGCGGGTGCGGTCCCTGCCGTACGGTGACGCCCCGGCCGAGCCCGCCGCCCGGGGGCCGTGGCCGGGAGCACTGCCCGCGCCGTCGCCGTCGGTGGTGTGGCCGGGCCCGGGCTACCGGCTGGAGATCCGCGAGAGCAGTGACCCGGGGGCCGCTGTGGCGGCGCGGGTGTCTCTCGTCGGTGGAGTCGCGCTGCGCAGCGCGACCGGGGAGACCGTCGGGGTGACACCGCGGGGCCTGCTCGGCGACCGGCCCGCCGCGATCGAGGTGGGCGGCCGCAGGTGCGCGCTGCTCGGCTGGTCGCGTCCGTGGCCGATCGACGAGGCCTGGTGGGAGCCCACGCCGGACGGCCAACCCCGCAGGCCCCGGGCCCGCATACAGGTCGTCCCCGAGCGTGCGGCCGCGTTATTGCTCTGCGGTGTGCTCGGGGACGAGTCGGGGCACTGGGTAGTCGAAGGGGTCTACGAATGAGCGGCGCGGGCTCAGCGCTCGATGTCCACCACCAGGCGGGTCGGGTTCTGCAGCAGGAAAGCGGAGAAGGCACGGTCGGAACCCTTGAGGCCGATCACGGCCTGCGCCTGGCCCTCGAACTGCCCGGCGAACGCCACGCCGGCCACCTCGGTCGCGCTGTCCCCGGCCACCGTGCCCACGGGGACCTCCTTCATGTCGGTTTCGGGGGGCAGGACCTGACCGCCGATCGTCACCTGCAGGAACGAGTCACCGGGCACCTCCACAGGAAAGCCGCTGCCCTGCTGGACGGGGGTGTCCACGTAGTCCACGGAGTAACTCGGGGTGCCGCGGCCGTCGAGCTCGAAGACCACGCGGTCCCGGCCCCGGAAGTCGCCCATGCGGATCTCGGACACGACCAACTCGGCGCGCTCGGAGGTGGCGGCCGACTCCTCGCGCTTGGGTGCGGAGTCCGCCGGGCCGGCCGTGGGGTCGGCGGCCTCGGTCTCCTCCGGCGACAGGGCCTGCGCCAGGGCTGCCGGCGAGGACCCCGCGGTGGTCGTCTGGCTCGTGGCGGGGGCGTCGGTCGAGGTGTCGGTCCCACAACCCGCTATGGCCAGGGACGCGGTGGCGGTCAGAGCGGCGGCCGCAACGAGGCGGCGATGTCGGGTACGCATGCCCCCAGCTTAAGTCCCTCTCATCACTTTTGTCCCACGTGGTGGCTACAGTTACACCACTTCGCCTGGTGGGGCACCATGGGGGCGTGTCAGTCATCGATCCCACCCCACTCTCCGCCTGGTGTTCCTTCCAGTCGGCCGACGAGCCGCCGGCCGGAACCGCGGCCCACGAGCAATCGTGGGTCCTGCTGGAGCTGCCCGCGCGCTGGGGACGCGACATCTTCGACGGCGAGGCGCTGGGCGAAGAGTTGTCCGAGCGACTCAAGGAGCACGTCTCGGCCTGCGGATCCCGGATGCTTTTCATCCGGCGCCCCGGCCGCGAGGGTCAACGCATCGACCGTCACCGCTTCTACCTGTGCGACACCAGGCCCGGCCGACGAAGTATCCGAGTCGGCCGCGTCGACCGCCCAGCGGACATGCTCGACTTGGACCTCTCGCCCGGTGGGCACGTGGAAGGCACCCGCGAGATCGCGGCACCGGTACCGCTGGTGTGTACCCACGCCAAGCGTGACCAGTGCTGCGCCGTTCGTGGGCGCCCGGTCGTGGCCGGGCTGGACGAGTTGGTCGGAGCCCGCCTGTCCGCGCTCGACCCCGACGCCGCGGTGTGGGAGTGCTCCCATACCGGCGGGCACCGTTTCGCCCCGGTCTTGCTGCTGCCCGGCACCGGTTACACCTACGGGCCCACGGAGACGGACCTCGCGGCCCGCATCGTCGAGGCCGAACTGGACGGTCGGGTCGTCACCGAGAACCTGCGGGGTCGCAGCACGTGGCCGCCGGCCGGGCAGGTGGCGGAGGTCGCCGTTCGCGATTCCGGCGTGGATGCGGGGGTCGACGACCTCGTCGTCGAAATGGATCCGGACGACCCGCTCGTGGCCGTCGTCCGCCACACCGACGGGCGCGCCTGGCGTGTCGAGGCGGGTAAGCGACCACTCCCGCCGCGCCCGCAAAGTTGCCGGAAGCCCGCCGGTGAGGCCTCCGCGTGGGTCGTGGAGTCCCTCACCGTGCTCTGAGCGGACCTGCCGGCACCGGGCGGGTGAGGACCGGTGAACTGGTATCACGGACCGAGGACGTGGTCGGAACTCGAACGGGTACTCTCCGGACGGCCCGATCCGCGCGGGTCCGAGAACCAGCACCCCGGCGACGGCAGCGACGCCCCCGCCTGGTCACGTAAGCGCGGTGAGTACACACCCCCGCAACGGCCGCGTGCCCAGGGCCGCGTGCCGTATGCGGAGCTGCACGCCCACACCGCGTTCAGCTTCCTCGACGGCGCCTCCTCTCCCGAGGCCATGGCAGAGACTGCGGCGGAACTGGGACTCACGGCGCTCGCGATCACCGACCACGACGGGTTGTACGGGGTCGTTCGCTTCGCCGAAGCCGCCTCCGAGCTGGGCCTGGCCACGGTGTTCGGGGCGGAGCTCTCGCTACCGGGCGGCGAGCACCTGCTGGTCCTGTCCCGGGGTGAGGAGGGTTACCGACGACTGTCGCGCGCGATCGCCCGAGCCCACCTACGCGGCGGGGCCAAAGGTGAACCCCGGTACGAGATCACCGAGCTCGCGGAGATGGCTGACGGTCACTGGTACGTGCTCACCGGTTGCCGCCGCGGCCGGGTCCGTCGGGCCTTGGAACGTCACGGGACCGGAGCGGCCGATTTCGACACCGCCGCCGCTCGCGCGGCTCTGGACCAGCTCGTCGAGATGTTCGGCCACGACAGGGTGGTCGTGGAACTCACCTGTCACGGGGTGCCCGAGGACACGGAACGGTGCGACGCGCTCGCCGCCCTCGCCGCCGAGACGGGCTTGCCCGTTGTGGCGACCACCGCCGCCCACTGCGCCGGACCGGAGGACGCGCGACTGGCCTCGGTCATGGCGGCGCTCGGGGCGCGTGACCCACTGGAGACCCACGCAGCGCACCTGCCCGCGGCGGGAGGGGCGCACCTGCGCTCGGGCGAGGAGATGGCCGAACTGTTCGACCGCTGGCCCGGCGCCGTCGCCGGGGCTGACAAGCTCGGCAGGGAGTGCGCGTTCGACCTCCGGCTCATCGCCCCTCAGCTGCCGCCGTTCGATGTCCCAGAGGGTCACACCGAGGACACCATGCTCGCCGAACTCGCCTACGCGGGCGCCGCCCGGCGCTACGGGACGCGGGAGGACGCACCGGAGGCCTATGTACAGATTGACCGCGAGCTGCGGGTGATCGCCGACCTGGGCTTTCCCGGGTACTTCCTCGTCGTCCACGACATCGTCGAGTTCTGTCGCCGCGAGGGCATCCTCTGCCAGGGCCGTGGCTCCGCCGCCAATTCGGCGGTCTGCTACTCGCTGGGGATCACCAACGTCGATCCGGTGCGCGCCCAGCTACTGTTCGAGCGGTTCCTGGCACCGGAGCGCGACGGTCCGCCCGACATCGACGTGGACATCGAGTCCGGTCGGCGGGAGGAGGCCATCCAGTACGTCTACTCCCGGTACGGGCGGGATCACGCCGCCCAGGTGGCCAACGTCATCACGTACCGCGGACGCTCGGCCGTGCGGGACGTGGCTCGGGCCCTGGGCTACTCGCCGGGGCAGCAGGACGCGTGGTCCAAGAGCGTCGACCGGTGGTCGGGGTTGAAGAACCACGAGCGGGAGTCCACCGAGCACACCATCCCGCCCGACGTGCTCGCACTGGCACGACAGCTCGTCGGGCTGCCCCGCCACCTGGGGATCCACTCGGGCGGCATGGTGATCTGCGACCGCCCCGTGGCCGACGTGGTGCCCGTCGAGTGGGCGCGTATGCCGGGCCGGACGGTCCTGCAGTGGGACAAGGACGACTGCGCGGCGGCCGGCCTGGTCAAGTTCGACATGCTGGGACTGGGCATGCTCACCGCGCTGCACCACGCCATCGATCTCGCGGCGGAACACAAGGACCTCGACGTGGATCTGGCCCAGCTCGACCTCGCCGACCCGCAGGTATACGAGATGTTGTGCCGCGGTGACTCGGTGGGCGTGTTCCAGGTGGAATCCCGCGCGCAGATGGCCACGCTGCCCCGGCTCCGTCCGCGGACGTTCTACGACCTGGTGGTGGAGGTGGCGCTCATCCGCCCCGGCCCCATCCAGGGCGGGTCCGTGCACCCCTACATCCGTCGCCGCAATGGCCGGGAGAAAGTGGTGTTCGACCATCCCGCGCTCGAATCGGTGCTGGGCCGGACGCTGGGGATCCCGCTGTTTCAGGAGCAGCTCATGCAGATCGCGACCGTCATCGCGGGCTTTACCGGGGCGGAGGCCGACCAGCTGCGCCGCGCGATGGGGGCCAAGCGGTCACCCGAACGGATGGCCCGACTGAAGGAACGGTTCTTCGACGGGATGCGCGAACTGCATGGCATCGGCATCAGCCCGCCCGGGACGCCGGTCACCGGACCGGAGGTGGGGGAGCGGATCTGGGAGAAGATGTGCGCCTTCGCCAACTACGGCTTCCCCGAGAGTCACTCCCAGTCCTTCGCCGCGATCGTCTACTACTCCGCGTGGTTCAAGTGCCACCATCCGGCGATCTTCTGCGCGGCGCTGCTGCGCAGCCAACCCATGGGTTTCTACTCGCCCCAGTCGCTCGTCGCCGACGCCCGCAGGCACGGCGTCACCGTGCACCGACCGTGCGTCAACCGCTCACTCGGCGGCGCCAACTGCGAGAACGACGGCACGGAAGTGCGCCTCGGATTGGAGTCTGTCCGGGCGATCGGCGAGGACCTGGCCACCGCGATCGCCGACGAACGCGACACCCACGGCCCCTACACCTCCGCCGCCGACCTCGCCGGGCGCACCGGCCTGTCCGTCAGACAGATGGAGGCACTCGCCACCGCCGGGGCGCTCGACTCGCTCGGCACTGGAGGCCGGCGGGCCGCCCTGTGGTCGGCGGCCACCGCGGCCCGCGAGAAGCCCGGCATGCTGCCCGGACTCAGCCAGGTTGACGCCCCGGCTCTGCCCGGCATGAGCATCCTAGAACTCACCTCTGCGGACCTCGCCGCCACCGGGATCAGCCCGGAGGAGTACCCGACCGTCCACGCCCGCCCGTGGCTCGACTCCCGCGGTGTGTGTACCACGGCCGGGCTCGCCCACGTTCCCGACGGCAGCCGCATCGAGGTCGCCGGAGCCGTCACCCACCGGCAGCGGCCCGCCACCGCGGAGGGCGTGACCTTCCTCAGTCTCGAGGACGAGACGGGCATGACCAACGTCGTGTGCTCGGTGGGCCTGTGGGCGCGCTATCGGCCGATCGTCTCCGCGTCCCCGGCGCTCATCGTCCGTGGCACTGTGGAGAACCGCTCGGGCGCGGTCAGCGTGGTGGCAGACAAGATCGAGCGCCTCCACCTGGGCATGGCCATCGGCCGTAGCCGGGACTTCCGATGACAGGGGGCCGGATACGGCGACAGCTCCGGCCGTGACACCGTACTTTCGACAGCTATGAGCGCTTCCCACCCCGACCGCGAATTCGATTCAGTCGCCGCGCTGGATGACCTGCGTGCCCGCCTGGAACTCTCGCAACTGCTCACCGATCCCGATGTAGTGGAGGGGTACCGCCAGGACTGGGCCAAGTCACCCGCCCCCGGCATGCCCTTGGCGGTCGTACGGGCGCGGTCTACCGAAGACGTTCAGGAAGTGATGCGCTGGGCAAGTACTCACGCCGTACCCGTGGTCCCCCGCGGCGCCGGCTCCGGACTGTCCGGCGGTGCGACGGCCGTCGAAGGCGGGATCGTGTTGTCCACCGAACTCATGCGCGACATCGACGTCGACCCCGTCACCCGCACCGCGACAGTCCAGCCAGGGCTCTACAACTCCGAGGTCAAGCAAGCCGCCGCCGAGCACGGACTCTGGTATCCGCCGGATCCCTCCTCGTACGAGATCTGTTCGATCGGCGGCAACATCGCGACAAATGCTGGGGGCCTGTGTTGCGTGAAATACGGCGTGACCACCGATTATGTCCTCGGCCTGACGGTTGTGCTGGCCGACGGCACCACCGTCAGTCTGGGTGGACCGCGCCTCAAGGACACCGCCGGTCTGAGTCTGACGAAACTGTTCGTCGGCAGCGAGGGGACCCTGGGAATAGTCACCGAGATCATCCTCCGGCTGATCCCGCAGCAACCACCACGGTCCACGGTGGTAGGCGTCTTTCCCGACGTGGTCGCCTGCAGCGAAGCGGTATTGGCGATCACACGCCGGATCCGCCCAGCCATGCTCGAGTTCATGGACACCGTCACCATCCGTGCCGTCGAGGCGGACCTGCGGATGGGACTGGACACCACGGCTGGGGCGATGCTGCTCGCCCAGTCGGACCTCACCGGACCCGACCGGGCCGCCGAGACCGAGTTCATGGCCGAGGCATTCCTCACACACGGGGCTACCGAGGTGTTCACCACCGACGATCCCGACGAGGGCGAACAGTTCACGGTCGCCCGTCGTGCCGCGTTCACCAGCCTCGGCAAGATCGGCACGCTCCTGCTCGAGGACGTGGGAGTCCCCCTGCCGGCGCTGCCCCGACTTGTCGCCGGGATCGAGGAGATTTCCGCCCGCCGCGACGTGCCGATCGCGCTGGTCGCACACGCCGGCGACGGCAACACACACCCCATCATCGTGTTGGAGGACGACGACCCGGAACGGGCCGAACGCGCAAGACTCGCATTTGGTGAGGTCATGGAACTGGCGATCTCGATGGGCGGGACCATCACCGGCGAGCACGGTGTCGGCCGACTCAAAGCGCCGTGGCTTCCGGGCCAGCTGGGTGACGACGTCATGGAGTTGACCCGGCGCATCAAAACCGCGATCGACCCGCAGGGGATCCTCAACCCGGGCGTGATGCTGTGACCGCCTGACGCTCCTGGCAGGGGGCGTGAGAGGTAATCCGGCCCATGCGGGCAGGGCCGGAAAGTCACTGGGAGGCGGGTCGGCCTTCGTCGTCGTCGACGCCGCCACCGGTGACGCGGACGCGCACTGCCGCAGCGACCGGCGTGCCCAACGGAACCGATCGCCCGTCCAGGGCGACGGTGATGATGCCCAGTTCCACCTGCCGAGAGATCACCTCCACGGGACTGTCGGGACGCATCCCGATCTCAGCGAGGTGCCGCAGCACCGAATTGTCGCGGTCCGACACCCGGGTGACGATGCCGATGGTTCCCTCGGCGACCCGATCCAACGGCATGTCCCCGAGGGGGTCTACCTGGCCTTCACGAGTGGGGATGGGGTCGCCGTGGGGGTCCCGACGGGGATGGCCGAGAAAGAGGTCAAGGGCATCGACGAACCGGTCCGAAACCACGTGTTCGAGCATGTCCGCCTCGGCGTGCACCTCGTCCCACGAGTAGTCCAGGCAGCTGGCAAGGAAGGTCTCGAGGATCCGGTGCCTGCGCACCATTGCCACGGCTAGCCGATGCCCGTTTTCGGTGAGTTCCACGGGCGCGTACGGCCGGTGCTTCGCCAGCCCCTGCGCCACCAATTTGCGGACCCCTTCGGTGACCGTCGAGGGTGACGCGCCCAACCGCTCGGCCAGAGCACTCGAGGTGACGGGATCCCCGCCAGCCCCGAGAGCGTGCACCGCCATGAGATAGGCCTGCATGGTCGGTGTGAGATCTGCGAGTCCCACGTCGGGAGTGTCGGTCATACAGCCAGTGTCCCAGCCCGTCGTGCTCTCCGGCCCGTCACGGCGCGCGTCACGATCCCCCGCTGAGGGGCGAACAACTGCGCCGCCGTGAAGATGATCGCCTGGACGATCACGACCATCGGACCGGGAGGAAGGTCAGCGTAGTAGGCGACATACACACCGGTGATGCCGCCGATCAGGGCCACCACGACTGAGACGGTCATCAGCGAGCGCATCGTGTTGGTGAGTAACTGCGCGGTGGCGCCCGGGATGATGAGAGTCGCCACCACGAGGATCACCCCCACGGACTGGACGCCGGCGACCGTGGCGGTTGCGAGGGTGACCAGCAGGACACCGGTCAACACCTTGGTTCGGAGACCCAGGGTGTGGGCGTGCAGTTTGTCGAATGCCAGGAGAACGAGGTCCCGCCGAAACGTCAGCAAGACCACCACGGTGAAGGACGCGACGATGACGACCTGCACGAGTTGTTCATCACCGACCCCGAGCAGGCTGCCGAACAGGATCGTGTGCAGGTCCTGCTGGCTGGGGAATCGCGAGATGAGCACGAGGCCCACGGAGAACAGCGCGGTGAACACTATCCCCATCGCCGCATCCTCGCGGACCGTCCCGCCCGCGCGGACGGCGCCGATCAGTGCGACGGCGATGAGCGAGGCCAGGAGGGCACCGATGGCGAACGGCATTCCCACCATGGAGGCGACGGCCACGCCCGGCAGGACGGCGTGGGAGACGGCATCCCCCATGAGCGCCCAGCCCATGTGGACGAGCCAGCAACTGAGCAGCGCTCCAGCCACGCTGGCGGCGATCACCACGACCATCGCCCGCCGCATGAAGTCGTACACCATCGGTTCGAGCAGGAAGTCGATCACGTGAACACCTCGTGGGACTGGTCAGAGCGATTCAGTGCGTTCGTCGGCTCGGACACCGAGTGGTCGGGGTGTCGCGCGCCGAGCAGGGTGGCAAGCATCTCCGGTGTGGTGGTTTCGGCAACTGGCCCGTGGGCGACGAGTCGGCCGTCCAGCAGCGCGACGGAATCCGCCAGTCGATCGACCGTGTCGAGGTGATGTGTCGACACCAGTGCAGTGCGGCCCTGGGATGCGAGTTCGCGGAGCACGTCCAGATAGACGCCTTCACTGCCAGCGTCCATGCCGTTGAACGGCTCGTCGAGCAGCAGCAGGTCGGCTTCCTGGGCGAGGCACCGCGCGAGCAACACCCGGCGGCGTTGTCCGCCGGAGAGTTGACCGATGCGACGCCGGGCCAGATCAGTGAGTCCCACCCGGTCGAGCGCGGCGTCGACGGCGTCACGGTCTGATCGGGCCGGCCTCCGCCACGGGCCGATGAACGGTCGACGTCCCTGCATGACCACATCGCGGGCGGTTACAGGGAACCCCTCGTCGATGCCGTCCGCCTGACCCACCGTGGCGACCCGGCCCGACCGCAGCGCGTCACGAACCGGGAGATCGAGCACACTGATGCGTCCGGTCACCGGTTTGACCAGCCCGAGCAGTGCTAGGAGGAGGGTCGACTTCCCGGAGCCGTTGGGGCCGAGGAGAACCGTCACCGTCCCGGTGGGGACCTGGATCGAGACGTCAGCGAGAGCGCGGACCTGGCCACGGTCGACGGTGAGGTCGGAGACGTCGACGGCGAAGTCTTTTCGGTCACTCATGAGCGCGTCAATCCCTTCGTGATCAGATCGATGTCGTGTTCCAGTAGGGCGAGGTAGGTGGGGACGTCGCCGTCGGGCTCCGAGAGCGAATCCACGTAGAGGGTCCCGCCGAACCTCGCGCCGGTAGTACGCGCCACCTGTCGCATCGCGGTGTCAGACACAGTGGACTCGCAGAACACTGACGGGATCTGTTGGTCACCGACGGCGTCGATGAGCGCAGCCACCTGTTGAGGCGTTCCCTGCGCCTCGGTATTCACGGCCCAGAGGAAGTGTTCCTCGAGTCCGACGTCGCGTGCGAGGTAGGAGAACGCGCCCTCACAGGTCACCAGGGAGCGGTGGTTGGCGGGCAACGACGCGATGGACTCCTCGGCCCGAGCCAGCAGAGCATCGAGCTCGGCGTCGTATTCCGCTGCCCGCCGGGCGAACTCGTCGGCGCCGTCCGGGTCCATCTCGGTCAGCGCGGCGGTGATGTTGCGGACGTAGGTCTTGCCCTCCCGTGGCGAAATCCAGGCGTGGGGATTGGGCTTGCCCACGTACTCGCCGGACACGATCGGGAGCGTGTCGACCCCCTCGGCAGCGACCGCGTACGCGGCACCGGACTGGAAGAAGCGGCTCAGCCAGTCGTCGACGCCGAGGCCGTTGGAGATGAGAAGGTCGGCGCCGGCAACCCGCCTGAGGTCACCGGTGGTGGGTTCGTACTGGTGGATGTCGGCGCCGACCTGGGTGATGGACTCGACCACCGCACGGTCACCGGCGATGCGGCTGGCGATGTCCGCGAGGATCGTGAACGTCGTCGCCACCAAGGGCCGATCGTCCTCCGGGGAGTTCGGGTCGACCACGCCGCATGCCGAGAGTACGAGTGGCAGGGTCAGGGCGGATGCGAGGATTCGCCACGAGCGAAAGGCTAGTTTCGGCATGCCGAAAAATATACCGTGGCTCGGCGGCGATTCCAATTACGGGGCCCCCGAGAAGCCGTGTTGTCGCCACGCCTCGTAGACGGCGACCGCGGCCGCGTTGGACAAGTTCATGGAACGGCGGCCCGCCAGCATGGGGATGCGCACCCTTGCCGTGACCCGTACGTCGGACAGCACCTCCTCAGACAGTCCCGTGGGTTCGGGACCGAACAGCAGGACATCACCGGGGGAGAAGCTCACCTGC
The DNA here is from genome assembly GCF_008369165.1 of Dietzia sp. ANT_WB102. Taxonomy (NCBI): domain Bacteria; kingdom Bacillati; phylum Actinomycetota; class Actinomycetes; order Mycobacteriales; family Dietziaceae; genus Dietzia; species Dietzia sp. ANT_WB102. Next base: position 81,705 of record NZ_VOBA01000002.1, read on the forward strand.
GGGAGCGACAGGTCCGCTCCGGCGGTGAACGCCCAGACCCGCGCGGGCAGGAGCCGCGCGTACGCCGCCTCCAGGTTCTCGTGGACCTCCACGTGTGCGAGGTCGTGGTAGTCCAGCCCCGCGCGCCGCAGCTGCGGCGTCGACAAATCGAAGCCGAGCGGGCCCGCGAGATGCAGCTCGCAGCCCGCGCCCGCGGCCATCCGGATGGCGTTGCCCGTATTGGGCGGGATGCACGGACGGTCGAACAGCACTCGCACACCTGCACCAGTCATGGGGGATAGTCTCGCAGCGTCGTGCCGACGTGCCCGCCGCGGAGTGGGATACTGGTCCATGTGACCGCGATCAAGCTGGACGGCAAGCTCACCCGCGACGAGATCGTCGCCGACCTCACCACACGCGTAGACGCGTTGCGTGCCAAGGGCATCACCCCGGGACTGGGCACAGTCCTGGTCGGGGACGACCCGGGCAGCCACTCCTACGTGAAGATGAAGCACCGCGACTGCGAGCAGGTCGGCATCTCCTCCATCCGGCGCGACCTGCCTGCAGACATCACGCAGGCCGAGCTCGAGGCCGTGATCGACGAGCTCAACGCCGACCCCGCCTGCACGGGCTACATCGTGCAGTTGCCGCTGCCCCGACATCTCGACGAGAACGCAATCCTGGGGCGGATCGACCCAGACAAGGACGCCGACGGGCTGCACCCTGTCAACCTGGGCAAACTCGTGCTGAACGAGCCGGCACCGCTGCCGTGCACCCCCAACGGCTGCATCCACCTCCTGCGCCGGTTCGGTGTCGACCTCGACGGCGCGCACGTGGTGGTGATCGGGCGCGGCGTCACGGTCGGTCGTCCGATCGGGCTCATGCTCACCCGCCGCAGTGAGAATTCCACCGTCACGCTCTGCCACACCGGGACCCGGGACCTGGCAGCGGAGACGCGCCGGGCCGACGTGATCGTGGCGGCGGCCGGCGTCGCCCACATGGTCACCGCCGACATGGTCAAGCCGGGGGCTGCGGTACTTGACGTGGGAGTGTCGCGTCTCGACGGCAAGCTCGCCGGCGATGTCCACCCCGACGTGTGGGAGGTCGCGGGCGCAGTCTCGCCGAACCCGGGCGGCGTCGGTCCGCTCACCAGGGCATTCCTGTTGAGCAACGTGGTCGAGCGCTGCGAGCGCCTCGACTCCGGCAACTGAGGTCGCCGATGACCCACCCCGCTCCCGACCGACCGCGGAACCGGGCGACGGATGCGCGGCCCCGCCGCACCCGACCCGCCCGCCTGACATGGGCTCAGGTGCGGGCGCAATGGCCGCTCGCGCTCGTGCTGGTGGGGGTCGCGGTCGCGCTGGGATTCGTGATCCTCGAGCGGTGGCGGCGCGGCGCGTTCCTACTGGGTGTGGTGGCGCTGGCCGCGGCGGTCCTTCGGGCGGTGGTGCCGGATGAGCGGGCGCGACTCCTCGGGGTCCGTGGCAGGGGTTTCGACGTGGCCTTCTACGCGGGGCTCGGCGTCGTCATCCTGTGGCTGGCCACGTCAATCGACTCGCTCGGCACCGGGTGAGGGAGCCTGATCACCGGAGCCGCATTGGCACCCCGTCACGAATGTGGTCCCTGATCTCGTCGGAGGCGACGAGATACCCCATCACCGTCAGTGCGACCAGAGACAGCACTGTGCCGACGACAGAAACGAAGGTGACGGGGTCGATCACGATTCGCGCCAATGAACTGAGCGCCAGCAAGGTCACGGCCGACCCGATCACCAGGCGTGCGCCGCGGTGGGCGCGCCACAGCAGCGCGGCCCCCACGACGAGCAGAAGACCCAGCGCAAACGATGAGGCGGCGGTCGCGGCGGCCACGCCGAAGCCCGCCGTGTCGTGACCACCGGTCGCGGTGGCGGTGAGCCCCAGCAGGCTGGCGAATCCGATCGCCATCCCGATGACGCCGAAGCCCGTTGTGAGCCCGGCCAGGACCATCACGGCCGGGCGTGGGGTGCGGTCGTGGTCGGTCACGCGTGTCCCCGTGCTCTCTCGGAGGTTCCCTGTTCGGCGAGCTCGAGAGTGCGCTCGAGCATCGGTCCCACCACGTGGTCTTCAGTGAGGAAGCCGTCGTGGCCGGAGGGGCTGTCGATGACGACGAGCGGGTCCGCGCCGGGAAGCAGTTCCGCCAACTCCTCCTGCTGACGTAGCGGATACAGGCGGTCGCTGGTGACGCCACCAATCACGCACGGGACCGGACAGGAGCGCAATGCCTCCTCGACGCCACCACGGTCCAGGCCGACGTCGTGGCGGTTAAGAGCATCGGTGAGCAGCACGTACGTGCATGCGTCGAAGCGGGAGACGAGCTTGCCCGCCTGGTGATCGAGGTAGGACTGCACGGCGAAGCGACCCGACATGGACAGGTCCTCCCCCCGAGGGTCCTCTCCGGGCTGAGGTCGGTTGGCGAAGCGCTCGTCGAGTTCCACCTCGCCGCGGTAGGACAGGTGCGCGATACGCCGGGCGATGCCCAGGCCGGTTACCGGCGTGCGGCCCGTGCCGTGGTAGCCACCCTGCTGCCAGTGCGGATCCGAGGTCACGGCCATGATCTGGGCGGTCTGGATACCTATCTGATCGGCGGAGGCGCGGGCGCCGACGGCCAGCACGCACGCCGCACCGAGGCGGTCTGGGTGGGTGACCATCCATTCCAAGGTTCTGGCCCCGCCCATCGATCCGCCGATCACGGCGGCCCAGCGGTCGATGCCCAGCAGGTCCGCCAGGATGCGCTCGGACTCGACCATGTCGCGCACCGAGACGGCGGGGAACCGGGCCCCCCAGTAGTGGCCGTCGGGATGAAGCGAGCTCGGGCCGGTGGATCCGCGGCAGCCCCCCAGGACGTTCACCGCCAACACGCAGTAGTGGTCGGTGTCCAGGGGGAGCCCGGGCCCGACGAGCCCGTTCCACCATCCCGGTGTGGGGTGCAGGGAATCGACCGGTCCCACGACGTGGGAGTCACCGGTGAGCGCGTGCTCGACCAGGACGACGTTGGACCGGTCGGCGTCGATCCGTCCCCACCGTTGAACTGCGAGCGTCACCCCCGGGATGACGACACCGGTGACCAGGGTGATGTCGCCGATGGCGACATGGCCGAGGGTGCCGTCACCCGGGGGCAACAGTGCGAGCGGATCAGAGGAGCGGACCATGGGAACGGGTCAGGAGATCGCGGCGAATCCGAGCTCGAGGTCGCCGATGATGTCGTCGACGGACTCAATGCCCACCGACAGGCGGATGCTCGAGGCGGACACACCGGCTTTCGCGTTGGACTCCGGGGTGCCCTGCGAGTGGGTGGTGGTGGCCGGGTGGCTCACCAGCGACCGCACGTCGCCGATGTTGACCAGGCACGAGTGCAGCTTGAGTGCGTCGATGAACGCCCAGGCCCGCTTCTTGAGATCCTCGTCGGACGAGCCCTCGGGAGCGCTCAGTTCAAAGGTGACGATCGCGCCCGCGCCCTTGGGGGAAATCTTCTTCTGGTTCTCGTGCCACGGCGAGGAAGGCAAGCCGGCGTAGTTGACGGTGGCCACCTCATCGCGTGACTCGAGCCACTCGGCGATCCGCTGGGCGTTGGCCACGTGCCGCTCGACCCGCAAGCTCAGCGTGTCGATGCCCTGGGCGATGGCCCACGCGTTGAACGGGCTCAGTGCGGCGCCGGTGTCACGCAGCAGGGTGACGCGGGACTTGAGGGCCAGCGCCGGTGCGCCCAGGTCGGCGTAGACGACGCCGTGGTAGGCGGGGTCCGGGGTGGTGAAGGACGGGTAGAGGTCCTCGCCGTCGCGCTGTGCGCGCCAGTCGAAGGACCCGCCGTCGACCAGGACGCCGGCAAGAGACGAGCCGTGACCGCCGAGGTACTTGGTGGCGGAGATGACGACGACGTCGGCGCCGAGCTCCAGCGGACGGACCAGGTACGGCGTGGCGGTGGTGTTGTCCACGATGAGTGGCGCCTGGTTCCGGTGGGCGACTTCGGCGATTGCCGGGATGTCCAGGACGTCGTTGAGCGGATTGGAGATCGTCTCGGCATAGAACGCGCGGGTGTTCGGACGGACGGCGGCCTGCCACGACTCCGGATCGTCCGGGTTCTCGACGAAGGTGGTCTCGATGCCGTACTTGGGCAGCGTGTGACGCAGCAGGGCATCGGTGCCGCCGTATAGACGGGGGGAGGCCACGACGTGCCCACCGGCCTGGAGAATGGACTGGATCGCGGCGGTCTCGGCGGCCTGGCCCGACGCGAACATCGTCGCGGCCACGCCGCCCTCGAGGGAGGCGATACGCGCTTCGACCGCGGCGACGGTGGGGTTGGTGATACGCGTGTAGATGGGGCCCATCTCGGACAGGGCGAAGCGGTTCGCGGCCTGTTCGGCATCGGCGAACACGTACGAAGTGGTCTGGTAGATCGGCAGATTCCGAGCGCCGGTGTCGGAGTCGACCGGCTGTCCTGCATGAATCTGACGGGTCTCGAAGGCCCAGTCCGGATTGCTGTTGTCGTAGGTCATAGGGGCGGAGCCCCTCCTCTCGTCAGAAGGGTCCGCCCGCTTTTCGACAGCGGACCCGCGCTTGCCACTCACCCGGTCGGGCGGTGGCCAGGTCGTCTCCCGGGGCACCCCACCGCGGTGGAGGGTTGCCGTCCAGCGAGCCGGGGCTTGTCGCTGGCACTCATGACCTGTGGGTCAGGCTAGCCTAAGACGCTCCGCCGCTGCAACGAGGGGTTTCTCGCGCACCGCGCACCCCGGGCCCGGTCGTGCCAGTAGGGTGAGACCCGCATCACGATGTGACGCGATCTGACTGGTGCGGGGACGCGGCAAATCCTCCGCTTTACGAAGACTGGGCGGGGGAAGAGGGACTTATGTCGAAGATCAAGGTCGAGGGTTCCATCGTTGAACTCGACGGTGACGAGATGACCCGCATCCTCTGGAAGTTCATCAAGGACGAACTGATCCATCCCTACTTGGACGTGGACCTCGAATATTACGACCTCGGCATCTCCAGTCGCGATGCCACCGATGACCAGATCACCGTCGACGCGGCCAACGCCATCAAGAAGCACGGCGTGGGTGTCAAATGCGCCACCATCACTCCGGACGAGGCCCGCGTCGAGGAGTTCGGTCTCAAGCGGATGTACACCTCCCCGAACGGCACCATCCGCAACATCCTCGGAGGGACGATCTTCCGCGCCCCGATCATCATCTCCAACGTCCCGCGCCTGGTGCCGGGCTGGACCAAGCCGATTATCGTCGGTCGGCACGCTTTCGGCGACCAGTACCGCGCCGCCGACTTCGTGGCCCCCGGCGCAGGCAAGGTCACCATCACCTACACCCCGGCCGACGGGTCAGAGCCGATCGAGCACGAGATAGTCACCCTGCCCGAGGAGGGTGGTGTGGTGATGGGGATGTACAACTTCACCACGTCCATCCAGGACTTCGCGCGAGCCTCGTTCAATTACGGGCTACAGCACGACTACCCGGTGTATCTGTCCACCAAGAACACCATCCTCACGGCCTACGACGGCGCATTCAAGGACATCTTCCAGGACGTCTTCGACCGTGAGTTCAAGGCCGAATTCGACGAGGCCGGACTGACCTACGAGCACCGGCTGATCGACGACATGGTGGCCTCCGCCCTTAAATGGGAGGGCGGGTACGTCTGGGCCTGCAAGAACTACGACGGCGATGTCCAGTCCGACACAGTGGCCCAGGGCTTCGGTTCCCTCGGCCTCATGACCTCCGTCCTGCTCACCCCGGACGGGAAGACATGCGAGGCCGAAGCCGCCCACGGCACCGTCACGCGCCACTTCCGCCAGCATCAGGAGGGCAAGCCGACCTCCACCAACCCGATCGCCTCGATCTTCGCGTGGACTCGCGGCATCGAGCACCGCGGCAAGCTCGACAACACCCCCCAGGTCATCGAGTTCGCGCATCAACTCGAGGACGTCGTCATCAAGACCGTCGAGGAGGGAAAGATGACCAAGGACCTCGCGCTGTTGATCGGCGAGGACCAGGATTACCTCACGACCGAGGAATTCCTCGCTGCCCTGGACGAGAACCTCAAGCGGACGCGCGCCTGACCCCCAGCCGGATCGAGCGCGCGGGCGCCTGCCCCGACCCGCCGAGCGGCGACCGGCGAGCGGCGACCGGCGAGCGGCGAGCGGCGACCGCAGTCGCTTGACGTGGGATATCGTCCCCGAGCAATGGCCCGTGTCACATCAGGGGCTGTCCTCCAACGTCCCACGATCCCCAGGAGCCCCAGGTGGACCAGAGTCCTCTGATCGACATCGGCCTGCCCGTCGCGCTGGCGATCATCATGGTGGGCATCGGGCTGAGCCTGACCAAGGAAGACTTCGCGGTCCAGGCGAGATCTCCCCGGGCGAGTGTCGTCGGCCTCGTCGGCCAGTTGGTGCTGGTACCGCTCGTGGGCGTCGGCGTGGCGGTGGCGTTCGACCTCGCCCCATTACTGGCTCTCGGCGTGGTACTTGTGGCAGCCTCGCCCGGCGGCGCGACGTCGAACCTCATCACCTATCTGGCCCGCGGCAACGTCGCGCTGTCGATCATCCTCACCGCCATCGCCTCGGTGGCGGTGATCTTCACTCTGCCGCTGTGGTTCGACCTCGGGGCCCGCATCATCCCCGGTGCCGACGCCTTTGAGGTGTCGGTGCCTCTCGCTCAGACCTTCGGGCTCCTGCTCGGCGTCATCCTGATCCCCGTCGTCGTCGGCATGGTCCTGCGAGCCCGGAAGCCGGCGCTATCCGACCGCATCGAGCGGTTCGTCGGCGTCGTGGGTCTCGTTGTGCTGGTTCTCCTGATCATCGGCGTCGCGCTCGGGGAGCGGGACCGCATCGTCGACCTCATCGTGTCCGTGGGCCCGGCGGTTGTCGCCCTCAACGTGGCCGTGATCGTGGTCGGCGGCCTGTTGGCCTGGATCTGCAGGCTTGGCCGCGCGGAGCAGATCGCCATCGCAGCGGAGTTCGGCGTCAAGAACACCACGCTCTCGCTCCTCATCGCGTTCACCGTCATCGGCAGTGAAGAGGTCGGTCTCGCGGCCGCCGTGTACAGCATCGTCATGTACATCACTACGTTCGCGCTGGTCTACGGTGGCCGACGTCTGATGCGCACTGCCCCCGGCGCGGGCTGATCGCCACCTGGCCGCTCGGCTCGGCGTAACCTGCTGCGGTGTCCCAGCCCCCCGCCAATGCGGCCACCAGTGCCACGGCCCGGCAGTCGACCGCTCGCGTCCGCCTCGCGATCCTCGCGTTGTCGCTCGGCGGGTTCGGCATCGGCGTCACCGAGTTCGCGGCAATGGGTCTGCTGCGGCTGATCGCTGACGGCTTCGACATCACCGAACCACAGGCCGGCCACATCATCTCGGCCTACGCCCTGGGCGTGGTGGTGGGCGCTCCGCTGCTGACCGTGTGGACCTCCCGCTGGCGACGACGCACCCTGCTCGTGATCCTCATGGTGCTGTTCACGATCGGCAACACAGCGGCAGCTTTCGCCCCCACGGTCGAAGCGCTGATCGTTGCGCGCTTCATCGCCGGCATCCCACACGGGGCCTATTTCGGAGTCGCGTCGCTGGTGGCGGCCTCCCTCGCCGGACCCGGCAGACAGGCGCGTGCGGTGGCCCAGGTGCTGCTCGGTCTGTCGGTGGCCAACGTGATCGGCGTGCCGGTGGCCACCTGGCTCGGCGAGTCATTGGGCTGGCCGTCGGCGTTCCTCGCTGTCGGAGTGATCGGCGCAGCGACCGTGGTGGCGATCCTCGTCGTCGTCCCCGAACCTACCGGCGGCGTGGTGGTCAGGGCGCGCGAGGAGCTGGCCGCGCTCGCCCGGCCTCAGGTCCTCGCCACACTGGCCGTGGCCGCGATCGGGTTCGGCGGGATGTTCGCCGTCTACACCTACATCCAGTGGACGATGGTCGACGTTGCCGGGATCGACCGCTCCTGGATGCCCGGGGTGCTCGCCGTCTACGGGCTCGGGATGGTCGTGGGCAACGTGGTGGGCGGCATCGTCGCCGACCGGGATCTCGACCGCGGCCTGGTAATCATCACGACCGTGATGACCGCGATCCTGGCCCTGTTCGCCATCGCCGCGCACCACCCAGTCTCCGCCGTGATTGGGCTGTTCCTCGTCGGTGCCACCGGGTCTGCGCTCGTGCCCGGGCTGCAATCTCGTCTCATGCGCCACGCCGGTCGCGGGCAGACTCTGGCCGCCGCGCTCAATCACTCGGCACTCAACGCCGCCAACGCGCTCGGGGCGTGGATCGGGGGAGTGGTGATCGCGCTCGGGTTCGGCTACACCTCGCCGGCGCTGGCAGGGGCGACGCTGGCGCTTGTGGGTCTCGCGGTGCTGGTCCCGGCGGTGTTGGCTGCGCGGCGGGGGAAGGCCGCACCGCAGGCGAATTAGGACGAAGTCCGCCGCGAGTTCACACGCGGTCGAGGATCATGCGCGCAGTCGCGAGGTGCCCGGCGTGGGTGGGGTGCAGCGGAACTGCGCCGGCGTCGACCCCGAGAAACGAGGTCCACCGGTCGGGGTCGCAGGCACTGTGGCCCGGCGGCGTGCGGTCGGCGACGATTTCCACGCCTTCCGCACGGGCCACGTCGCGCAGCATCGCGTTAAGTCGATCGATGTGTCGGCGCCCGAAGTTCTGGTTGGCGGCGCTGTAGGGCGCGATGTCCACGCAGGGGACGAGGTGGAACGGCTGGAGGTATCCGACGAGCATGATCCGAGCGCGCGGGGCCCGGGCACGGATATCGCGGAGGAGTTGGCGCAGCCCGGGCGCCACCTTCGGAACCTTAGCCGCCCATTCACCCTCGAGGTGGCTGCAGTCGGCGCTGAGGACGCACAGTTCAGCTAGTCGCAGCACGTCGGTGTCGTTCCCGCCAACCTGCAGTGAAACGAGGTCGACACCGGGGTGCAGCGCGTTGATCTGGGGCGGACCGTACTCGGCGCGGCTGGTGTAGGTCAGCGGCACCTTGAGCCCACGGCAGGAGACATCGGTGACAGTCCAGTTGGTCGCCTCGCGTATCCGGCTCGGGTAGTTGTCAGCGGAGCGGAAGCAGGTGTCGCCGCCGAACGAGCCGAACGTCATGGGGTCCATCCCGACGATCGACCCGGTCGAGGTGAACGAGTCGCCCATCGCCACGTACGTGAGCGGCTCGGCGAGACGGCCTGTCGGAGGCACCGGCGGAAATGAGGAGTCTGCCGAGGGCGTGGAGCCGGCGACGCTGGCGACCGACCCGTCCAGCGACCGGGCTCGCGCGGCAGGGGCGGCCACCAACCCCGTCGCGATGAGCGCGAGCACTGCGCAATAGGCAAGAAGAGAAACAGCGACCCTATCCACCCAGTTCATGATCGAAGTGAAGCATCCATAGGCTCGGTCGTCCATCAATCCGCGCCTCATTCGATCCGCGCCTCATCCGGTCGGGTAGAACCGGCCGGACAGGTCAGGTGGGAACTCCGGGCTTCCGTCTATCGAGATCGCACCGGAGGCCCCTGGTCCGAGTCTCCGTTGCTTGTGACGGTCCACGCGAGAGCGTCGACGGGACTGAGCCGTCCGACCGCTTGCGCATACGCTACGAGAATCCCGAGTGCCGTGGCGGTGGCCTCGTCCCAGCCTGCGCCGATCCCGGCGCCGGGTGGTTCTGTGGCTCGGAGGGGTACTCGTGAACGCGGCGGCGGGGCGGTCGCGGCGAGACTGCTCGCGGTGCGGCCGTGGTGAGCTGACCGGCAGGTTTGCCCGGATGGTGCCCGAGGGCATGCCCTGACTGCTACCAATAAGCCATGCGCTCTGTGATCGCCCCACTCGCGGCACTGCTTGTCATGACCGGATGCTCGAGCGAACCCGCGCTGTCCCTCGATCAACAGCAACAAGCGTGGGAACAGACAATGCGTGACGACGCGTGCGAATCAATCCAGACGCTGACCCCCGGCATCCTGGAGCGCGCGTGGGCTATGGACGCGATGGCCGAGGGCACGGGCACCAGCGAGGACATTCGTGTCAGCATTGATGCGGCACGCCGGGGCGAGCCGTACAACTGCCGCGATCAGATTTTCAAGCGGTTCTATGAGGAGCAGTTGGTATCACGGTTTAACGAGTCACCGAAGGGCGAAGCGGGGTAGACAACGAAACCCGCTCCCTGAGACACAAAGGGTGTATTCGGGCAGATGCCTGGACCTGTTCGGGATCAGCCGGATGGTGGCGGTGACAGCATGAGTGGGGGTCGATGTCTCATCGAGGTCCTGAGAGTCAGTCATGGCGCCAATAGATCACCGCGTTACGACAGTGCAGTTGCCTTCTTCTTCGCCTGATGACCGATTTGCGCTCGTCATCCTCGAACGATCGCTGCGGCTACCCTGGGCGGCGTGACTCTCACCGTTTCCACCGTCAACGTCAACGGGATCCGCGCCGCCGTCAAGCAGCGTTCGGAGACCAACCTCGGGTTCCTGCCCTGGCTGGAGGCCAGCGGCGCGGACGTCGTAGCGCTACAGGAGGTGCGCGCCGACGAGGACCAGACGCGGAAGGCCCTGGAGCCCGCTCTCGAGGCGGGGTGGCATCTGGTGGGGGCGCCATCCGAGCTCAAGGGCCGGGCCGGGGTCGCGCTGCTGTCCCGCGCCGAGCCGGCCGACGTTCGTGTCGGCTATGACGAGCCGGAGTTCGCCGAGTCCGGCCGCTACATCGAGGCCACTTACCCGGGCGCGAAGGACGGGGAGACCGTCACCGTGGCCAGCCTCTACCTGCCGTCGGGTTCGGCGAACACGCCCAAGCAGGACGAGAAGGACCGGTTCTTGACGACCTTCCGCGAGTTCCTCGCCGAGCGGGCCGAGCATCTGCGCGGCCGCGGCAGTCACGAAATGGTCATCTGCGGCGACTGGAACATCGCTCATCGCGAAGAGGACCTGAAGAACCACAAGGGCAACCACAAGAGTTCCGGCTTCCTGCCGCACGAGCGTGAGTGGATGACCGACGTGTTCGCTGACGGCAGCGGCTGGACCGACATCGTGCGTCACCGTCGGCCCGACGAGATCGGCCCGTACTCGTGGTGGAGCCAGCGCGGCAAGGCGTTCGACAACGACGCGGGCTGGCGCATCGACTATCACGTGGTCACCGACGGCCTGGTTGACCGCGCGGTGAGCGACTGGGTGGACCGCGCGAGCGCCTACGACATGCGGTGGTCCGACCACGCGCCGGTGACCGTAGTCTACGAGTAGCGACGACGAGGAGAACGGCCACACCGTTCGGGGCCGCAATCGCGGATGCTTCGTGGGGAACGGGTCCGTAGTGTCGGCACCATGCCGAAGTATGCAACCGCCGAACGCCCTGATCGAGCCGGGCTCGACGACTTCCTGCGCCCCCGTCACCGTGCCGTCCTCATCACGCGCCGATCGTCAGGCGGCTTGCAGTCCTCGCCGGTGACCTGCGGCGTCGACGCGGAGGGCCGTCTCGTCGTGGCCACCTACCCGCAGCGGGCGAAGGTGATCAACATCCGCCGCGACCCCGCCGTGAGCGTGTGCGTGCTCTCGGACGATTTCGACGGTCCGTACGTCCACTTGGACGGCACCGCCGAGATCGTCGACCTGCCAGAGGCCGTGGAGCCGCTCGTTGAGTACTTCCGCAGCGTCGCCGGTGAGCACGACGATTGGGATGAGTACCGGGCGGCGATGGTGCGCCAGGGCAAATGCCTCATCCGCGTGACTATCGAAGACTGGGGACCGGTCGCCACGGGTGGGTTCCCACCCGAATTCAGCTAGCCGTGTGATCGTGTTGCTGTGTTCCGGTGATGCGCTGATACCAGCTGAGCAAGTGAGACGACTGGCTTTCCGAATTGTTATGCGGCTGATTTGTCATCCTTTCCGCATCGCGGTGCAGTCTCGTTGCCACCGCTCGACGAAGCGATATGGCGCTGAGCCATCTGACGCGGGCGGCAGGTTCGCTGAAAAGAATTAACGGCACTATGGCTGAAAAGACGCCGATACAGCCGACAGCTACTTGGAGACGCGGAGACTGGGAGTCTAGAGATGCCAATGTTAGCGAGATGAACCAGACTCCAGCTGTGAGGAAAATAAGAAACGAATTTACCAGGCTGCCACGTCGCAGTTCGACCTGTCCAAAGTAAGTTGCGGACAGGGACAGTGCCAAAGTTATGGTAGTTAGAGCGCCCAGTCCGAGCGTTGAATGCCACGGCGAGGAGCCGAAAAGCAATCCGGCAAACCATATTGAAGCCCCCGCGGTAACGCACATCCCGGCTAGTAGAGACATTGTAAATCCTGGAGTAGCTCGAGTTGGTGTGGAAAAGGCGGGTAAGACCTGCTGGGCAGCTTGTCGACGCTGCTCCTCTTTAGCCTTACTGGCAAAAGTTGCACGGGCTCGATAGTGTTCGGGTCCAAGATAGAGAAGCTCAGTGGTTAACGAGCACATCAAGCATATGAACCCCGCCGATACGAGGCAAAGTGCGGTAATAGGAATATTAATTCCGTGGGGTGTGGATGAAAAAATCGTAGCCAGTGAAATGGGCGGCGTAATTAGGCCAATAAAAATCGCAGCTGAACTGACTGGCGTAGCAAGATATGCCAATTCTTGGTCTCGGTTATCTCGAATGCGTGCTGCTAGAGAGAAGGCGATAGTGGCAAGCAGTGTTGACGAGGTGAGCAAGACCGCCATTGCGCCCATTGCGGTCGAGGAGTCCAGCGATGTAATTAGGTATGGCGAAAATTCGCTACTGTAGGCGGAAAGGGTGGCCAAAATCGAAAATCCTACGAAGACCACCGTGCCAACAGCGGCGAATTTGGCCATCTGGCCGATGATCCGTCCTTCAAGTTCGACAGCAGCTCGAATCCAACCCGCATCGCTCGCAAATTGGGCGCCGGACTCTTGAGTGGGCTGGGCGGAGTATGACATCTGTCCCCTTTTTGTCGTGGTGAGGCGTGGTAACGCAGCATAGGGTTTTAATCGCTGGGATAGGGTCTTCTATCTGTGGGTGCTCAGCCAATGAGAAGTTGAAGTTCGGCCTTGGTCCAGGACGGTGGCTGGCGGGTTATGGCATTTACTTCTCTGGTGCTTGGGCTGCCTGAAGGCGACTCCAAGGCGCGGCGGCCAGTTGCGCTATGACGAATCGTCTCGGAAGAGTTGCACGGGTGGGTACGAAGCGGTCCCACATGGCCGTGGGATGATGGGCGCCATGTCTGAGCAGTTCTCCTCCGCAGCTCCCACGCCGGCGACAGGGCCGACCGAGGCGCAGGCGCCGGCCAAGCGCCAGCGCGTCCTATCCGGTATTCAGCCCACCGCCGATTCGTACCACCTCGGAAACTACCTGGGCGCGGTCCGGCAGTGGGTGGAATTGCAGGACGACTACGACGCCTACTACTTCATCCCGGACCTGCACGCGATCACGGTGAAGCAGGACCCCAAGGAACTGCGCGAGCGCGTCTTCCGCGGGTGCGCGCAGCTGCTCGCCCTGGGCGTCGACCCGGCCCGGTCGGTGCTGTTCGTGCAGTCACACGTGCCCGAACACGCGGAGTTGGCGTGGGTGCTGGGCTGCATCACCGGATACGGCGAGGCCGCCCGGATGACCCAGTTCAAGGACAAGGCCGCCAAGCAGGGCACCGACGGCACGACCGTCGGCCTGTTCACCTACCCGGTCCTCATGGCCGCTGACATCCTGCTCTACCGCCCGCACCTCGTGCCGGTGGGCGAGGACCAGCGTCAGCACCTCGAGCTCACTCGCGACCTCGCGATGCGGTTCAACTCCCGCTACAAGAAGACCTTCGTGGTGCCTGAGGGCAAGATCCTCGAGGGCTCGGCCAAGATCTACGACCTGCAGGACCCCACCGCCAAGATGAGCAAATCCGGGGACAACCCCAAGGGCATCGTCAACCTGCTCGACGACCCTAAGGTCTCCGCCAAGCGGATCCGCAGCGCTGTCACCGACTCCGATGGAACCATCCGCTACGACCGCGAGATGAAGCCGGGGGTGTCCAACCTGCTGGTAATCCAGTCGTCGTTCACTGGCCGGTCCGTGGACGACATCGTGGACGACTACCAGACCGCAGGTGCCGGCTACGGCGCGCTCAAGGCCGACACGGCCGATGCGCTCGAGGCGTTTGTCACCCCGCTACGCACGAAGTTCGATGAGTTCATGGCCGACCGCGGTGAGCTCGAGCGGATCCTCGCCGACGGAGCTGACCGCGCCCGTGCGGTTGCTGGCCCGGTCTTGTCGCAGGTGTACTCGGCGGTCGGATTCACCGCACCCCGCCGCGGCTGAGCTCAGCGCCACTTCACCCGGCCGCGGCTGAGCCCAGCGCCACCGCACCCGCAACCGCGCGCAACTCCTGCACACGCTCACGAATTTTCATGCGCGGCTGCAGGAGTTGCGCGCGTATGCCAGTGGCACTGGGGCTGCGGGGGGCCAGGGGCTTTGGCTGGGACGGGGGAGGGGGGCGGAGTCTGGAGCCGGGCGTCGGCTCAGGCTTCGCGAGTGCCCTGCTGATATATCTGCTTCCAGTCGTCGCCGGTTCGCTGCCAGATCGAACTTCGAAGTGACGTCACCCCGCCCGGGCCGGACTCGCGCCACAGCAGCAGCACGACGTCGTCGGACAGGCGCCGGGTCTCCAGCACCTCGAGTTCGACAGCCGCGAGGGATTCACCGGCGTCCCCGATTTCGCGTCGCGTCCAGGTCCGGCCAGCGGGGTCGACCTGCCTCCACCTCACATCGAGCAGGCGCGTGAGTTTCTTGCGGTCCCCGCGCACCTCCTCCGTGAGGAGGGACCGTTCGAGGTCGACGACGAGGTCCTCGATTGCGGGGCCGGCAGGCGGGGCACCGGCCCCGGGGTCCGCGGGGCCGGTCGAAGCCTGCCCGTCCAGCGAGAACAAGTCGGGCTCGTCGGCTGAGGCTGAGCTCGTCGTTTTTTTCCCGCTCGTCGCAGCCGACGAGCGGGCAGCGCCTCCCGCTGTGGGGTCCCCTCCCGCGGCGGGCGGGGATGCAGGGTCGTCACCCGCGCCGACGGCCTGCGCGCCCGGGTACCCCGGGCCGGCCTCCGGTTCTTGCCTGGAGGAGTGAGCCTTGGCCGCGCCGTTCGCCAGGTCGTCGGCCTTCTCGTTGAGTTCGTGGCCTGCGTGGCCCTTGACCCATTCGAACGTGACCTCGCGGCCCTTCATAGCCTCATCGAGGGCCTGCATCACCTCGACGTTGAGCACGGGCTTGCCGTCGGCCTTCTTCCAGCCTTTGCGCTTCCAGCCTGCCATCCACTTGGTGATGGAATTGATGACGTACTGCGAGTCGCACAGGATGTGAAGTGGCTCTGGGACGTGAGCCGTCTGACGCAATAGATCCAGGACGGCGGTGAGTTCGCCCTGGTTGTTGGTGCCGCGTTTCCAGCCGCCGCAGCGCCACGTCGAGTCGTCGATGTACCAGGCCCATCCGGCGGGGCCGGGATTTCCCAGGGCGGAGCCGTCCGCTGCGGCGATGATCGTCACGGTCGACGATCCTGCCACCGTGGCCGGCGCCACTGCGCACCGGCCACGTCGAGGGTCGCCAGTGACTCCCCGGTGGGGCGGTTACCCAGGCAGGTCGCCGTCCTCGCCGTCCTCGTCGTCGTCATCGACGTCGATCGGCCGGCCGTCCGTCGTCTCGGTTTTCTCGGCGCGTCGGGAGAGTGCGGCCGCCTCGCGCATCTCGATGCCCTCGGTGACGAAGTCTCCGAGTTCCCTGGCGATCGAGCCGATCGCGTCGGTGATGATGACGGCGATCCGACCCACCAGTGACGCGCCCGCCTGGACCCCCGCCTGGACCTGGTCCTTGTTGCGTTCGAAGTCATTCATGGATGGTTCCCCTCATCGGTGATGCCCACGACGGTACCCGCCGCTCAGGCGGCAGAGGGAGCCTTCGTGCGCTCGATGAGCACTGCAGGGGCGTCGGCCGGCGTCGGGGGCAGCGGCAGCGCCAGGCGGAACATTTTGGCCCACACGTTCCCGATCTGCTTCCACAGTGGGCCGGTGTTGTACGGCAGTCCGTGTTCGGTGCAGATTCGACGGACCTCGTCGGCGATCTCGGGGTAGCGGTGCGCCGGCAGATCGGGGAACAGGTGGTGCTCGATCTGGTGCGACAGATTGCCGGTCGCAAGGTGCATGAGGGGGCTGCCGGAGATGTTGGCCGAGCCCAGCATCTGTCGGACATACCACTCTCCGCGAGTCTCGTTGGCGGTCTCTTCCTGCGTGAACACCTGGGCGCCGGACGGGAAGTGGCCGCAGAAGATCACCGAGAAGGTCCAGATGTTGCGCACCACGTTGGCGGTGAGGTTGCCGGCGAACGTCAGCGGGAACAGCGGACCGGTGAGCGCCGGGTGCACGATGTAGTCCTTGGCCACCTGCCCGCGTACTTTTCGCCACCACCCGGCCACGACGCCCTTGACGTCGGACCACTTCCGCTTGCCCTTGAGTACGTTCTCGTACTCCAGGTCGTGCGCCATGACGCCCCACTCGAACAACATCATCAGCGCGAACGCGTACGCCGGGTTTCCCAGACGCAGCGGGTTCCACGGCTGCTCGTACTCCATCCGCAGCAGGCCGTAGCCGATGTCGCGGTCCAGGTCGAGAATGTTGGTGTACGTGTGGTGCAGGTAATTGTGCGAGTGGCGCCACTGGTCGGACGGGCACACGTTGTCCCACTCGAAGCTTGACGAGTGCAGCATGTCGTCGTGCATCCAGTCGTACTGGCCGTGCATGACGTTGTGTCCGATCTCCATGTTGTCCAGGATCTTGGACGCACTGAGCGCCGCGACCCCGGCCAGCCAGGCCGGCGGCAGGAAGCCGAAGAACATCAGGGCGCGGCCGGCCAGCTCGAGCCGGCGCTGCGTCCGGACGATCCGCAGGATGTAGTCGCGGTCGGCTGTGCCGAGGTCGGCCACCACGCGGTCACGGATGGTGTCGAGTTCTCGGCCGATGATCTCGACCGATTCGGCGGACAGCACGATCGGCTCGGCACCGGGGCCGGGGCCGGGGCCCGCGTCTGCGACGGTGTTCGTGTCGGCCGTCTTTGTCGGCTTCGATGGCTTCCTCGGGCGGAGGGTGGGCAGTTGCAGGAGAGTCATGATGGTGTCCTTCCGGGGTGTTCCGGGCGGGTGGGGATGGGAGTTCTAGAGCTCGATCTCGACGTCGCCGACGGGTGCGTTGACGCAGATCTGGACGTGGCAATTGGGTGTGGCGTCGACCTCGCCGGTGCGCAGATCGCGGGTGGTGCCGGAGACGCGCACGGCGGTGCAGGTGTGGCAGATGCCCATCCGGCAGCCGTGCTGGGGGCTCAGGCCCGCGGCCTCGGCACCCTCGAGGAGGGTCGTCCCCTCGTTCCGGACGGTGACGCCACTGCGCAGGTGGGTGACGGTGCCGCCGTCGCCGTCCGGCACCGGGCCGGCCGACGAGGTGAAGCGCTCCCGCAGGATGCCGGAGAACCGCTCCGCCCCGAGCGCCTCCTCGAGTCCCACGGCCAGCCCCTCGGGCCCGCATAGGAACACGGTGGCGCCATCGTGCCACGGTGCGACGACCTCGAGATGGTCGGAGGTGAGGTGGCCGGACATGCCGTCGGGGGTCGTCCCATCGGCCGTGGGGACCACGCGGACCGTCACACCCGCCCGGGATAGCTCACGGAGTTGCCCCCGGAACGGCACGTCCCGGACGCGACGGGCATAGTGCAGCCACGCGACACGGCCGTTCGCTCCGTTCGCCTTGTGGTCGTCACTACAGTGACTTTCCGCCGCCAAGGTCGAGGCGATCGACAGCATCGGGGTGATGCCGCTGCCGCCGCTGATGAGCAGCACGTCGGCCGGGCGGGCCTCCGGCAGCGACATCTCGCCCACCGGGCTGCCGAGGAGCAGTCGCATCCCGGGTTCGGCACGGTCCCAGAGGTAGTTCGACACCACGCCGTCGGGGTGACGGCGGACGGCGATGGTCGCCAGACCGTCGCGGCGGGATGCGGGATCGACGGGGGAGTAGTGGCGGCGGTGGATGACGCCGTCTACCACCACGCCGATCTCGAGCGCGGCGCCCGGGGCCGGCCGGTTGACCCCGGAGGGCAGCCGCAAGGTGAGGACGGTGACGTCCGTGACCGGACGCTCGACGGCCACGACGGTCGTCCCTGTCGGGTCGTCGGACCAATCCACGCCCAGGGAGCGGACGTAGTGCTCGACCGGGTGTGGGGTGAGCAGGGTACGGGTGAGGCGTCGGGAGAAGAGTCGGCGGATGGGCGGAGCGGTCATGTGGACCTCCGTTGAGGATGTGGGTCGGTGTGGTCGGTCGCCGTCGGACGCGGTTGCTCCTCAAAGTTCATCGCGCCTCGCACCGGGTCGGCGCTGTCGCGTTCGGGAGTTGCATCCGTCCGGTTCGACCACCGGACGCATCTGAGTGTACATCTGTTCTCTCAAATGGGAAGAGGGGTGATCTGCACCCCAAGCAACGATCCGACGTGGAGCTGCGGCGGGGGCAATCGGTGCTGGCCACCAGTAGAGTAAAGCTCGTGAGCATCCCCAGGACCCGCGCTGAGCAGAAGCGGCACACCCGTGCACTCATCGTTGGGGCGGGTCGAGAGGCGGTAGCCACCCGCGGCTTCAGCGGGCTCGTCGTTCGCGAGCTGGCGCGCGAGGCCGGCATCGTCCCCACGGCCTTCTACCGGCACTTCGAGTCCGTCGACGACCTCGCCTCGGAGCTCGCGGTGGGAGCGGCCGACGCTCTCGCCTCGTTCATCGACGAGCTCATCTCCACCGCGACCGACGACCCGGTCACCACCTGGCCCCGCCTGGCCACCGCCGCCGCCACCCGGGATCCGCAGACCTGGGCGATGCTCGCGCGCGGGCTGGTCGACACCGCCCACCCCGACCATCGGGTGCTCGCGGCGGCCGTCGATTCCGCCCGCCGGCGGCTGGGGATCACCCTGGGCCGGCTCGAGACGCTCGCCGGAGCGGACGACACCTCCGTGGACATCGCGGCCGACCTCGTCGTCGTCGTCCTCCTCCGGGTTCTCTTGGAGGTGGCGGTCGGTGACGACGAGCGCTCCGCGGTCGACGGGTGCGCCGGGCGATTGCGGATCATCCTCGCCGGCGCGGCGACCGGATCCTGACGGTCCGCCGCTCGCGAGGGGTGGACCGGCGGGGGATCAGCTCGGCGGGCTAGTTCCGCGACCTCAGCGTGAGCACGGCCCCGACCAGCACGACGAGCCCGGCCGCGCCCACCGCCAGCCACGGGGCGTAGCGCCCGAGCACCGACTTGTCGACCACCGCGGCGTCCGGCTGTCCCGCTGCACCGAGCGGGCCGGAGGCCAGGTGTGTGGTCCCGTCGTCGCTGGACTCCTGCTGCCCCGAATCGAGAAATCCCACCGGGTCCGCGCCTGCGGCCGCAAAACCCGCGTCCAACAGCGCGGCCGCCTGCTGCCACGGCGGGCTGGGCACGCGGGTGCCGTCGAGCAAAACCACCGCGAGCCGTCGCCCGTTGCGCTCGGCCGCACCGATGAAGGTGTGGCGGGCGTCGTCGGTGAAACCGGTCTTGCCGCCGAGCGCTCCGGGGTAGTTGTAGAGCAGTTGATTGTCGTTACCCAGGACGAAACCGGGGTTGACCACGACGCCGTCCCCGCGCATCGTCGGGCCGGTGTATTCCGACGCCGCCGCGGGATCCGGAGGCTCCGCGCCCTCGCCGGCGGGATATCCGGGGAATCCAGTGGACTCCGTGGCGACGGTCTCCGCGAACGCGGGTCGGGTCATCGCATCGCGAAAGATCAGCGACATGTCGTAGGCCGTGGACATCATGCCCGGACCGTCCAGCCCGTTCACCGTCGCGACGTAAGTACTGCGCGCGCCGATCTCGGCGGCGTGGGCGTTCATTGCGGCGATCGTCTGCTCGATCCCACCCAACTGGTGTGCGAGCACCACGGCCGCGTCATTGCCCGACGACATGAGGAGCCCGCTGAGGAGTCGCCCCACGGTGTACTTTCCGCCGGGGCCGATTCCAACCAGGCTCCCCTCGGCACCCTCGAGGTCAGCGTCAGTGACCTCGATGATCTGGTCCCGGTCAAGAGCGTCGAGGACGACGGAGGCGAGCAGTGTCTTGATGGTGCTGGCGGGACGGTACCGCCCGTGGGGATCTTTGGCCGCCACGATCTCGCCGGTGTCCAGGTCGGAGATCAGCCACGAGCTGGCTGTGACGTCGCGGGGCACCTCGAAGTGGTCGGGCGCCACGATCTCGCAGCCGGCAAGCGTGTCACCCCCCGGCGGGCTGTCCGGGACGGGGGGAGGGGTCGGTGACGTGCGCCCGGGTAGAGGGACCTCCGACTCGTCGACGGGAGCGGGCGGGGCGGTGCGGTATGGGCACCCGGTGATGTCGCGGGGGGTGTCGAAATACGACGACGACGTGGTGGACGGCAACACTGCGACCGGCGGCGGCTCGGTCAGCGGAATGTCCGGGTTGGGCTCAACGGCTGCGGCGGGACCCGCTGTGGCGAGCGGCGCCAGCGCGACGAGGGCTGCGGTCACGAGGCCGGCGGCTCGCTGGACGGGCCGTCGTCGGATGCTGGTCACGGGTGCTGAGTCTACGTCCGGCCGGGGACGCTCGGGGGCGGACCCGCTGGCGGGCGACGGAGCCGGCTGTTCCGGAGGGGTGCTGCGGCTGATGGGGCTCTGCTCTTGACGGGAAATAACGGCGGGGCCGCATCCTCCGTCAGTGGAGGAGCGGCCCCGCCGGTGCGGCGTCACGGTGCCGGAGCGCCGTGGACCCGTCAGATCAGCGCGCGAACAGCAGTGCGCGCTTGACCTCCTGGATCGCCTGAGTCACCTGAATGCCACGGGGGCACGCGTCGGTGCAGTTGAAGGTGGTGCGGCAACGCCACACGCCCTCGGCGTCATTGAGGATCTCCAGCCGCTCGGCGGCGCCCTCGTCACGGGAGTCGAAGATGAACCGGTGCGCGTTGACGATCGCGGCCGGCCCAAAGTACGACCCGTCGGCCCAGAACACGGGGCAGGAGCTCGTGCAGCAGGCGCAGAGGATGCACTTGGTGGTGTCGTCGAAGCGGGCGCGGTCGGTGGGCGACTGGATGCGCTCGGCGGTCGGCTGGTTGCCGGACGTGATGAGGTACGGCATGACGTCGCGGTACGACTTGAAGAACGGCTCCATGTCGACGTACAGGTCCTTCTCCACTGGCAGCCCGCGGATCGGGGCGATCGTGATGGTGATGGGCTTACCGTCCTTGGGGAGCATGTCCTTCATGAGGACCTTGCACGCCAGGCGGTTGACGCCGTTGACCTGCATGGCGTCCGAGCCACAGACGCCGTGCGCACATGACCGACGGAATGCGAGCGATCCGTCGATGTAGTTCTTGACGTACATCAGGAGGTTGAGCAGACGGTCCGACGGCAGTGTCGGGACCTCGTACTCCTTCCAGCCCGCCGAGTCCGGATCCTCCGGATTGAACCGGGCGATCTTCAGCGTGACCATGGTCGAACCGGGCGGCACGGGACGATTGGCGTTCGGTTCCTTGCCGTCGTTCGCCTTGGTGGTGTCGACTGCGGTGGTCATCAGTACTTACGCTCCATCGGCTCGTAGCGGGTCTGCACAACCGGCTTCCAATCCAGCCGGATGTCGGAGAGCAGGTCGAGACCGTCCTCCTTGTACGCCATCGTGTGCTTCATGTACTCGGCGTCGTTGCGGTCCGGGTAATCCTCGCGGGCGTGGCCGCCGCGGGATTCCTTCCGGTTGAGGGCACCCACGACGGTGACCTCCGCCAGCTCCAGCAGGAAGCCCAGTTCGATGGCCTCCAGGAGCTCGGTGTTGAAACGCTTGCCCTTGTCGCTGACGGTGACGTCGGCGTAGCGGGCCTTGAGAGCCCGCAGCTCTTCACGGGCCTCGGTGAGCGACTGCTCGGTGCGGTACACCGACGCCTTGTCGTCCATCATGGCCTGCATCTCGCTGCGGATATCGGCCGCGTTCTCCTTGCCGTGGGGAGCCAACATGCGCTCCATCCATTCGCGCACCATCTTCTCGGGCTCACTGGGGAGCTCGACGAACTCATGTCCCGCAGCGTACTCCGCGGCGGCGATGCCAGCGCGGCGGCCGAAGACGTTGATGTCCAGCAGCGAGTTGGTGCCCAGTCGGTTCGAGCCGTGGACGGACACGCAGGCACATTCGCCTGCAGCGTACAGGCCGGGGACGACGTCCGAGGAGTTGCGCAGCACCTCGCCCCGGACGTTGGTCGGGATGCCGCCCATGACGTAGTGGCAGGTGGGGAAGACCGGCACGAGCTCGGTCACCGGGTCCACGCCGAGGTAGGTGCGCGAGAACTCGGTGATGTCGGGCAGCTTCTCCTCGAGCACGTCCGCACCGAGGTGGGTCACGTCGATGTAGACGTAGTCCTTCTCGGGGCCGGCGCCGCGGCCCTCACGGACCTCGAGCACCATCGAGCGGGCGACGATGTCACGGGGCGCCAGGTCCTTGATGGTGGGGGCGTAGCGCTCCATGAAGCGCTCACCGTCGACGTTGCGCAGGATGCCGCCCTCACCACGGACGGCCTCGGAGATGAGGATGCCCAGGCCGGCGAGGCCGGTCGGGTGGAACTGGTGGAACTCCATGTCCTCCAGGGGCAGGCCCTTGCGGAAGACCACGGCCATTCCGTCACCGGTGAGGGTGTGGGCGTTGGAGGTCGTCTTGTACATCCGGCCGGAGCCGCCCGTGGCGAACACAGTGGCCTTGGAGTGGAAGACGTGCAGGTCGCCGGAGGCGAGCTCGTAGGCGACGCAGCCGGTGGCGACGGGCCCCTCGGGGGTCTCGGTCAGGCACAGGTCAAGAACGTAGAACTCGTTGAAGAACTCGACATCGTGCTTGACGCAGTTCTGGTAGAGGGTCTGCAGGATCATGTGGCCCGTGCGGTCGGCCGCGTAGCACGCGCGACGCACGGGTGCCTTGCCGTGATCACGGGTGTGGCCGCCGAAGCGACGCTGGTCGATCTTGCCCTCGGGCGTGCGGTTGAACGGCAGGCCCATGTTCTCCAGGTCGATGACGGCGGTGATGGCCTCCTTGGCCATGATCTCCGCGGCGTCCTGGTCGACGAGGTAGTCGCCGCCCTTGACCGTGTCGAACGTGTGCCACTCCCAGTTGTCCTCCTCGACGTTCGCCAAGGCGGCACACATGCCGCCCTGGGCGGCACCGGTGTGGGAGCGGGTGGGGTAGAGCTTGGTGAGGACCGCGGTACGGGTACGCGGGCCCGCCTCGATGGCCGCGCGCATACCTGCGCCGCCGGCCCCGACGATCACGACGTCGTACTGATGCTGGTGGACCTGACGATCGGTCATGGGTTTCTCAGTGCTCGCTTTCGAAGAATGGGGAGTCCGCAGCCGTCGATCAGATGTCGTAGGCGAGGCCGAAGATGGCGTAGGTGCCCAGGACCAGGACGAGGAAGGTCGCGACGAACAGGATCGAGTGGAGCCAGAACCTGGTCGAGTCCTTGCGCGAGTAGTCCGCGATCACAGTGCGGACACCGTTGGCGCCGTGCAGCATCGCCAACCAGAGCATGAGAAGGTCCCAGGTCGCCCAGAACGGGCTCTGCCAACGATCGGCGACGTATGCCCAGTCGATGCGGTGGACACCGTCGCCGATCATCAGGCCGACCGTGAGGTGACCGATAGTGAGGATGACCAGCGCGACGCCTGAATAGCGCATGAAGATCCATGCGGTGCGCTCGAAGTTGCCGCGCGAGCGCGTGCGGGGCGAGCGCGGCTGCGCCAGGGAGGCCGGCCGGTCGTAGGAGGTCTGGAGAACAGGTGCGTCTGCCATGGTGATCGTTCTCCTTAGAGGTGCTCGAAGAGGATGAAGAGAAGGCGCGCGGTCGCGGCGGCGAACACCACGACCCAGATCGCGAGGACCGTCCACAGCATCTGGCGCTGGTACTTCGGGCCCTTCGACCAGAAGTCGATAAGGACGATCCGGAGACCGTTGAGCCCGTGGAAGAGCACGAGCGCGACGAGTCCGATCTCCATGAGGCCGACGATCGGGGTCTTGTACGAGTCGATGACCGCGTTGTAACTCTCCGGGCTCACCGTGACCAGTGCGGTGTCAAGCACGTGGACGAAGAGGAAGAAGAAGATCGCGACGCCGGAGATACGGTGGGCGACCCACGCCCACATCCCCGGGTCACCCTTGTAGATGTTGAGCTTCTTTGTGGGGGCCGGACGCGCCGGCGCCTGCGCAATACTCATGGGCTTGTCGTGCCTCCGAATCGTCTGGGCCTGATGCCATCGGCGCGCGTTCCTTGCCCGAGAGCACAGCGGGCGCCTACTAGGACTTTAGACCTGAGATCTGACTGACGAAAACCAGGGTGGGTACCGTAGTTTAGACGGGTTCTGCCTGTTAGGGGACCCTAAACGAAGTTACCGAAGGGTAAATCGACGTGACGCAGGATGAAACCGCAGCGCAACACAGCGCAAATGTCGACAGTCTCACCGCGGCCGCCCGCAGTGCCGCCCTCGGCGCTTACCGTCCGTACTCCGGCCTGGGGGTGGGGGCGGCCGGCCTGGCCGTCGGCCCGGACGCGGATCAACCTGCCGGTGACTCCGACGGGCGGGTGCGGATCGTCGTCGGGTGCAACGTCGAGAACGCGTCCTACGGCCTCACGCTGTGCGCGGAGTGCTCACTCGTGTCCGACCTCCACCGCACCGGCGGTGGGCGACTGCTCGAGATCGTCGTCGTCTCCCACGCCGGCGAGCCCCTCGCGCCGTGCGGGCGGTGTCGGCAACTTCTCCACGAACACGGCGGCCCGTCACTGGTGGTCCACACCGCGCGCGGCGCGGTTCCCCTCGGTGACCTCCTGCCGGACGCCTTCGGGCCAGGAGATCTGGCGTGAGCGCGGGCCACGACGCCGTGCGGATCATCGAGGCAAAGAGGGACGGGCGGGAACTCGACGACGACGAGATCGACTGGATAGTCGACGGGTTCACCCGCGGGGTGGTCGCACCAGAGCAGATGTCCGCGCTCGCGATGGCGATCTACTTCCGCGGGATGACGGATCCGGAGATCACCCGGTGGACTTCGGCGATGGTGGGCTCCGGCACCAGGATGGACCTGTCCGGGCTGACCCGCGGCGGCGCGGTGGTGCCCACTGTTGACAAGCACTCCACCGGCGGGGTGGGCGACGCGATCACTCTCGTACTGACCCCGCTCCTGGCGACCTGGGACGTCGCGGTGCCGCAATTGTCCGGCCGGGGGCTCGGCCACACCGGTGGAACCCTCGACAAGCTCGAGTCGATCCCCGGCTGGCGCGCGGATCTCGACGCCAGCGAGATGAGAACCGTGCTGGCGCGCACCGGGGCGGTGATCTGCTCCGCGGGGCCCGACCTCGCCCCCGCCGACCGCGCGCTCTACGCGCTGCGGGATGTCACCGGCACCGTGCCGTCCATCCCGATGATCGCCGCGTCCATCATGAGCAAGAAGATCGCCGAGGGCACCGGGGCACTGGTATTGGACGTCAAGTACGGCTCCGGTGCATTCCGGCCGGACCCCGCGGACGCTCGAGAACTCGCACGCGTGATGGTGGCGATCGGTGCGGCCTCCGGGGTGCGGACCAGCGCCCTGGTGACCGCCAACCACACCCCGTTGGGTCGAGCCGTGGGCAACGCGCTCGAGGTGGCCGAGTGTCTGGAGATCCTCGCAGGTGGGGGGCCTCCCGACATGGTCGACCTGACCTGCGCATTGGCGGCGGAGGCGCTGTCAGCGGTGGGGATCGACGACGCCGATCCGAGGGACCGGCTGGCCGACGGGCGGGCGATGGACTCCTTCCGGGCGATGATCTCCGCCCAGGGGGGAGACCCAGAGGCGCCGCTTCCGCGGGCCGCCCACGTCGAGCAGTTGCGGGCCGCGGTCTCGGGCCCGATTCAGTGGAACGCGCTCAGGGTCGGCCGTGCGTCGTGGTTGTCCGGCGCGGGTCGGACCCGCCCAGGAGAGGATGTTGATCCGGGCGCCGGCGTGGTGTTGCGCCGTGTCGAGGGCGACCACGTTCGCGCCGGCGATGTGGTCGCCACGGTCCACGCCAATGCCGAGGAACGTCTGCCCGGTGCGCTCGCCGAACTCGCGGCCGCGTTCGGGGCCGGCTCGGATCGCGGCCCCGCCGGCGCGGTGGCCGAACGACTCCGCAGCTGGTGACCCGACTGGCTCGGCGCCCGGCCACGTTATCCGGCTGCAGTGCCCTGTCGCGGCCCCCCCCAGGCGCGGCGTGCAGACTTTCCGGCGCTCGGCGGACGATCAGGCGATGTCGGGCGTGGTGACGAGCTTCTCGACGTCGTCGACCAGGTCCCGCCACTCGGATGCCTCGTCGTCGTACGGGGCGGTTGGCTCGAGCAGTTTGGCATCATCGGGGTTGAGCACGTAGTGCAGGAATCGGCGTAGCGCCGACCCGCGGCCCGTCACTGCCGCCTCGAGATCGGCGTCACCGACGTAGTTCGCCAGGTCTGTGACGAACTCGACCGCCAATGCGACCTGCTCGGAGTCGACCATGTCCGGCCCGACCTCGATGTCGCGGTCCAGTCCGGCCAGGACGTAGGTGTTGTCGTCGGTGACGTGGACGTCCAGGCTGCCGTCGGTCGCGGCGATCTTGACCCGCTCGTAGGTGGCCACCCGGGCGAGCGTGGTGTCGTCGTTGTCGGCCAGGAAGCGGGACAGGCCACGCGCGCTGGTGAACACGTACGCCTGGTCACCGTCACCGAGGAACACCGGTCGGTCGCCCAAGTAGCAGCGCAGGCTGAGGTACTCCTGATCGGAGAACACGATCTTGACGGGGTCGATCCCCACGCTCTCCCAGAGTGCACCCTCCGGGTATCCGGTCGGCGCGGGCTCCGGCTCCGGCTCGGGTACGGGCAGCGCGGCTTCCGCGGTCTCAAGGTCCCGGCGAGCGCGCTCGACCTCCGCCCGGTCGACCTCGGGGGTGGTCAGGACGTCCTGGATGGCGTCGAGAACGTCGTCCCAGCCCTTTGCGACGGTCTTGCGGATGGATTTCCACAGCTTGAGCCCGTCGCGGCCGTAGAACTCGTCCATACCGTGCGTGACGGACGCGAGCACCGGGTTTCCGTTGAAGAATTTGGTCACGGTGTCCAGCCCGCACACCTCGCCGATCGAACGGGCGATCGCGAAGCACTGGTCGATCTCGTCGACAGATGATTCTGTCGGATCGTCGCCCAACAGTTCGAGGACACCGATCAGGTCGTAGCAGTTCTCGTCGGCGGCGCGGAATGCGAGCACGTCCGAGCCCGCGAACTGTTCCCACGAGGGGTGGTCCTGCAGGTCGTGCTCCGTGCCGCGGCGGATCAGCGCGAGGAGTTCGGCCGTCGAGTCGAAGGCGTAGAGGTCGTCATCTAGTCCGAGGAACGCCTCCCAGTCGTCGTTGTCCTCCCGCCAACTGGGTGCCCAGAGGGTCGTGACGTCTCCCTCCGGGAGACCGAGCTCGATCGGGACGATGTCCTTGGCCATGCGGATCAGCATATCCACGGCCGGTCAGGTGGTGCCACGGCCCACCGGGGCGGGGCCGGAGTAGTGCCGTGCGGCGTCCTCGGCCGCCCGTTTGCGGCCGCTCACCGCGAGCGCAACTGACCCCGAGACAAGCTCTGCCCTACGCGCGTTGGCCTGAACCACGGCATCCGACGTGGCCTCGAGGACTGACGCCGCGACCGCCTCCGAACCGTGTCTGCGCAACCCGGGTGCCAGCACGAGATCCACCACCGCCCCGCCCGAGTCAGCGGTGGCGGTGGCGAGCCGGTCCCGGCTTGTCGCCGCGATACGCAGCGTCTCCAGCTGGTCGTGTGCGGACTCCCACTCCGCCGCAATGCCGCGCAGCCGATCGAGAAACGCCTCGACGTCCAGTCCGCCAGCGCTCACCAGACTGCCCCGCCCAGCTCGTCGTCGTCCCGTTCCTGTTCGCCCCAGTCCTGCTCGTCCCAGTCCTCCGCGGAGAGACGCTCCAGCAGCTCGCGGGCGTCGCCCGCGGCCACGGTGAGGGTGCGCAGGACCGCCCTCGCCACCTCCGCCGGGGCGCGGTCGAGGAGCTCGGCCGGTAGGGCAAGGCCGACCGGAACGCCGTCGGTGCCGACTTCCGCGACCACCCCGGTCATCGGGTCGGTGTGGCGGCAGGTAGCGGGGGTCATCCGCCTGTCGGGCGGTAGAAGCCGTGGAAAGACATGCCGATATTGTCGGTGCGCAGTCCGGAAACCGCCACAGGGTCCCCGGCCTCGACTGGTGATGTTATCCGTTGCTAATCGGAGTAGCGTCCTCTCCATGACCTCCTCACCCGCCCCCGCTGGTCCACTTCGGGCCGTCATCTACACCCGCGTGTCTCAGGACCCCTCCGGTGGTGGCCGGTCCGTGACCAGTCAAGAGACGGAGTGCCGGACCTACTGTGAGCGCCAGGGCTGGCCCGTGGCGGAGGTCGTCACAGACAATGACCGGGGAGCCTCCAGGTGGTCCGGCGCGGACCGTCCCGGCTACCGCCGTCTGGCGGACCTTCTCCAGCCCGGGGACGTTCTGGTGACGTGGGAGGCGTCCCGTGCCCAGCGTGACCTGGCCGCGTACGTGGCCCTTCGGGATCTGTGCGCCGACCGGGAGGTGTTCTGGTCCTACTCTGGCCGGACCTATGACCTGAACACCGGGGACGCCCGGTTCTCCACGGGGCTGGATGCCCTCCTGGCGGAGCGCGAGGCGGAGCTCATCCGGGAGCGTGTCCTCCGGGGTAAGCGGGCAGCGGCGAAGGAAGGACGACCCGCCGGGCGTCCCCCGTACGGCTACCGGCCGGTGAAGGATGCCCGGACCGGGAAGACGCTGGCGTGGGAGCCGGATCCAGACCAGGCCCCGGTGGTCCAGGAGATCGTGGCCCGGGTCCTGGCGGGGGAGTCCCTCTGGGCCGTGGTCCGGGATCTGGACCGCCGTGAGATCCCCGCCCCGGACACCCAGCGCAACGCGGCGGGGTCCTGGAGGCCCCAGCGGCTCCGCGTCATGCTCTCCTCTGCCTCCTACGCCGGGAAGCGCACCCACCAGGGCGAGATCATCGGGGACGGTGCCTGGCCCGCTCTGGTGGCCTTGGAGGACTGGGAACGGCTCCAGATCATCCTCACCGACCCGTCCCGCAACGTCGGCCCGGGGCCGGAGCCCAAGCACCTCCTCTCCGGGCTGGCCGTGTGCGGTCTCTGTGGGTCCCCGGTCCGATACTTCGGGCCCAAGTCCGTGAAGTCGCCGCGCTACCTCTGTGAGAAAAACTGTGTGGGCCGTCGGGCGGAGCTGGTGGACCAGCTAGTCACCGCCGTGGTCCTGGCCAGGTTGTCCCGGCCCGACGCGGCCGTTGCCCTGACCCCGCGCGGGGGAAACGATGACCAGGCCGCCGCGCGGGATGAAGTCCGCACTCTGACCGCCCGCCTGGAGGACTTCACCGAGGCCGCCGCGTCTGGGTCCATCTCCGCTACCGCGTTCGCGCGGATCGAAGCCAGCATTACCGCGCAGCTAGACCAGGCCCAGGCACGACTGAAGGCCGCCACGGCTGGCGGAGTCTCTCCAACGGTGGCCACGCTGGCCACGGCCGCCGACCCCGCCCAAGTCTGGGAGGGGCTGGACATACGCGCCCGGCGGGAGGTCGTGAAGACTCTGGTGAACGTCACTATCAACAAGTCCACCGGCGGTACCCGGCGGTTCATCCCGGAGGACGTCGTTATCACCTGGAAGACCGGAGCTGATCATGAGTAAAAGCAGCAAGCCGATGGTGAAGATCCGGTGTGAGTGCGGCCGGAACCTTGCCTGGGCCTACCGCGCAGATCATGACCGGCACCACGATGTCCCCAGGGTGGGCAGGATCGAACCCCGCCCTGGCGTGGAGTGGGCGGAGGTCCCCGGTGGTCTCCCTGGCACGGGGTGGGCGGCGGTCTGCCCGAATTGCCAGGCCCGGCTGGAGGTCTCCGCCAGGGCTCTGGCTACGGCCGTAGAGGCTGGAGAGGCTGAGCTGGTGGTCGGTCCGCGACTGTAACCGTTGCATCCGCTACAAGGTCCGCGTACCTTCAGAATTACAAACGAAGGGGACGCCGACTCAGGCAAATGTCATCCCCCATGGGCGCGATTACCCGGGAAAGCATCGCATCTATCTAGACCTCCGTAGTGGGGTCCGGAAGGTGTTCCCGTGGCTAACGTCACCCGCGAAGTCGCATCATGCGCCGGTCGTCTCTCCCGCGCCCGCAATCATCACCCCGACGCCGACCATTCCGGTCTGGAACGGGATCTCATCACCGCGCGTATCGCCCACCAGGCGGAGAAGTTGGCCTCCGAAGCCCCGCCCCTGACAGACGCGCAGATCCAGAAGATCGTCTCCGTCATCCGCACCGCCGGGCTCCAGGGTGGTGGTCAGGCGTGAGCAACGCAGAAGGCCGCCCCACCAGTGGTGAGACGGCCCCTACCGAGAACCCCTTCTCTGACCACCACGATACAATGACTTCCCGCTCCGTGGGAGCCAATATCCACATCGTGGGCGGTGGCCGCTGATGAGTTCCTTGGCACGCAGCGCCCGGAGCGGCGGAAAGCGTAACCCCCTCGTCTCCCAGGCCACCCTGGCCGCACGCGCCAGGGATCGCCAGAAGGCGGTAGCCGCCGCCCGGGAGAAGATCCGGGCCTCTGCCTACGGCCGGTCTGCCCTGGAGAAGATCCCACCGCCCGTGCCCGTGATCGACGGGCTGATTTTCCTGGACAACCTGGCCCGCATGTCGTCGGAGCCGGGCCGGGGGAAGACGTTCATGGCCCTGGATATGGCGCTGTGTGTGGCCACGGGAACCCCGTGGCACGGACACCGTGTCCGTCAGGGCCGGGTCCTCTATCTGGTCGGTGAGGGACTGTCCGGGCTGAACCAGCGTGTGAAGGCCTGGGAGGCGTACCACCAGACCAGGGTCCCTGAGCGGGCTGTGGAATGGCTGGACCTTCCCTTGGAGCTGCATGACCCGGAGGGGATCGACGTAGACGGTCTGGCCGCCGATGTGAAGGAGGAGGGGTTCACGGTCGTCATCGTGGACACCCAGGCCCGCTATACGGCCGGGATGGAGGAGAACAGCAACTCCGAGGTTGGCGTCCTGGTGAAGAATTTGGACCGGCTCAAGACCGGCACGAAGGCGTGCATCATGCTGATCCACCACGTCACCATCGGTACCGACCGCCCCCGTGGGGCCTCCGCTCTGAATGGGGCTATCGACACAGAGATGATCCTGGTCTCCGGCGGAGGGCGCGGGGTGGTCAAGCTTCAGAATCCGAAGCAGAAGAACGCGGCCGAGCACCCGGACATGGGGTTTACGTCTTACATCTGTCAGGACTCTGTGGTCCTGGTCGCGGACACGGACCGCAGGGCCACCGCCGGAAAGGCGGATCCGTTCGCTCGCCCCGCCAGGCCGCCAGTCCGGGGCTCCCAGGGGGACGACGCGATCCGGTGGCGGATCGCTTACATCATCTGGTCCACGTTCCAGCACGGGACCTCTGGCGGGACCAAGGAGGAGATCAAACGAAGTCTCCAGGGGGAGCCGGATCTGAAGATCAGCTCCGCCAACTGGGTGAAGCGATTTAACGAGAACTGGTCAACCCTGGAGGAGAAGGGGCACCTGAAGGCGGGGGCCGGAAACTCCAGGTTCCTACTCACCCAGGCGGCTCTGGAGGAGATGGGGGCTGACGAAATCCGGCCTCCCACGCCGGAGGAGGAACGGTCGCTCCTGGAGCACATCGACACCGCAGACGATGACGCAGACGATGACGCCGACGATGACGCCGACGATGATGCCGACGACCTCCAGGGCGGTGACGACGATGAGGACTGACGCCTGCTCCTCCACCATCCGTCTGGGGCGGTTCCGGGGTGGACGGACCCCGGACGGATCGCTCCGCCTGGGTTGGTATAACCGCAGGTCAGAGGGTGGACGGATGCCGTCCGGGAAACAGGACGCGGGACGGGCCGTCCCAGGTCCGTCCCAGTCCGTCCCCGCCGCCTCATATCCGCAGGTCAGAGGGTGGACGGATTACCGTCCGGCTACCGTCCATGACCCTCTCCGGACGGACCGTCCCCCCCTTAAGGGGGACGGGACGAAGGGCGGAAGACGAGTAATAACACCCAACACCGTCCCCGTTCTGTCCGCTGCGGCGGCGGCGGAGGAACCAATCACCGAGGAGGCTGCACGATGACCACGAACCCACGCCGACGCCTCCGGCTTCGGGAGCTCCTGCCGAAGCCCTACGTGGCACACCTGCCGGAGGCGGGGAGCTACACGCCCCCGCCACCGAATCCCGACGATGGACCACGCCAGCGGCGGATCCACGGCCCCGGCCGGCCCCTGGAGATGCTGACGATGGGGGAGGCCGCCCTGGTCTACGCGAACACGCACGCGGACGCCGTGGACGCCTGGCGTCATAACTTCCCAGCCTCCGCCGAGGTTCACGATGGCGTCCATGTCACGGAGGCCGGGGTAATGCCGCTGGACGAACCGTTCAGCCTGGATGGAGAGGGGGCCGACGATGGCCGCTGACTGGAACGCCGACGATGCAGCTGACGCCCCCGTGGGCGTCCTCACGGAGAACGGGGCGGGCCGGGTATCCGGGGCCCTCTGGGAGCCGTGGTCCCTTCGGGAGATCGAAGACGAGGCCGCCAGCTGGCGGAACCTTCACCCCGACCACGAGGTGGACGAGTGAGCGCCGGACGCTGGGAAGGTGCCCACGTCCCGGTCTACGGCGGAGCCATCCCCACCCCTCCGGAGTGGACCGCGCGGGCGGCCTGTGCGGGCCATGCTCCGCTCCACGATCCCCGGATGGCCAGAGAGGCGGAGGAGGCCTTCCAGGCCCGCAGCGCGGACGCCAGGGCCGTCTGTGGCCGGTGTCCGGTCATGGCGGACTGCAGGGAGTGGGTGGAGGCCAGCCCGCGCGCGAAGGTGGCCGGGACTCTCGCCGGTCACACGTTCGCGCTGGTGCATCCGAAGATGCCCAGCAGATCGGCCCGGCGGACCACGTTCTCGGCGGCCTCCGCCGTGGCCTAGCCACCCAGTCTCTACACGAGTAGAGTGAGGGGTGCTCCCCGACGGGCGGAGCTTCTGGGGTTAGTTGTACGGCGGCGGTACGGGCAGGACGCCACGACCGCCGCCACCCTCCCCATCAGGTCCACCACGGCAAGACACCGAGGACCGCCGTGAGACGCACGACCAGGAGCTGACGCTCCGCCCCCGTGAGGTGGACACCGACCGGGACCAGAAGTAACCGCCGCCCACCAAAGCGGTGGAGGGACGACTCCCTCCCGCGTGGTGAAGGAACGGCGGCGGTCCCGTATCCAACCTCCACAGGGAGAACAACACCATGGCACTATCTGATCTCGCCTTCCTCACTACCGGTCCAGGTAATGAGGGGCTACTGAAGACGTTTAAGACCGCGCTGGTGGAGCGCGTGGAGGCCGAGGCCGCCGCGTTCCGTGCCGGAACCCTCATCACCACGGGGACCTACCTGGCCCAGGTCCCGGTCCTTCGGGCCGGAGCTACGGCGGCGTGGACGCCCGAGGCCAGCCCAATCGTGGCCAGCGCCATCGACGTGGAGACCCTCCCGGTCCGACTGTCGAAGGTGGCCGCGCTGACCGCCGTGTCGAATGAAGCCGTCCTATCCGGAGACGTGGACCTGGTGAAGGTCCACACACGGTCCATGGCGCGGGACACGGCCATGAAGGTGGACGCCGCGTTCTACGGTGACGGCACGGTGCCCAACGCACCGGCGGGGCTGGGATCGCTGACCGGGATCCAGGAGGTGGAGCCCACCACGGTGGACTCCATCGACGCGCTGGTCATGGCGGCCGGTCTGATGGAGGCTGCGTACTACCAGGCCACCACCATCCACATGAACCCGCTGACTCTGACCCGGCTCCGCCAGGTGAAGGAGACGGCGGACTCCGGTAAGTCCCTCATCGACATGGACACCGCGTCCGCTTCCGGTGAGGTGCGACGGCTGGCGGGGATGGAGCTGATCGTCTCCCCGGCCATCGAACCCGGCGTGATCTGGGTGACCGACAAGTCCCAGACCTTCGTGCTCCGGTCCACTGATGTCCGCTTCGACACGGACACCAGCGTGGGTTTCCGTGAGGACGTCACCATGATCCGCTCCACCATGGGCGTCGGGTTCGCCGTGCCGAACGCGGACGCGGTCGTGAAGGTCACCCTCCCGGCCTGACCGGTGACACCCACGGCGGTGACGGGAGAGCGCCCGTCACCGTCGTGGTTCACCACGGCTGACCAGGGACAACGGGGTACCCAGGGGGCCTATCCCTCCCCCCGGCCGCCAGCTTCTACGGCTAGGCATTGCATCCGAGGCCGGGAGCACGCAGTTTCGACGCCCCGAGGGGGCACAACCGAAGGAGACCGACGTGGGAGCACGCAAGCGCGGGACCGACGCGGTCGCAGCCATTCGCGCCACCGTGGCCGGGATCGACCCGGAGATCGTCCTGGACGAGCACGAGGAGCATCTACTCACCGCCATAGCCCGGGCCTACAACAGGGCCGCCGACCTGGACCGGGACGCCGCTAAGGCCCGCGCCGCTGGGAAGTCCTCCCGAGGGGTCACGGAGCTCCTGGCGGAGTCCCGGCTCCAGGAGAACCAGGCGGAGCGGTGGGCTAAACAGATCACCGACGCGGCCCAGGCCGTGGTGACGAGCTCTAAGAAGGACTGGCGGGCCCAGAAGGCCGCCCGGGCACGCTGGGACGGCGTGGCCAACAGTAAGGCGGCGCGGTAGTGGCACGCATGAAGAACCTGGCCATCGCGGCCGACGATGCCGTGGAGGACTTCCTCACCGGTGACTTCCTCCGCACGATGAGGCTCTACGGCCAGATGGCGGAGACGCCGAACCCGGCAACAGTCGCCGCTGACGCTCTCCAGCACGGTGAGGCGGCCACCGTGCCCGGTGAGTGGCTGGGGCCGGACTTCTACGGCGTCACGGTCCGACTGAAAGCCGGGAAGGCCCCGGAGGTAGTCCAGTGACCACTTCCAGCACGCCGAACTTCCAGGAGGCCCTGGAGGCTGCCCTTCATCGTCCCGTCACGGACTCCGAAGTCTCCCGGGCCTACCGGCTGGGACATGCCGCTGGCCGTCTCCTTCGCCGCCGGATCGGCCCCGTGCCGAGGTCGGAGTACCCCGACGTAGCGGTTGCCCTGGTCGTCGTGCGGATCGTGACCAGGGTCGTGGAGGTCGGAGGCGTCAAAGAGGTCACCGACGTCGATCTCCGAGCCCTGGTAGAGGTCTCCGCCAGCAGGAGGCAGCCCCACCCCTTCACACTGGCCTAGGGGCCGGAGTTTCAGTTAGACGCTCTCCTGGGTGATGACGGTTCCAGCACCGTCTTCCACGATTACAAACTTCACATCATCGGCCCAGTCAGGCTGATTGTTGGTAAGCCGGAGTGTGTTCACGTAGAACTTCTCCGCGCGGCCTGCCGTTGCCTTGTCGGAACGATCCACCTGCAAGGTGACGTAAAGGTTCGAACCTTCGACCCGCGCACCGACCAGCGTGTCCATCCATCCACCGGTTCCTTCGTATCCGCTCGATCCGGACAGTCCCGCCTGACTTCTGGCCCAAGCCGTCACATCTTGTTCGGAGGTGACGCATCCGGCGGACAGGAGTAGGACAGCGGCGAGGGACGCTAGGGTGCGACGCATTTGAGGGCCTTTCGTAGGGATTCCCTCATCTGTATCAGGTGTGCACGGCGTTCACGGTGGATTGGTCCGGCGGCGGTGGTTTGGCGGGTGCTCCGGCTTGCGCTCCAGCCCGAGTCAGGCCTCACTTCTACTAGATGGGCTGCGCGCGTGCGTGTTAGCATTAGGTCACGACGAGCCGGATACCGGAGCGTTGATTGCCTAGAGCCCCTGCCGTGAACTCGGCCCGGGGCTTTAGCGCTATCTAGGGACCCACTTTCGGTCATACGCCAGGGCAGGCCGCATCACGTTCATGAGGCGTCTGGTCGCTTTGCGTGCCTTCGGGTGGGACTCAGTCTCCTCCCGATCCCGCCGATAAAGGTAGACCGAGAGGTCGGCCGCCTGCACCCCGTCGTGATCTCGAGAATCGACAAACTGGATCGGCTGGTCGATGCACTCCAGTTTGCTCGGTCGGTATCCAGGGGTACCTACCCGAGAATAGCCCTTGATCGCCTCTCGAAATTCTTCGCGGCGGTCGATCATGTCGCATAGGACGGTAGTGGTTTTCGCAGCCGGTTTGCAGCGCTCGTTAATCCGCTCGAGGAGGTGCCGTAGAGCCACTTCGTAAGGAGCGTGAGGGGAACTGTACCGAGCATTCAGGCGATCAACGTCTACGCCCTCGATAAAAACTAACGAGCCTGACGCCACCAGGGCACGAAGGGCTTCCCGGTACACCCACACAGCCTCGGAGGTCTGCCGACGGATCGGAGCCCAGTCCTTCCTGCCCTGCATCATGTCGTGCGCGTGAAACTCGACCGACCAGGCTTCTTCAATGCCGTACTTGGACCGACATTCGTCGCGGAGTGCGGAGAACGATTCGGTGAGCGCCTTTAGGTTCTCGTCAGCGCACACCACCGCGCCCACGTAGTAGTGGCCGTCGCGGTAGGACTCGTCAATGAACGTCGTTATGTGCTTGGAGGTGCCGTAACCGGGGCGCATGAGAATGACGTTAGTCGCCGCGCCGGACACGCTGGGCCTACCCCTGTGGGTAACCGCGCAATACCTGTGGATTATGGATTCGGCCGCTGGCGGTTAGTACACCACCCACGGGTCCGTCGGGCCGATGTCCGGCACTGGAGGCGTGTCACCGGTGTGGGTCCACTCCCACCGGGGGAGCGTGTGCTTCACCGCCCAAAACACGCTGGCGGCGTCCTGGATGCCCTCTCCGCCCAGCCACCACGGACCCGTGGGGGTCACCGGCCACCGGCGGTCAGCGTCGTCCGCCAGGTCCGCCCGGAGGATGAGGGACTCCACTAGGGAGCCCGCGTCCACGAACACGCGCCCGTCTACGGCCCCGATGGTCTGGCCGTCGGGGCCTGTGAAGGTGAACGTGAGGCCGGTCATGCTCAGCTATCGCTGGCGGCGGCCGAAGTGTTCCAGAAGGCTCGTGAAGATGAGTAACGGATAGCGAACCCGGCCTCGACGATCTGTCCGTTGCCGATGTACATCGCGACATGCCCGTCCCACACCAGCAGATCACCCGGTAGGAGGTCCTGCGGTGACACTTGGACGCCGACGCCCTGCTCCTGGGCCAGGCGCGGGATCTCCACGCCTGCGTCTCGGTACGCCCACTGGGTCAGGCCGCTGCAGTCCAGTCCCTGGCCCGGGGTGGTGCCGCCCCACACGTACGGCACGCCCTGCTGACTGAGCGCATTGCGGACCGCCCCGGCGGCCTGCTCATTGGGGGCGGTGGCGACGGAACCGTCCGGGAGGGTGACCTCAGTGCCGCCTTCGATCACCCCGGACCCGGCGTCACCGAATCCCACCGATCCGGATGCTGACGCCGACCCTGCTGCAGCCCCTGCGGCCCCCGCCGCGGAACCGTCGCCTCCGCCAGACACGTCCCCACCGGCGCCGCCACCGAAGGACGCGTCGCCGGACGAGCCCCCGTCGAATGGCCCGCCGGAGGACGCGCCGGGCGCGCTGCCACCGGTCGAGATCGCGCCGGGCCCGGATCCTGTGTAGGCCACTGTTGTGGCGTTGATCGCGCCCGCGGAGCCGGAGTCGGCGCTGATCGTGCCCGGCATGCGGGGCGCCGGGGGGATGCCGGCGGCGATGGCCCGCATCTCGGCGGTAGGAGCCCTGAGCTCGGTCTGGACTCGCTCGGCCACCTGGATCCCCCGCGCCAGGTGCTCGGCGGCCAGCCCGAGCAGGGCGGCCTGTCCCGCAGGGGTGATCAGGGCCGGCCCCAAGGCGGCGGCGCGGGCGAGGAACTGCTGGACGATCCCTATCACCTCCACCGTCCCGCGGACCACGATCTCGGCGGCCACGGCCGTGACCCGCGCGATCTCGGCGGCCGACTCGCCGAGCGCCCCCATCGTCCGCCCCACCTCGGCGATCGAGTGCGCGGCACCGAGGGAGGCCAGGGAGTCCCACGACTCGGACAGTAGGCGCTCCAGCGGAGAGCCCAACTGCTGGGCGACCTCCAACCCGTCGCTTACCGGCCGCATGATGTTCTGCGCCTCGGCGGGGACGAACTCCTCCGCCGACAGCAGGTCGAGGACCTGTTTGATGGGGCCGGCATAGGCCAACGCGTCCGCGATCACCGGATCACACCCACCTCTCGGTCAGGTCGGTCCCGGCGGTGCCGATCGCCCGGGCACCGGCGGCGTCGGACTCCTCGAAGAGTCGGGTCGTCTCCAGCACGAGTTCCCCGGCGGCGTCGGTGACGCGCGCGAGCCCCGCCAAGACCTCGCGATGCCGCGCCGTCGCGGCCATCAGCGCGGACATGAAGTCGGCGCCCACGGGCCCGACGACCGGCGCCACCGCGTCGATGGGCAGCCCGTCCACCGCCTCGAGAGCACCTCCCAGCGTGTCTGCCAGGGTGGTCAGCCCCGTCCCCAATTCGCGCAATCCGTCGACATGGACGTCGATCGCCCCGTCCGTCATGGCCCCGTCCCCTCGTCGCTCTTTCTTGTCCGTCACAGGGTTCGACGCCGGGGGAGGGTGATCCGGTTCCATTCGATACGGGATTGGTTCCGTGTGCGATCCTGTCGGGCATGGACATCATCGTCGTGGACCACCCACTCGTCGGGGACCGGCTCCGTACATTGCGGGACACCGCCACCGACACGGCTGGATTCCGCGCCGCGATGGACGCCCTCGGGACAATGCTCTGCTACGAGGCCTTCCGGTCCGTGCCGACCACCGAGGTCACCGTGACCACGCCCATCACGGAGACCACCGCGATCGCCGTCAACGGTGCCCCGCTCCTGGTTCCGGTGCTGCGGGCGGGGCTGGGGTTGCTGGATCCGGCGACCCGTCTGCTGCCGGGGGCGCAGGTCGGGTTCATCGGTCTGGCCCGCGATGAGGAGAGTCACGAGCCGGTGTCATACCTGTGCTCGCTGCCGGAGGATCTGGCCGGTCGGCATGTGGTGGTGTTGGACCCGATGCTCGCCACGGGCGGCTCGCTGGTGTCGACGCTGCAGACGCTCGCGGCGCGCGGGGCGACGGGCATCACCGTGGTGTGTGTCCTGTGCGCCCCGGAGGGGGTCGAGACCGTGCGCGATTCCGGGCTGGCGGCGACCCTGGTCACCGCGACGATCGACGAATGCCTCGACGAGAACGCCTTCATCGTCCCCGGATTGGGTGACGCGGGCGACCGTCTCTTCGGTCCGCGTTAGCGGCCCACGGCACCGGCGACCGCGTCGCCGAGCAGGGTCAGTCGCCGCGCCGCGTCGGCGCGGTCTCCGACGGACGGCGCGAGCGGGGTCCACGCCTCTACATATGTCTTGAGTAGTGGCTCCGTGCCAGACGGCCGCACCACCGCGCGAGAGCCGTCGGCATCCACTCGGAAACCTGCGGTGCCCACCAGTTGCCGGACCTCACCGACGGAGGCGAGTAGCCCGGCTGCACGCTCCAACGCAGCCTCCGGGTCGCCGCCGGGTTCCAGGGGAAGAGCTACGTTGCGTCGGAGGTGTGCCCCGAACTCTACGGCCAGCGCGTCGAGTCGCGCGCCGACCGTCGGGCCGCCCGACCCGACCATCGCGCACCACGTCGCTGCCGCCGAGATCCCGTCCTTGTCGGCCACCACGTCCGGAAGCACGCAGTGCCCGATCGCCTCCTCGTAGGCGTACCGCAGTGGCTCGCCGGCTCGCACCAGCCATTTGAAGCCGGTCAGCGTCTCCACGTGCCGCCCCCCGCGCGCCGGGACCAGCAGTGCCGGAAGCCGGGAGGACACGATCGTCGACGCCACCACCGGAGTGTGACCGTCCTCGCCCGCATCTGATCCCGGCAATGGCACTCGCAGCAGCTGGTCGGCGAGCACGGCCCCTGTCTCGTCGCCGTCGAGCATCCGCCACCGCCCGCCCGCGTCCGCAAAGCCCACGGCGCAGCGATCAGCGTCCGGGTCGAGTGCGATCGCCACGTCGGCATTGATCCGCGCGGCCAACTCCAACAGCCGCGCGGTCGTCTCGGGCCGTTCGGGGTTCGGGGAGCTGACGGTGGGGAAGTCCGGGTCGGGGCGCGCCTGCTCGGCCACCACGCGGACGTCCCGAACCCCGATCCCGGCCAGGACGCGGCGGCAGAGATCGCCCCCCACCCCGTGGACGGGGGTCAGGGCAACGCGGGGCGACCGGCCGGGCCGGGGCAGGGCGGCGACGACCGCGGCCACGTAGTCGTCGACGAGCGTGGCGTCTACCCGCACAGACCCCGGCGGGGACGAGGCGGCGTAGACCCCCTCCTTCGCTGCGGCGCGCAGGTGCCGCTCGATGTGGGTGTCGGCCGGTGGCACGATCTGGGCGCCGCCGCGGCCGTAGACCTTGATGCCGTTGTCGCCAGCGGGGTTGTGCGAGGCGGTCACCATAAGACCGGCCGCCGCGTTGCGGGCGCGCACCGCCGCGGCCACGACAGGTGTAGGGATAGGTGCGCCGGGGACGACGACGACGAGGCCGTGAGCAGCCAACACCGCAGCCGCGACGTCGACGAATCGGGCCGATCCGTGCCGGGCGTCTCCGCCCACGATGACCAGGGATCCGGATGGTTCGCGTTCACGCAGGTACCGGGCCACGGCGGTCGCGACGGCGGCCACGGTCCGCTCGTTCATGTGGTCCGGCCCGGGCCCCAGCGGTGCTCGGACGCCGGCGGTGCCGAAACTCAGGGGCACGGGTGCGGTCACGGGTGGTTCCCTCAGGTTCTGGCGACGGACGGGACGAGCGCGCGCAGTGCGGCGGTGAGGCGAGCGGACCCGGCGGCTCCGGCGTCCAGCACCTCGGTGTGGTCCAGCGGCTGACCGGTGACTCCGGCGGCGAGGTTGGTCACGAGCGACACCGCGACCACGCCGAGGCCGAGCCCCCGGGCGGTGATGGTCTCGGGCACCGTCGACATGCCCACGAGGTCGGCTCCGAGGGCGCGCAGCATGTGGATCTCGGCCGGGGTCTCGTACTGCGGGCCGGACATGGCAGCGTAGACGCCCTCCGCTGGGCGGACGCCAGCGTTTCCGACGGTGGGGCCATCTGCGGTGGGGTCATCGGACTCGATGGATTCGGCTGCTCCGATCGCGCCCGCCGCCGCGGCGCGGAGACGTGGGCAGTAGGCGTCGACCATGTCCACGAACAGCGACCCGGTCAGCGGCGAGCGCCCGGTGAGGTTGAGATGGTCGCGAACGAGGACCAGATCGCCGACGGCCATGTCGCCGCGCAGTCCGCCGGCGGCGTTGGTGAGCACCAGCACCCGGGCCCCGACCGCCCCCGCCACGTGGGCGGGGTGAACGACAGGGGCGGTGCCCACGCCCTCGTAGAGGTGGGTGCGCCCGGCCACGGACAGCAACGGAACGCCGTCGACCAGGCAACTGGTGACGGTCCCGCGGTGGCCGGCGGCGGTGGGGGCGAGGAAACCGGGTAGGTCGCGGGCCGGGATGGTCACGGCGGTGTCCGGGTCGGCGAGCCCGTCCACGACCTCGGACCATCCCGACCCCAGGACCAGGGCTACGTCATGGTGGTCCCGGCCGGTGAGTTCCGCGATCCGCTCGGCGGCGGCGCGGGCTTCGTCGGTGGGGGACAGCAGGGGCGCCATCCGCGTCAGGCGCCGGGGCCGACGTTGCGCGATTCGCGGGTGCGCAGCTCGCGCACGTACTGCGCGGGCGCGCCCGCGCATTCGGCGGCGTCGGCGAGCAGTCCCAGGTAGCGCGCGGACGGGAGGCCGCCCTCGAAGGCGTCCATCACGTACAGCCAGGCGAGCACGGTGTCGTCGGTCCCGGTCGGTGTGATGTCCACAGCGAATTCGGATTCCTGCGCGTCGACAGGGGGGGCGTCGGGAACGGTGGGTCGGCGCGTGATTCGGACACGGATCTTGGGCGCGGGCATCCGATCCGTGCCCTCCCAACGGTCCAGGGCGCGGACGTCCTCGTCGGGGACGTCGTAGAGCACCACGAACACTCTGGACTCCGGATCTTCGACGACCGTGGCGACGGCACCCTCCCACGTGGGGTCGTCCCCGGCGAAGGTGAGGCGCCAACCCTCGAGCCACCCTGTCCCCGCGAAGGGTGAGTGCGGCGCGCGGGTGTTCATCTGGTCGGGATACATGTTCGTCCCGTACGCGGCGTAGAGAGGCACGAGCACAACCCTAGCCCCTTCGGCGGTGTCGGCTCGATGTCCTCCGGCCCCGCCCCGGTGGTTCGACTACCGTGTACTGCGGACGTGACGCGATCCGCCACAGCGGGCCGCGGCGCCCGGCCCTTGACCCTGTGAGCCGTGGAGGACATGTGACGCAACGCATCATCATCATCGGCGGCGGCCCCGCCGGCTACGAGGCCGCGCTCGTCGCGGCCCAGTACGGTGCGGACGTCACGATCGTCGACTCGGACGGTATCGGCGGCAACTGTGTCTTGAGTGACTGCGTCCCGTCCAAGACGTTCATCGC
The DNA here is from genome assembly GCF_008369165.1 of Dietzia sp. ANT_WB102. Lineage (NCBI taxonomy): Bacteria > Bacillati > Actinomycetota > Actinomycetes > Mycobacteriales > Dietziaceae > Dietzia > Dietzia sp. ANT_WB102. The sequence continues at coordinate 124,282 of NZ_VOBA01000002.1, forward strand.
CACGACCGGCGTGCGGACCGACATGCGGCGCGCGGAGGAGATGGGCGTCGAGGCCCACTTCGATCCCACCGCCTACCGGTTGGGACAGGTCAACGGCCGGGTCAAGTCGCTGGCCCGCGCCCAGTCTGCGGATATCCGGTCGCAACTCCAGCGTGAGGGCGTCCGGCTGCTGTCCGGGCGGGCCCGTCTCCACGACTCGCAACCCGGCATGGCCTCGCACCGGGTGGCGGTGACGTTTGACAACGGGCAGGAAAAGATACTCGACGCCGACGTGGTCCTCGTCGCGACCGGCTCCAGCCCTCGCGTGTTGTCGGGGGCCGAACCCGACGGCGAGCGGATCCTCAACTGGCGTCAGCTCTACGACCTCACCGAACTGCCCACCCACCTGGTGGTCATCGGTTCGGGCGTCACCGGTGCCGAGTTCGTCTCGGCGTTCACCGAGATGGGCGTCAAGGTGACCATGGTGTCCAGTCGTGACCGCGTCCTGCCGCACGAGGACGCCGACGCCGCCCTCGTGCTGGAGGAAGCACTGAGCGAACGCGGCGTGTCGCTGGTCAAGCACGCTCGTGCCGACGCCGTCGAGCACTTCGAGGACGGCATCATCGTCCGTCTCGGGGACGGACGCACGGTCAAGGGATCCCATGCGCTCATCTGCGTGGGATCCGTGCCCAACACCGAGGGCCTCGGTTTGGAGAGCGCCGGCGTCGAGCTGCAGCGCAGTGGTCACATCAAGGTCGACCGTGTCTCGCGCACCACCGCTCCGGGGATCTACGCGGGCGGTGACTGCACCGACTTGTTCCCGCTGGCGTCGGTGGCGGCCATGCAGGGGCGCATCGCGATGTACCACGCACTCGGCGAGGGCGTTAACCCCATCAAGCTGCGGACTGTCGCATCTGCGGTCTTCACGCGTCCGGAGATCGCCACCGTCGGCATCTCGCACGCGCAGATCGAAAGCGGCGAGGTGCCGGCGCGCGTGGAGGTCATGCCACTGGCAGGAAACCCGCGGGCCAAGATGCGCAGCCTGCGCCGCGGTTTCGTCAAGCTCTTCTGTCGCCCGGCCTCGGGCGTGGTGATTGGCGGCGTGGTCGTCGCCCCCACCGCCTCCGAGCTCATCCTGCCGATCTCGGTGGCGGTGCGCAATCAGCTCACGGTGGGCGATCTCGCTGGCTCGTTCTCGGTCTACCCGTCGATGACGGGCACCATCACGGAGGCGGCCCGCCAGCTCATGCGCCACGACGACCTCGACTGAGCAGCCCGGACCGCGTATCCACTCGGCTCTAGCCCGGGGTCGCGCTCGACTCCTCTGTCCCGACGCCGTCCGAACAGCCCGCCTCGGGCTCGGCCCGGGCCCGCACGCCCGCCCCAGGCCCTGCCCGAGCGTGCACGCCCGTGTGGAGTCACTCAGTCAGCGTGGAATGAGGTCCGCCCTGCAGGAACGCTGCGCGCAGTGACTCCGCGCAAGGCTCGCGGCCGGATCCCGCCCTGGGCGACCTGTGGAGGCGGATGTCGGGCTTGCGGACGGAACGACGAGGCAGCGCAATTCGGGCCGGGTAAGGCAGCACAATTCGCGCCGGGAGAGGCGACGGGGCGTCGGCCCCTGACGTACGGCCCTCGATGTCAGCCCTCGATGTCAGCCCAGCCCAGTGTCCGTTCGACCGCGTCGTCCCATCGTGCGAGCAGCCGCTCCCGCTCCTGCTCGGACATCCGCGGCGTCCAGCGGCGATCCTCGCGCCACAGTTCACGCAACTGGTCGGGGGAGTCCCACTGGCCGACCGCCAGACCGGCGGCGAAAGCGGCCCCCAACGCGGTGGTCTCTGTGACCTCTGGCCGGATCACGTCCACCCCGAGGATGTCTGCCTGGAACTGCATCAGGAAGTCATTGACCACCATCCCGCCGTCCACGCGCAGCGACTCCGCGGACTTGCCGGCGTCGGCGACCATCGCTGCGGCCATTTCACGACTTTGGAATGCGGTGGCCTCGAGCGCTGCCCGCGCCAGGTGCGCCCGGGTGTGGAAGCGGGTCAGTCCCACCATCACGCCGCGGGCATCGGGCCGCCACCGTGGGGCGAGCAGCCCGGAGAACGCCGGCACCAGGTAGCAGTCGCCGTTGTCCTCCAGCGAGTTGGCCAGATCCTCCGTCTCGTCCGCGGTGGAGATCACCCCGAGGTTGTCACGCAGCCACTGCACCAGCGACCCCGCCACAGCCACCGACCCCTCAAGGGCGTACACGGGGTCGTCGTCACCCAACTGGTAGCAGACGGTCGTGAGTAGACCGTTCTCGCTGAACTGCGGGGTGGTGCCCGTGTTGAGCAGTAGGAATGCGCCTGTGCCGTAGGTGTTCTTGGCCTCACCCGGCTCGAAGCAGGCCTGTCCGAACATCGCGGCCTGCTGGTCGCCGAGGATCCCGGCGATGGGTGTCCCGCCGAACATCCTGCGCTTGGTCACGTGCCCCGACACCCCGGAGGAGGGGACGATCCGCGGCAGCATGGATCGAGGTACGCCTACCTCACGGCATAGTTCATCACTCCACTCCAGGGACCGCAGATCCATGAGAAGAGTCCGCGACGCGTTGGTGACATCCGTGACGTGGAGGGCCTCCTCGCCGTCGTCGCCACCCCGACGCCCGCCGGTGAGATTCCACACCAGCCACGAGTCGATGGTCCCCGCCAGGAGTTCCCCGGCCTCGGCTCGCTCGGTGCCGCGCTCGCCTCGCGAATCCAGGTGCTCCAGGATCCACCGGATCTTGGGACCCGCGAAGTACGTCGACAGGGGCAACCCGGTGGTGTCGCGGAACCGGTCGTCGCCGTCCGGGTGCGCCTCGGCGAGTCGGGCACAGATTCCGGACGTCCGGGTGTCTTGCCACACGATCGCGTTGTAGACCGGCTCGCCGGTCGCCCTGTCCCACACGACGACCGTCTCGCGCTGGTTGGTGATGCCGATGGCGGTGACCGCCGCCGGCTCGAGATCCACGCGGCCCGCCACCTGCGCCATTGCGGTGCGCACATTCTGCCAGATCTCCAGCGGGTCATGCTCCACCCACCCCGCCCGCGGCAGGATCTGGCGGTGCTCGACCTGCGCCGTCGCCGCCGGCACCGGCATCCCCAGGTGGTCGAAGAGGATCGCCCGTGTCGATGTCGTGCCCTGATCGATCGCCAGAATGTAGGTGCTGCGAGTCACACGGCCAACACTACGTGCGCCCGCGCGTAGAGTCGGGACGACCGGCCGGAACACGTGCCCGGCCCCGGAGGGGAGCGCCCATGCCCACGAGAAGGTCCCGCTCGATCCTCGGCCCCGACCGCAGAGCCGAGGCGTGGCGCAGATTGTCGGAGGACACCTTCGACATCGTTATCGTCGGCGGAGGCGTGGTGGGCACCGGCAGTGCACTCGACGCGGCCACCCGAGGGTTGAACGTGGCGCTCGTCGAGGCCCGCGACTTCGCCGCCGGCACCTCATCCCGCAGCTCCAAGATGTTCCACGGGGGACTGCGCTACCTCGAGCAGCTCGACTTCGGCCTGGTCGCCGAGGCCCTGCACGAGCGCGAACTCAGCATGACTCGCCTGGCCCCGCACCTGGTCACCCCGCTGAAGTTCCTCTTCCCGCTCACCCGCCGGTTCTGGGAGCGCCCCTACATGGCCGCGGGATTCGTGCTCTACGACGTCATGGGCGGCTCCAAGAGCGTCCCGCCGCAGAAGCACTACAGTCGCGCCGGAGCGCACCGGATCGCCCCGGGGCTGCGCGAGGACGCCGTCGTGGGCGGGATCCGTTACTGGGACACCCTGGTCGACGACGCCCGCCACACCCTCACCTTGGCCCGCACCGCCGCCCACCACGGAGCGGTCGTGACCAACTCCACCCAGGTGATCGGCTACCTGCGTGACGGTGACCGGGTCACCGGGGTGCGGGTGCGCGACGCCGAGACGGGACGCGAGACCGATGTCCGGGCGCGGGTCGTGCTCAACGCCGCCGGCGTGTGGACCGACCAGCTGCAGAAGATGCTGGGCGAGGAGGGCGGCTTTACGGTGCGGGCGTCCAAGGGCGTGCACATCGTGGTGGACCGCGACAAGGTGGACTCCGAGGCCGCGCTCATCCTGCGCACCGAGAAGTCCGTCCTGTTTGTGATCCCGTGGGGCGAGTACTGGATCATCGGCACCACCGACACCGACTGGCAACTCGACCTGGCCCACCCTGCGGCTACCGGCGCCGACATCGACTACATCCTCGGCCACGTGAACTCGGTGCTCACCACCCCGATCAGGCGCGAGGACGTGCGCGGTGTCTACGCGGGCCTGCGCCCGCTGCTCTCGGGCGGCGCTAGCTCCACCGCCAGACTCTCCCGCGAACACGCGGTGATGACCGTGGCACCCGGCGCCGTGGTCGTAGCGGGTGGCAAGTACACGACCTACCGGGTGATGGCGGCCGACGCCGTGGATGTGGCGGTCGGAGAACTTGGCGAGCGAGCCGCCACGGTGCCGCCCTCGACGACCGAGAGAATCCCGCTCCTGGGCGCCGACGGCTACCCGGGGATGGTCAACCGGGCCGACCGGATCGCCGACCAGTACGAGATCCGCGAGGACCAGATGGAGCACCTCCTCGGCCGGTACGGCACTCTCGCCGAGGACGTCCTCGAACTCGCCACCGGCCGCCCCGACCTGCTTGATCCCGTCCGGGGTGCCGAGAGATACCTGCGCGTGGAGATCCTCCACGCCGCTGTCGCTGAGGCCGCCCTACACCTCGAGGACGTCCTCGTGCGCCGGACGCGGATCTCCATGGAATACCTGCACGGCGGCGTCGACTGCGCCCGCGAGGTCGCCGACCTGATGGCTGAAGTACTCGGGTGGGATGAGGACCGCATCGCTCGCGAGGTGGAACTCTTCGGACAGCGGATCGCCGCCGAGGAGGCGAGCCAGGTGGCGGAGTCCGACGACGAGGCGGACGGATTCCTCCGGCGTGTGCCCGAGGTCCGGGAATTTCTGGCGGATGCGGCCTTCGACCCCGCCAGCGCCCGACCCGTGATCGAGAGCTCGTCCGGCCAGAAAATGTAGGGGACCCGCGACTGTTGGGCGGCGTCCCACCTCGTCGTCCCACCCGCCGTCCGACCCGCAGACACCGAAGGGCCCCGACGACCGAGATGGTCGCGGGGCCCTCGTGGCTGCTGTCTCAGCGGCGGGTCACTTGATCTCGCAGAGGACCGTTCCCTGGGTGACAGCGGCGCCGGCATCGACGGACAGGTCGGTGATGACGCCGTCCTTGTGCGCGGTGACCGGGTTTTCCATCTTCATGGCCTCGAGCACGGCCACGAGCTCGCCGGCCTTGACCTCCTGGCCCTCCTCGACGGCGACCTTGACGACGGTGCCCTGCATCGGAGCCGACACGGCGTCACCGGACGCGGCTGCACCGGCGGCGCCGCCACGTGTGCGGGACTTGGCCTTGCGGCGAACCGTACCGCCGGCGTGCGAGCCGCCGAAGGCCAGGTCGCCGGGCAGGGAGACCTCGACGCGACGACCGTCCACCTCGACGACGACCTTCTTGCGCTCGACTGGCTCGTCGTCGTCGGCCGGTGCACCGGTGGGCGTCCACGGCTCGATCGGGTTGTCCCACTCCTCCTCGATCCACTTGGTGTAGACGTCGAAGCTCTTGCCGTCGCCGACGAACGCCGGGTTCTCCACGATGTGGGCGTGGAACGGCAAGACCGTGGCCATGCCATCGATCTTGTACTCGGCAAGCGCGCGGGCCGAACGGGCGAGCGCCTGGTCGCGATCCTCGCCCCAGACGATCAACTTGGCGAGCATCGAGTCGAACTGGCCACCGATGGTGTCGCCCTCCTCGACGCCGGAGTCCATGCGGACGCCCGGGCCATTCGGCTCCTTGTAACCGGTGATCGTGCCGGGGGCGGGCAGGAAGCCACGGCCAGCGTCCTCGCCGTTGATGCGGAACTCGAAGGCATGGCCACGCGGGGTCGGGTCCTCGGTGAACTCGAGCACCTCACCTTCGGCGATCTTGAACTGCTGGAGGACCAGGTCGATGCCGGCGGTCTCCTCGGTGATGGGGTGCTCCACCTGGAGACGGGTGTTGACCTCAAGGAACGAGATCGTGTCGCCCTGGACCATGTACTCGACCGTGCCGGCTCCGTAGTAGCCGGCCTCCTTGCAGATGGCCTTGGCGGAGTCATGGATTCGTTTGCGCTGGTCGTCGGTCAGGAACGGCGCGGGGGCTTCCTCGACAAGCTTCTGGAAGCGGCGCTGCAGGGTGCAGTCGCGGGTACCGGCGACGATCACGTTGCCGTGCTGGTCGGCGAGGACCTGGGCCTCGACGTGGCGGGCCTTGTCGAGGTACTGCTCGACGAAGCACTCGCCGCGACCGAAGGCGGCGACAGCCTCACGGGTGGCGGACTCGAAGAGGTCGGAGACCTCGTCCATCGTGTGGGCGACCTTCATGCCGCGACCGCCGCCACCGAAGGCCGCCTTGATCGCGATGGGCAGGCCATACTGCTCGGCGAACTTGACGACCTCGCTGGCATCCGAGACCGGGTCCTTGGTGCCGGCCGCCATCGGGGCGTTGACACGCTCGGCGATGTGGCGGGCGGTGACCTTGTCGCCGAGGTCGCGGATGGCCTGCGGCGGCGGCCCGATCCAGATCAGGCCGGCGTCGATGACGGCCTGCGCGAAATCGGCGTTCTCGGAGAGGAAGCCGTAGCCGGGATGGATGGCGTCGGCGCCGGACTTCGCGGCCGCATCGAGGATCTTGTCGAAGACCAGGTACGACTCCGCGGAGGTGGTGCCTCCCAGAGCGAAGGCCTCGTCGGCCAGCTTGACGAACAATGCGTCGGCGTCGGGCTCGGCGTACACGGCCACGCTGGCCAGGCCGGCGTCCTTCGCCGCACGGATCACACGGACGGCGATCTCGCCGCGGTTGGCGACGAGGACCTTCGTGATGTGAGAGCTGGCATGACTGGGCACTCAGGGCCTCCTGGTGATAAAGGTCTCTACTGTCGATTGGCCGTGGGGCCCACCGAATACACCCGCAGTCTAATGAGAGGCCCCCCTCATGTGTGGTGTCGGGGGTCTATGGGTTGCCCTCCGGGGGCGGGACCGCCGGTACGTCTGCGCTCTGACCTGCAATGTCTCTGTGGGGGACGGGTGGCCGGCCGCGGGAAACCCGCTCGCTCAGGCACGCAATTCAGGTCGCCAGAGCCGATGAGCGTTCAGTCCGGCCCGATCGAGCAGCCGTCGCAGAAGCGGCAGACTGAGGCCGATCACACTCGACGGGTCTCCCTCGATCCGGTCAATGAACCAGCCCCCGAGGGACTCGATTGTGAACGCGCCCGCGCACTCGAGCGGCTCCCCGGTGCGCAGGTACACGTCCAAGTCGGTGTCGGAGGGGGCGCCGAAGTGCACGGTGGTGTCCGACGTGTCGGTTTCAGAGAAGGTGACGACGACCGGGTCGTCGCCGGTGAGGTCTGCGACTATCAGCGAGTGGCCGGTGAGCAGGACCCCGTGCCGCCCGCGCATCTTCCGCCATCGCTCCATCGCGCGCTCATAGGTGTGCGGCTTACCCTCGAGCTGGCCATCGACGAGCAACATCGAGTCGCACCCGACCACGACCAGCGTGTCCGCGCCTGCCGCCCTCGCCTCGGCAGCGAGGGTCTCACCCTCCCGGTGCAGGACGTCCTCCGCCTTGGCGCGGGCCAACTCCTCGACCACCCGCACGTGCGGGGTACCGGCCGGCAGGGCGGCCTGGAGTGCGTCTTCGTCCACCTGTGGGTGGCGGATGATCGGGTCCACCCCTGCCTGCTCGAGGATCCGCAGGCGGGACGGGGACGCGGAGGCGAGGACTAACGCGATCATGGGGTCAGCGTAGCCACCTGCTCAGGACCGCGGCAGCAGCATCGTGATGGTCAATGTGGTGGGCTCGAGCGCCCGGACCCGGTGGCGGAGCTTGGCGGTGAGGTGGAGGACCTCACCGGTATGCAACTCGAGTGTGCGGTCGGGTAACCCGAATTCCACGCTGCCCTTCAGCAACTGGACGAGGATGGGGTGGAACGCGGCGTGGTCGGGCATCTCCTGGCCCTCGTCGAACTCGAATACGACGATCTTGGTGGTCTCGTCCTCGTGAACGACTGCCGCCCCGGGTCGCTTCGCGGATGGCTCGGCCCGCCCGATGATGTCGGTATGGTGCGTCGCGGTTCCCTCGTCGGTGCCGGCTCGCCGGCCGCTGGCGCGGTCCTCGGTTGCCGGGTCGCGGGTGGGCCCGCCTGTGGTCGCGCCCCGCCCGGGGGGCGTGGTGTCCTCAGTCATGGGAACCTCCTCGGTGAGCTTGCCGTCCGGCCCGACGACACGCCCCCAGCCTACTGAGGTGGGGTCGACGCACCCCGATCCCCGACACAGACGCCCCGGCTCCTGCATTCGGAGCGTGTGAATCGGTACACGCTGCGAATGCAGGAGCCGGGGCGGCTGGGTGTGAGCGCGCGGGGGTGCCGACCTCGGGGTTTCAGTCCCAGGCAATCACGCCTCGACGCTCAGTAGTGGCGGCGGTTGAGGAACGAACTCGGGTTGTACCCGAACGGCGGACGGAGGCGATCTTCGTAGGATCCCCAGTCGTCCTTGATGCCGGTGTCGTGCTCGCTCGCGTGGACGGCGTTCCCCTGTGCGGTCGCGAAGACTGCGGACAGGATGCCCACCTCGGTCGGCGTGGGGTTTCCACTCACGACTGAAAAGAGCGGCTTCTCCGCCTGTCCGGCCCGGTCCTGCTGCTGCTTCTGGTCGCCGGTCACAGCGGGATGTTCCCGTGCTTCTTGGCCGGCACCTCGACGACCTTGCGGTCCAGGAGTCGGAGTGCCTGCGACACCTGCAGTCGGGTGTGCGAGGGCGGAATCACCGCGTCGATGTACCCGCGCTCGGCGGCGACGTAGGGGTTGACGAGGGTGTCCTCATACTCGGCCTGCAACTTGAGGCGCAAGGCGTCGACGTCCTCGCCGTTGGCGGCGGCTTCCTTGAGCTGCGGCCGGTAGACGAACCCAACCGCGCCGGAGGCACCCATCACGGCGATCTCTGCGGTCGGCCACGCCAGGTTGATATCGGCGCCCATGTGCTTGGAACCCATGACGTCGTACGCTCCGCCGTAGGCCTTGCGAGTGATGACCGTCACCTTTCCGACGGTGGCCTCGCCATAGGCGTAGAGCAGCTTGGCGCCGCGGCGGATGATCCCGTCGAACTCCTGGCCGGTGCCGGGCAGGAAGCCCGGGACGTCGACCAGCGTGAGGATGGGGATGTTGAACGCATCGCAGGTGCGGACGAAGCGGGCGGCCTTCTCCGATGCCTTGATGTCCAGGCACCCGGCGAACTGGGTGGGCTGGTTGGCCACCACGCCCACGCTGCGGCCCTCGATGCGGCCGTAGCCGACGATCACATTCATCGCGTACTGGCCCTGGACCTCAAGGAACTCACCGTCGTCGACGAGGTGGGAGATGACCTCGTGCATGTCGTACGGGGCGTTGGAGGAGTCCGGGATGATCGTGTCGAGCTCGTGGTCCTCGAGTGTGAGGTTGTCCTCGATCGCGCCCTCGGCGACGGGGAACGGGTAGCGCGGGGCCTCGGCACGGTTGTTGCTGGGGAGGTAGGACAGCAGGTCCTTGACGAAGTCCAGGGCGTCCTGCTCGTCACTGGCGGTGTAGTGGGACACGCCCGACTTGGTCATGTGCGTGGTGGCGCCGCCCAGTTCCTCTTGGGTGACCTCCTCGCCTGTGACCGTCTTGATGACGTCCGGTCCGGTGACGAACATCTGCGAGGTCTTGTCGACCATCACGGTGAAGTCGGTGAGCGCGGGGGAGTAGACGTGGCCTCCGGCTGATGGGCCCATGATCAGCGAGACCTGCGGGATGACGCCGGAGGAGAGCACATTGCGGTGGAAGATCTCGCCGTACAGGCCGAGCGAGACGACGCCCTCCTGAATGCGGGCGCCGGCGCCATGGTTGATGCCGATCATCGGACGACCGGTCTTGAGGGCGAGGTCCATGACCTTGACGATCTTCTCGCCGTAGACCTCACCCAACGATCCACCGAAGACGGTGGCATCCTGCGAGAAGACGCAGACGCTGCGGCCGTCGATGGTGCCGTAGCCGGTGATGACGCCGTCTCCCAGCGGGCGGCGCTCGGCGAGTCCGAAGGTGGTGGCTCGGTGGCGGGCCAGGGCGTCGATCTCCACGAACGAGCCGGGGTCGAGGAGGTTCTCGATCCGCTCGCGGGCCGTCATCATGCCCTTTTCGTGGGTCTTGTCCACCGCGGCCTGCCCCATCGGGGCCCGGGCTTCGTCAAGGCGCCGTCGCAGCTCGGACAGCTTCCCGGCGGTTGTGTGGATGTCGGGGGTCGCAGCGTCCGTCTGGACGTCGGCGCTCACGTCCGGTTCTGAGGCAGTCGTCATGTTGCAAGACTCTAACCAGTGACCCGGCTCCGTGGCGACGTGACCCGGCGTACATCCCCCGGCGGCGACCCCGACAGATGTCGGGCCGGGCACATACGCTGGGGGTCGTGCACGCAGATCCCGGTACCGAGACCCCACCCAGGTTGGACGCCCACGCGCTCCGCCACGCTCTGGTGGAGGGCCCGGACGCGCCGTACTCATCGCTCGAGGTCGTCGACGACATCGGTTCGACGAACGCGGAGTTGATCTCCCGCGCATCCAGGGGTGCACCGGACCGCAGTGTGCTGTTGGCAGAGCACCAGGCGTCCGGGCGTGGTCGACTCGGTCGCGTGTGGACCGCCCCGCCGCGCACGCAGGTGGCTGTCAGCGTTCTTCTCCGTCCCGGGGCCGTGTCGCCGAACCTTTTCGGCTGGTTACCGCTCGTCACGGGTCTCGCGGTACGGGACGGACTGCGCGAGGCCGGTGGCGTCGACGCGACCCTCAAATGGCCCAACGACGTCTTGGTCGACGGTCGCAAGATTGCCGGGATCCTCGTGGAGATGACCACGGTGCCGGGCGGGGGAGACTTCACGGTCCGCCTGCCGGCCGTCGTGGTGGGAGTCGGAATCAACATCTCGCTTTCCCGCGAGCAACTCCCGGTGCCGCATGCCACTTCCCTCGCGCTCGTCGGTGGGTCACGTGACCGGGATGCCGTGGCCCGTGCCGTCCTGGAGGCGCTGGCTCTGCGCCACCGCCAATGGCGTGAGTGTGACCACGGGAGCGGGTCGACGGTGTCGGACCTCCTCATGGCGACCTACACCGAGGCCTGCTCCACCCTCGGCGCCGAGGTGAGGGTCGAACTTCCCGGGGACGTCGTGCGGACCGGGCGCGCGGACAGGGTCGACCGTGACGGCCGCCTCGTCGTCGTCGATTCCGACGGTGAGTTCGCCGTCGCCGCCGGTGACGTCACCCACGTCCGAGGCGCCGGCGGTCGGTGGAACGGCTGACCCGTGGGGTTCATCCGATCGGTCCTCGCGCCGGGGGAGACGCTCATCGTCCACGCCCACCCGCACTGGCGCGCCCTGGTCAGGCCCGCGCTGGTCACGGTCATCGGCGCCGGCCTGGCGGGGATCGCCGGCGGCTTCATAGAGGTGCAGGTGGTCCACGCCGGTGACCGCACTGCGACCTGGGCCCTGGTGGCGCTGTTGTACACGCTGATCGTGCTCAGGCTCGGATTGTGGCCACTGGTCCGGTGGGCCCGAACCGATCTCGTGGTCACCGACGAGAGGGTCCTCTACCGGCCGGCAGGGTCCTCGAGGCGGTGCGTGGACGTGCCACTGCGCAGGATCAGTGCGGTCAGGTTCCGCCACACCCTCACTGACCGGGCCCTCGGGACCGGCTGCCTGATCCTCGAGCTCGGTCACCTGCCGCCAGTGGAGATCGATCACGTCCCGGAGGTTGCCCGCGTGCATGCCGTCGTCTACGACGAGCTCATGCGGTTGCCACCGCCACCCCCGCCCCCTTCGCTCGCTGCCACACCGCGGTTCCGCTGGGGGCTCCCGGGGCGCCGGTGACCACCCCGCCCCACGTGAGACTATGGGCGTCGTGAACGACGACTCGCGCATCCGCCGCAATCCACTCGCAGCGCCCGTCGTGGCGATGATCGGCGGCGGGCAACTCGCCCGCATGACCCACCAGGCCGCCGTGGCACTGGGCCAGACGTTGAGGGTCCTGGCCGCGGACCCACTCGACCCGGCCGCTCAGGTCACGCCCGACGTGGTGATCGGTGCCCACGACGATCCCGACGCCGTCCGGACCGCGGCCGAGGGGGCCGACGTCATGACCTTCGACCACGAGCACGTGCCGCCGCAGATCCTGCTCGATCTCGAAGCGGCCGGGGTGGCAGTGCGGCCGCGTGCCTCCGCGCTCATCCATGCCCAGGACAAGCTGGTCATGCGTAGGGCACTGGCGGAGATCGGCGCCCCCGTCCCGCCGTTCACCGGTGTCGAGTCGCTCGATGACGTCCGGCGCTTCCACGCCGAACAAGACGGGCGCATCGTCCTCAAGGCGGCGCGCGGAGGGTATGACGGCCGTGGCGTATGGATGCCGGACTCCCTGGAGGAGGCCGAGCGGATCGCCGACGAGCAGCTCGCCGCAGGCGTGCCGATGATGGCCGAGGCCCGAGTGCCGTGGACCCGGGAACTGTCCGCGATGGTGGCCAGATCCCCGTTCGGGCAGGGCGCCGTGTGGCCGGTCGTGGAGACGGTCCAGCGTGACGGGATCTGCTCGGTGGTGATCGCGCCTGCTCCCGGACTGCCCGACGATCTCCGTTCGGCCGTGCAGGCCACCGCGCTGCGGTTGGCCGAGCACCTCGACGTGACTGGCGTGATGGCCGTCGAACTGTTCGAGGTGATCGGCTCGGACGGACGCCCCGGGGTTCTCGTCAACGAATTGGCGATGCGGCCCCACAACTCCGGTCATTGGACCATGGACGGCGCCACGACCAGTCAGTTCGAGCAGCACCTGCGGGCCGTTCTCGACTATCCGCTCGGCTCGACCGTCCCGACCGCGCCGCTTGCCGTCATGGCCAACGTCCTCGGCGCCCCCGAGACGCCGGAGATGAGCATGGACGAACGGGTCCATCACCTCGGCGCCCGGTTCCCGCACGCGAAGGTGCATCTGTACGGCAAGTCCGAGCGGCACGGCCGCAAGATCGGGCACGTCAACGTCCTCTCCGACCCGGGCGTCGACCCGGACGACGGGGACCAGGTGTCCGCAGTCCGCGCGGTGGCAGAACTCGCGGCCCACTGGCTGTCCCACGGGGTGTGGGCCGACGGGTGGGACCCCCACTCGGGGGCTCCCACCGGGGACTTCGACCGCTGAACTTCACACCACTACGAAAGGCAACGGGATGACCGAGCGACAGGGCGGGCCACAGGTCGGCCTGATCATGGGTAGTGACTCCGACTGGCCGACCATGGAGGCCGCCGCGGAGGCGCTCGCCGAGTTCGGGATCGCCTTCGAGGTCGGGGTGGTCTCCGCGCACCGCACACCGCAGAAGATGCTGGATTATGCCCGGTCGGCGGCCGGCCGGGGCATCCGCGTGGTGATCGCCGGTGCGGGCGGCGCCGCGCACCTTCCGGGGATGGTCGCCTCGGCTACGCCGCTGCCGGTCATCGGAGTTCCCGTCCCGCTCAAGTACCTCGACGGCATGGATTCCTTGCTGTCGATCGTGCAGATGCCCGCAGGCGTCCCGGTGGCCACCGTGTCGATCGGCGGGGCGAGGAACGCAGGGTTGTTGGCGGTGCGGATCCTCGCCGCCTCGGATCAGGCGCTGCGCGAACGGATGGAGGAGTTCCAGGCCGAGCTCGAGGCGATGGTCGAGCGCAAGGACGACGCATTGCGTCAGCAGCTGCTGGGCTGACCGATCCTGCGGCTCGGCGGTGGCGCGGCCGGCCGTGGAGGTGCGCGGCCGGCGCCGGGTGGCCATCCGCCGGGGGCCGACGTCCCGACAAGGACCGGCAGCCGACTGGTAATTTGAAGGGCCGGACGCGGCCTCGCGTCTCCCGCGGAGATCACGGCGGCCGACAAGCGTCAGCGGCCCCTCCTCGAGAACCCGGCCAGCGCCCGCCGCGCGATCAGCACCGACGATTCCCTCTTGGAGGCCCGCACATGTCTGGCAACCCCGATTTCGACCTGTACCGCCCGGCGGAGGAGCACGAGGAGCTCCGGGCCGCGATACGCGCGCTCGCCGAGAAGGAGATCGAGCCCCACGCCGCGGACGTCGATGAGGAGGAGCGGTTCCCGCAGGAGGCTCTCGACGCGCTCAACACGTCCGGCTTCAACGCCGTCCACGTGCCGGAGGAGTACGGCGGGCAGGGCGCCGACTCGGTCGCGGCGTGCATCGTGATCGAGGAGGTCGCCCGCGTCTGCGGGTCGTCCTCGCTGATCCCGGCCGTGAACAAGCTCGGCACCATGGGCCTGATCCTCGCCGGCGGCGAGGAGCTCAAGCAGAAGGTCCTGCCCGAAATCGCCGAGGGCAAGATGGCCTCGTACGCGTTGTCGGAGCGCGAGGCAGGTTCCGACGCGGCCTCGATGCGCACCCGTGCCCGTCAGGATGGTGACGACTGGGTCCTCAACGGCAGCAAGGCGTGGATCACCAACGGAGGCAAGTCCACCTGGTACACCGTCATGGCCGTCACCGACCCCGAGAAGGGGGCCGGCGGGATCTCTGCGTTCATGGTCCACGCCGACGACGAGGGCTTCGGTGTCTCCAAGACGGAGAAGAAGCTCGGGATCAAGGGCTCGCCCACTGCGGAGCTGTACTTCGAGAACGTCCGCATCCCGGGCGATCGCATCATCGGCGAGCCGGGCACCGGCTTCAAGACGGCACTGCAGACCCTCGACCACACCCGCCCGACGATCGGCGCGCAGGCCGTCGGTATCGCGCAGGGCGCACTGGACGCGGCGGTCGCCTACACCAAGGAGCGCAAGCAGTTCGGTCGTGCGATCTCCGATTTCCAGAACACGCAGTTCATGCTGGCCGATATGGCCATGAAGGTGCAGGCCGCGCGGCTGATGGTCTACACGGCCGCCGCCAACGCGGAGCGCGGCACGGCGCCCGGTGGCGAGAAGCTGGGCTTCATGGCCGCCGCGTCCAAGACCTTCGCCTCCGATGTGGCGATGGAGGTCACCACAAACGCCGTGCAGCTGTTCGGCGGCGCCGGGTACACGCGCGACTTCCCGGTCGAGCGCATGATGCGCGACGCCAAGATCACCCAGATCTACGAGGGCACCAACCAGGTCTGCCGCATGGTGATGGCCCGCCAGATCCTGTCCTGACGTCCCGGTCGCCGGCCCGCTGACCGGCACACGAGAGCCCCCACTTCCCTGAAGGAGGTGGGGGCTCTCGGCGTTGCCGTCCGCGCGGTGCCGCGAGGACGGTGTTCAGCGGGCGGTGTTCAGAGGGTGAGCGTGGTGCGCTCGGTGGCCGCCACGTCGGCGACGGAGGGGTCGTCGGCGCCCACCCCGGTGACGAGAACCGCGGTGCCCCCGGAGGCGAACACCCGGGCCAGGACCTGTACCACGTCGTCCCGATCGGGGCCCGCCACGAGGGCGCGGCCAGCCAGCTCGGGGTCGGCCAGTTCCGCCAGTGGCGAGCCGTCCAGGGCGAGGGCGCCCCCACCTGAGGGCACGAAGGCATCCGGGTGGATGCGACAGGCCTCGGCGAGGTCGGTGACGCCGGGAGGGACCTCGACGCCGGCGGCCGCCAGCGGGCGGCCCATCGGGTCGGTGGTCATGAGCAGGGTCTCGACGTCGGTGGGGTGGCGGTCGAGACGGTCCGGGACGGTGACGACGACGACGGCGTCGTCCACGTCCCGTGTGCTCACTTCCGCGCCCGCCCACCAGGCGCCGAGCAGGACGCCCGCGGTGAGCCAGTGGGCGGGCAGGTCGCACACGATCACGTCGCCGGGCATGACACCGAGTTCGTCACGCAGGAGTCCCGCGATCTTCGCGGCCCAGTTCGCAGTGGAGGTCACGGACAATTCGATGCGTGACGGGGCGAGCTGGTCGTAGTGGGTGACCATCGGGGTCCCCGGGTCGATCGCGAGGAGCGGTTGGAAGACGGTGTCGGCAGCGTTGTTCACTCTGGGCCTCCCGGGTGGTGGTCGGTCAGTTGACGCAGGGAACGTCAGAGCCGCCCGCGTCGAAAGTCGGCCGTTCCGCGATGGACGGCGGCAGCGGCTCGTAGGTGTCGGTGGTGGGGGAGTACGACTCGATTCCGACGGCGTCGCCGGTGGGGCCACTGTAGTCCTCGGCCAGAACCACGCGGACGGAGCCGGCCGGCACTGCCGGGTCCACCTGCACGGGTAGGCCGCCGAGGGCATCGGACACGGCGAAGGCGGCGGCGTCGTCGGCGGAGGCCGCGGCCACGTGGGAGGTGTATGCGGCGGCGGGGTCGGTCAACAGGTCGCCCTCCTTGTAGCCGAGTTCGGTGAGGGAACCGGAGACCTGGGAGGCCAGGCCGTCAATGCTGGTGGTGTTGACCACCGAGACTGTTATCGACGCAGGATTGACACCCGGGGTGCTGGTGGGGGTCTGCTCGGGCCCGGCGGCGTCGTCATCCTCGGTGCTGGCGAACCCGGCCACGAACTCCGAGACCTGGGCAGGGTCTGCGGTCACGATCGACTCGCCCCACTCCGTGTACGAGTCGATGCTGGTGACCGGGATGGTCTCGAAGCGAACGCTTCCGCCACTGATGTCCTGGAGCTTCATGGCGAAGTCGACGAAATCCCAGTTCTCGTCGATCACGAAGGACCGCTTGGCGGCGTCGACCAGCGCACCGAGCTTCGAGGGGTCGGCGAGGGTGCCGGCCGACAGGATTTTCTTGACGAGCTGGGACATGAATGCCTGCTGTCGCACGATTCGGTCGAGGTCGCCGGCGGGCAGGTCATGGCGTTGGCGCACAAAGCTCAGGGCGTCCGAGCCGGAGACGGTCTGGACCCCGGCTCGGAAGTTCGCGCCCGACAGCGGCTCGTTCACGCTCTCGTTGAGACAGACGGGTACACCGCCGACCGCATCGGTGAGTAGGACGAATCCCAGGAGGCCGATCTCGGCGTAGTGGTCGGCCTGAACTCCGGTGAGTTCGCGGACAGCGCCGATGAGCCCATTTCGCCCGGCTTTGACCGCATCGTGCTGATCCTGCTCGGTGAGGGCGCCATCCGATGCGGTCGACACGGCGCGCTCGAGATAAGCCTCTTTGTTGGCCGCGTAGACGCCGTTGATCTTGCTGCCGCCGACCGAGCTGGTTTCCACATAGACGTCGCGGGGGATGGAGATTGCGGTGGCGGAACTGCCGTCCTCGGGGATCCGGATGAGCAGGATCGTGTCGGTGTTCTCGCCGTCGTCCTCGCCGGTCCGAATTGTGTCGAGTTCCTCCTGGCTCAGCGGCTTGCCCTGGGCGTCGGTCCGGTTGTCGGTGCCGACAAGCAAGATGTCCACGGCACCGTCAAGGCCGCCGTCGCCCACGTTGAGACCGCCGGCGGAGGTCAGGTCCGAACTGAGGCCGTTGAACAGGGTCCACCCGACGCCGGTGACCAGGAGACAGATCGTCGAGACGAGGGCCGCGACGACCCGGCCGATCCGGGAAGCGATCGGTCGGGCGGGGGTGGTGTGACGCGTGCCCCGCGCACGGCTGGGGGCGTGACGGGGGGTCACTGGCAGCTCGGCGCTCATCCACCGTCCTTGTCGTCGAATAGGGCCGCTCGAGGCCGCCGATGATCTCCAACGGTACCGCGCCGCGCGCCGGGCGTCGGAATCCGTGGGGTGCGTCGTAGTGTGTTGAGCGTGACGACCCGACTACCCGTCGTAACGGTGACGTACTCGCCGGGCGACCACCTCCGCAGCTTCGTCGAGAGTCTTCCCGCGGCCACCACGCGGCAGGTTGGGCTGGTCATGGCGGACAACGGGTCGACGGACGGGGTGCCGGAGACAATCGCGGCGGAGTACGAGTTCGCCGAGTTCTTCCCCACTGGCGGGAACTTGGGTTACGGCACCGCAATCAACCGCGCGGTGACGGAGATCGCTGGACGGCCAGGGGAGTTCGACCAGGAGTTCGTCCTCGTGGTCAACCCGGACGTGACGTTCGAGCCCGGTTCGGTCGACGAACTTCTCGCCGCCGCCGCGCGCTGGCCACGCGCCGCTGCTTTCGGTCCGCGGATCTCCGAGCCCGACGGTTCGGTGTACCCGTCCGCCCGGGCGGTGCCGCGCCTCGGTGCGGG
The DNA here is from genome assembly GCF_008369165.1 of Dietzia sp. ANT_WB102. Taxonomy (NCBI): domain Bacteria; kingdom Bacillati; phylum Actinomycetota; class Actinomycetes; order Mycobacteriales; family Dietziaceae; genus Dietzia; species Dietzia sp. ANT_WB102. The sequence goes on from NZ_VOBA01000002.1 coordinate 142,458, forward strand.
CATCGGCCACGGGGTGCTGGGCCGGGTGTGGCCGCGCAATCCGTGGACGGCGAGCTACCTCGACGACGCGGACATGGAGACCGAGCGGACGGCCGGGTGGCTGTCCGGTGCGTGTCTGCTCCTGCGCCGCGAGGCATTCGATTCGCTGGGAGGGTTCGACGAGCAGTATTTCATGTACCTCGAGGACATCGACCTGGGCGACCGTCTCGGCAAGGCCGGATGGCAGAACGTGTACGTCCCCACCGCGGTCATCCACCACGACCAGGGTCACGCGGCCAACGCGGTGCCGGAGTTCACGCTTCGCGCGCACCACCGCAGTGCGTATCTGTTCCAGGCGGACAGGCACCCGCACGCCTGGCAGGCACCGATACGCTGGGCTCTCAGAGCGGGCCTGGGCCTTCGGTGCCGTCTGGCGATCCGCTCCGCCCGGCGCGCTGCGAACTGACCCCGGCTAGGACCCCCCAGCTACACCCACGACGATCCCATCCACCGCCCTGCCTGCTCAGCGCGAGCGCGACCGGCAGGGCCCGACGACAGCAGGAGCCTTCATCGTGACCTCGACGACCCCCGGGAGCGCCACCGTCGGCGACGACCTCATCGCGGACACCGAGGCGGTGGTGCTGGTCGGCGGTAAGGGCACCCGGTTGCGTCCCCTGACGATCTCGGCACCCAAGCCGATGCTGCCCACCGCGGGCCTGCCCTTCCTGACCCACCTGCTCTCTCGGATCCGGGCCGCCGGACTTCGGCGGGTCGTACTGGGAACGTCGTTCAGGGCCGAGGTGTTCGAGGAGTACTTCGGGGACGGTTCGGACCTGGACCTGGAGATCTCCTATGTCGTGGAGACTGAGCCGCTGGGCACTGGCGGCGGCATTCGCAACGTGCTGCCCGAGCTCACGGCCTCCACGGTCATGGTGTTCAACGGTGATGTGCTCGGGGGGACCGATCTGCGCGACATTCTCGCACTTCACCGTGCCAAGGACGCCGACCTGACGATGCATCTCGTGCGCGTCTCGGATCCGCGCGCGTTCGGGTGCGTGACCACTGACGACGACGGCCGAGTCCAGGAGTTCCTGGAGAAGACGCAGGATCCGCCGACCGATCAGATCAACGCGGGCTGCTATGTCTTCCGCCGCGACCTCATCGAGCAGATCCCCGAGGGGCAACCGGTCTCGGTCGAGCGTGAGACCTTCCCCCAGTTGCTGGCCGAGGGCAAGCGGGTCTACGGCTTTGTCGACTCGGCCTATTGGCGGGACATGGGCACGCCGGAGGACTTCGTTAGGGGCTCCTCGGACCTGGTGCGCGGGATCGCTCCGTCGCCGGCGTTGGGGGGCCACGCGGGGGAGTCGCTGGTGCACGAGGGTGCCGGGATCGGGGCGGGGGCCGTCCTTGTCGGTGGCACCGTCGTGGGGCGTGGCGCAGAGATCGGGGCCGGGGCCCGACTGGACGGCGCGGTGGTCTTCGATGGTGCCCGCATCGAGGCCGGGGCCACGGTCGAACGCTCGATCGTCGGGTTCGGCGCGCGCATCGGCCACAGGGCTCTCATCCGGGACGGCGTGATCGGCGACGGCGCTGTCATCGGCGCCCGCTGTGAGCTCCTGCGGGGCGCCCGCGTGTGGCCGGGGGTCGAGATCCCCGACGGCGGGATCCGCTACTCCACGGACATGTAGGTCCCGGAGATCGACGCGGCGGCGGCTACTCCACCGTCAGGTACGAGTCGCCGGCGGGCCGCGGCTCGCGTGGTGGGACCGACTCGGCCGGCACGCCCACTGCGACCGCACCGAGCGGTCGCCACGAGCCCGGCAGCCCCAGTTCGCGGCGGGTGGTGTCGGCCGCGAAGATCGTCGAGCCGACCCAGCACGAGCCCAGCCCGCGCGCGGCCAACGCCACCAGTAGCGACTGCACCGCTGCGCCACCGGCAACAGTGAACATGGTCGCTTCGCAAGCGGCCCGCCGGTCGTCGGGGTAGTCGTGCGCGCCGGCGTCGTCGTCGACGAACGGCAGGATCAGCTCGGGGCAGGTGCGCAGGAGGTCGCCCCGACCGAGCCGACGGGCTAGGACCTCGCCGGTGTGACCGTCGGCGCGCAGGTCACGCTCCCAGTCCGCGCGTAGGGCGTCGAGGAGCCGAACGCGCGCGTGGCCTCCCACCCGAACGAACCGGATCGGCGTGCTGTGGTGCGGTGCAGGCGCGGTGAGAGCGTCTGCCACGGCCCCGGCCAACACTTCGGCGTCGACCGGCTCGTCGGTAAAGCGTCGCACCGACCTACGGGCGGGGACGGCCTCGCGGCGCCCCTGCGCCAGGGCCTCGGCGGTGCCCAACCGAAACAGGTCCGACGACCCGTCCCTGACCAGGTCACGGGCTCGCCGGGGGACGTTCACCTCGTCGTCGTGCTCGTCGTCGCCCACCAGCAGGTGTCCGATCCCGCGCACCACGGCGACGGGCCGCGCACCGAGCTTGCCCTTGACCAGGTCGGCCGCCGACGCGATCTCGTCGGCCACGGCCACGTCGGTCACCAGTAGTTCGTTGCCCTGGCGATCGACGGCGCCGTCGTACCCGACCGACACCCGCAGTCCGGCCGCGCCGATGGCCATGTCGATCTGGCCGGTCCGCCAGGCCCGCCCCATGGTGTCGGTGACCACCACGGCGAGACGCGCGCCGGTGAGGCGGCGCAGGTCGCGGGCGAGCGCCGCGGCGGACGCGTCGGGGTTCTCGGGCAACAGTGCGAGTTCGCGGGACTCGACGTTGGAACCGTCGACGCCCGCGGCGGCCTGGACGATCCCGAGCCGATTCTCCGTGATGAGCGTGCGGTTGACCCGCGCGACCACCCGGACCGACTCGGCGTCCACGAGTTGTCGCCGCAGGGCGTCGCGCTCGTCCGGGTCTGTGGGCGCGGGCACGATCCGTCCCTCGGTCTTGGACAGGACCTTGGAGGTGAGCACCACGACGTCGCCGTCGACCAGGCCGTGCGGGTCGGCGGTCAGTGCGTCGGCGAGGATGCGCGAGAGGTCGTCACCGGGTCGGAACTCGGGCAGGCCGTCGGGGGCCCACATGGTCACGTCCGCGGGCGCGGCGTGCTCGACGGACCAGCGGCGGATCTCCGGGACCGCGCCGTCGGTCATCGGTCGGTCCGCGCGGGCGCTTCGAGGCCGGCCAAATCGATCGCGGCCGAGACCATGTCCGCGGTGGCGTCGGGGTCGGTCATGAGCAGCGGCACCTCGCGGACAGCGATGCCGTCAACCGCGCCGGTGCCGTCGGTGGGCGCGTCGCCTGGGGCCACGAGCCAGCCGTCCAACAGGCCGGTGCCGGAGCGGGCGCCGTAGTGACGCGCCACGGCCGTGGCGGAGGTCTCGACGCCGATCGCGGTGAGGCACGCGTCGGCCATCCCGCGTAGGACCGCCCCCCCGATCACGGGGCTGATGCCCACCACGGGGGCCGGAGTGGATCGCAGTGCGGCCCGGATCCCGGGCACCGCGAGGATCGCGCCCACGGAGACCACAGGGTTGGAGGGGGCGACGACGACGAGGTCTGCCGATTCGATCGCCTCGAGGACCTCCGGCGTGGGAGCGGCCGAATCCGCGCCGATCTGCACGAACCCGGAGGCCGGCAACTGCGCCCGGTGCTTGACCCACCACTCTTGGAAGTGGATCGCCCGCGGGCCGGAGCCGTCCGCCTCCGGGCCGTCTCCCGCGTCCTCCGCGGTGTCAGCCGTGCCGCCGGTCACCACGACGTGGGTTTCACAGCGGTCGTCCGTGACGGGCAGGAGGCGGACGCCCGGGGACCACCTGGCACACAGCGCCTCGGTGACGTCGGTGAGTCGGTAACCGGCATCGAGCATCTGAGTGCGGACCAGATGGGTGGCCAGGTCCTTGTCACCCAGCCCGAACCAGTCGGGCTGCACTCCGTAGGCCGCGAGTTCGTCGCGGCAGTTCCACGTCTCGCCGGCATGGCCCCAGCCGCGCTCGGGGTCGATACCCCCACCGAGGGTGTACATGCAGGTGTCGAGGTCCGGGCAGATGCGCACTCCGTGCATCCACGCGTCGTCGCCGACGTTGACCACCGCATCGATACGATGCGGCGAACCCGAGCGGATGGACTCGGAGTCGAGTCCGAGGAGTCGGCGGGCGCCGAGCAGGAAGCGGGCGCCACCGACGCCGCCGGCCAGAACACAGATCTTCACAGGGACGAGACTAGTGACGGTGCCACCGGCGTTGACCCGGTGGGCCGAGGACTCCTGCGCCCGGGGTGGCATCGAGGGGGCGGAAAGCGGCCCTATCGTGTCGTACGCCACACTCGGGGCGGCGTGTCACGGGCCGTGGCGCGAAGGGAAAATGCTAGGCCTGCCCGATTTCGCTTGACCTTCGCGGCTCTCATGTGTGTAATCACATGTGTGTCATTCCCCGGTGGGTGACGTAAAGATTGCGCAGGCATCAGACAGGCCGCGATTCGGCGAGGCTCCCTCGGTCGCGTCAGCGGCGATCACTCCAACGCGGAGCATCGCGGACAAACATGCAACACGAAGGGATGACCGTGGATCGACAGTCACGCACCGTCGCGGGACCCGAGCTGGCCTTGGTCGACCTCGGTGTCTCCGGCCTGTTCGTCGAGGACGAGCAGGAGAGCTGGCAAGAGAGGGCTCTGTGTGCGCAGACCGATCCGGAGGCGTTTTTCCCGGAGAAGGGTGGCTCAACCCGCGAGGCCAAGAAGATCTGCACCGGGTGTGAGGTCAAGGCCGAGTGCCTCGAGTACGCGCTGGCGAACGACGAGCGGTTCGGAATCTGGGGCGGGCTGTCCGAGCGCGAGCGGCGACGCATCAAGCGCGACGCGGTCATGTGATTCGCGGACAGGTCACCCACTACTGGTTGCCAGGACGTGTCCCGACGCCTGAGCGCCTGAACTGCTTCTGACCGCCCCACGCCGGGCGGGATTTCGCTGCCGGAATACCCATCAATGCCGAACCCGGTGGATCGACGTCGGACCGTCAGTGCTCGTCGGGGCCGGCCTCGACCTCGTCGGGCGAGATCTCAAGGTGTTGGGAAACCAACTCAACGAGCACCGAGTAGATGAGGTCCCGCAGGTCATCGCCGTCGGGCGCTCGCAGGGCCAGCGGCTTGCGGAACAACACCAGGCGCGCCCGGGTCGGCTGCCCCGAGCGATCGACGCCCGCCGGCACCAGGCGTGCGAGGGGGACGTCGCCGTCCGCCACGACTTCCTCGGGCCACGTCTCGCCGGGCCGCAGCCGCATCCGGGGCACCATGTCCACTGCGAGGTCGAGGTGCACCAGTCGTGCGTGCCAGTACTGGTCGATCTCCGCGAACGCCTCCAGAGCGGCACCGTCGAATTCGGCCGACCGGCTGCGCCATCTCGGAATCTCCGGGGGCAGGATCGGGCCGCGGGGACCGTGTCCACGTCGATCCGCGCGCCGGGAGGTCACGACCCGAGGCCCGCGACGGCCCGGGTCCCCGGGGAAGTCGCGGACCGAGATCCGGCTACCTGCGCACACGTCACTCTGGCCGGCGCCGGGGATCGCGGTACCGGTTGGCGGTCGTCCGGGAACCGGCGCGGTGGGGGTCATGGCGCGAGGATAACCCCGACCGTGACGGGCGTGTCGTACCGGTGTGGGCGGGTCGCGGCCCACCCGCCGCGGGTCCGGGGCTACCCTGGGGCCTCGTGAGTGAGAACCGTCGTTGCTGCCGTCCGGGGTGTCCCAACCGCGCGGTCGCCACGCTCACCTACGTATACGCGGACTCAACGGCCGTCATCGGCCCGTTGCCCGCGGTGCAGGAGCCGCACGCCTGGGATCTGTGCGCTGCCCACGCGCTGCGCATCACGGCCCCCAGGGGTTGGGATCTAGTGCGCCATCCAGACATCGATACCTCGGCCGAGGACTCGGATCTCACGGCGTTGCTCGACGCGGTGACCGGCGGGCCCATCGGCGGGCGCAGGACGGGCACCGCACTGGTCGATGCTGATCGACTGCGTCGCCTCGGCGTCTCCGATCCCGGGCCGGTACTCGACCACGCCCGCACCCGGGCGGAGACCGGTCCACGGTCCGACCCAGGTGCCCCCGGGGCCGCAGCTCGCCCCCACCTGCGTGTGGTGCCTGATATGACCACTGCATCCGACGCCGAAGCCGGCGGATCCGGTGACGGCCGGCACGAGCCGGGCCCGACCCCGCGCTGAGCCGCGCCCGAGAGGGTGGTCCGCCGACTGTCCGTCGCGGGTAGTGTCAGGCATCAAACCGACCGACCCCGTCTCACCCCCTGGAGCACCACGTGGCACGTAGCGCCGAGTCCGTCCGAGCAGTCATCAAGGCGTACGACGTCCGCGGCGTCGTCGGAGAACAGATCGACGGCGACTTCGTCCGTGAGGTCGGCGCGTCGTTCGCCCGGCTCATGCGTTCTGAGGGTGCAGGCACCGTGGTGATCGGGTACGACATGCGGGACTCGTCGCCGGCCCTGTCTGATGCGTTCGCGGACGGCGTCACCGCCCAGGGGCTGGACGTGGTGACCATCGGCCTGGCCTCGACAGATCAGCTCTACTTCGCCTCCGGCTTGCTCGACTGTCCTGGCGCTATGTTCACCGCAAGTCATAACCCCGCCCGCTACAACGGCATCAAGCTGTGTCGCGCCGGAGCCAAGCCGGTCGGCCAGGAGTCCGGCCTGCGGACGATCGCTGACGAGGTGATCGAGGGCGTGCCCGCGTACGACGGTGAGGCGGGGACCGCGACCGAGCGGGACGTGCTCGACGCCTACGGGGAGTACCTGCGTGGTCTGGTTGACCTGTCGGGCATCCGCCCGCTCAAGGTGGCCGTCGACGCCGGCAACGGAATGGGCGGGCACACCGTGCCTGCGGTCCTCGGCGGGCTGCCGCTGGAGATCGTGCCGCTGTACTTCGAGCTCGACGGGACCTTCCCCAACCACGAGGCCAACCCGCTGGAGCCGGCCAACCTCGTCGATCTCCAGGCTCTCGTCCGGGACAGCGGGGCCGACATCGGGTTGGCGTTCGACGGTGACGCCGACCGCTGCTTCGTTGTGGACGAGCGAGGCGAGCCGATCGCACCGTCGGCCATCACCGCACTCGTTGCCGAGCGGGAGCTGGCCAAGGACCCGGGCGCCTCGATCATCTACAACCTCATCACGTCCCGGGCCGTCCCGGAACTCGTCGAGGAGAAGGGCGGCGTCGCCGTCCGCACCCGGGTGGGTCACAGCTTCATCAAGGCGCAGATGGCCGACACCGGCGCCGTCTTCGGTGGGGAGCACTCGGCGCATTACTACTTCCGTGACTTCTGGGGCGCGGACTCGGGGATGCTCGCGGCGATGCACGTACTGGCTGCCCTGGGCGCGCAGGACGGCACCCTGTCAGCGCTCATGGACGAGTACACCCGCTACGCCGCCTCCGGGGAGATCAACTCCACGCTCGACTCCGCCGAGGCGCAGACGGAGCGCATGGAGGCCGTCGTCGCGGCGTTCTCGGGTCGCGCCGTCTCGATCGACCGGCTTGACGGCGTGACCGTGGACCTCGGGGGCGGCTCGTGGTTCAACCTGCGTGCATCCAACACCGAGCCACTGCTTCGCCTCAACGCCGAGGCGCCGACCAGGGAGGACGTCGCCGCTGTGGTCGACGAGGTCCTTGCGATCGTCCGTGCCTGATCTGACCAGCGACACCGGGGCCGGCCGGGTCGATCTCGACGACCCCGAGGCCCTGCGCGCCGCCGACGCCACGGGAGCTCTGCTCCACGCGTCCATGGCGGGCGCCCAGTTGCGCACCGTCGCCACCGCGGTGGACAACGGGGTGCTCGACGCCCTCGATCGGTTCCGTCCGCGGGCGGTCGTCTGGGTGTTCGGGCGGTCCGACCGGGCGCGCCAGGCGGCCGGCGTGGTCGCCGCATTGGCGGAGGTCGCTGGCGGACCTGCGGTACCCCCGCTCGTGCTGGCCCACACGCTTCCCGCGTGGGCCGGGGCTCTCGATGTGGTCCTCGTCTCCGGTGATGACGCCGGGGACCCGGACCTGGCGAACGCGATCGACTCCGCCGCCGGTCGCGGCGCCACCGTCGTCGTCGACGTCCCACGGGAAGGTCCGGTGGCCGAATCGGGCCGAGGACGTGCCACGTGGCTCGCGCCGCTCCCGTACGTGCCCCCGTTCCGCGGCGTGCTGCGCCACCTGGCGGCCGGGATGGCTGTTCTCACAGCGCTCGGGGCCGCGGGCCTCGACGTAGGCGCCGCGGCCGCCGCGGTCGACGTCGAACTCGAAGGGCTGGGGCCCGAACTGTCGACTCCGGTCAACCCGGCAAAATTGCTCGCGACATCGGTGGCGGGCAGTGATCGGCTTGTATGGATCCACTCGGACCCGGTGTCCGCGGCCCTCTGCGGCCGAGCGGTCGCCGCGTTCTGCGACGCTGGCAGGATCACAGCGGCGTCCTCGGTCGCCGACGCGGTTCGCGCCCACGTCGAACGGGCCCAGGGACGTCCCCCGACGGACCCGCTGGCCAGCCTTTTCCACGACGACGAGTTGGACGGGCCACGCGACGATCTGCCGGTCAGGTACCTCGGTATGGTGATGAGCGCGGACGAGGACATCGTCCGGCTGGCCGCGGGCCCGCTCGCGGACGTCGAGTGGATAACCAACCGTGGTCGGGACACGGCCGGCGACGCCCCGGCCCCGTTGAGCGGAAAGGCGGCAGCGCTCATGGCCCGCACAGAACTGTCCGCCGCCTACTTCCTCGTCGGAGGGCTGTAGGTCAGTGGTCGCACTCGAACCGGTGGTCCAGGCCTACGCCTGGGGCTCCCGGACAGCGCTCCCCGAATTGTGCGGGACCACCTCGCCGGCGCCCCACCCCGTCGCCGAGCACTGGTTCGGCGCCCACGACTCCGGGTCCTCGCAGTGCGCCGACGGTCGCTCCCTCGACTCCCGGATCGCCACGGACCCAGAGGGTGAACTGGGCGCGCGGGTGCTAGCCGAATACGGCGGGGGACTGCCGTTCCTGGTCAAACTGCTCTCCGCTGAGCAGGCGCTGTCACTTCAGGCACACCCGTCACCGGAGAAGGCGCGGGAGGGTTTCGCGGCAGAGGACGCCCGTGGGATCGCCGTCGATGCAGCGGACCGGAACTACCGCGACGGCAACCACAAACCGGAGATCCTGGTCGCGCTCACCGAGTTCCACGCGCTCGTGGGCTTCCGCCCTGTGGAGTCCACGGTCGCACTGTTCGATGCGTTCGACGTGGCTTCCCTGAAGCCCTATCGGGACATGCTCGCCGGACAACCCGACGCGGAGGGCCTGCGAGCGGTCTTCACCACGTTCATCACCATGCCGCACGCCGCGCTCGCCGCGGTCGTGGCCGAGCTGGTGACCCGGGCCGTGGTGTATCTCACCGAGCACGGCGTCGAGGGTCCGTGGTCGCAGGTGGCGGCCACGGTCACCGAGCTCGCCGAGCGGTATCCGATTGATCCGGGAGTCCTGTGCGCGATGCTGCTCAACAGGGTCGTCTTGCAGCCCGGCGAGGCCGTCTATCTGGGCCCGGGGCAGCTTCATGCCTACCTACGGGGAGTCGGCGTGGAGGTCATGGCCAACTCCGACAACGTCCTGCGCGGTGGCCTGACGCCGAAACATGTCGACGTTCCCGAGCTGATGAGGGTGCTCGAGTTCGGCCCCCTGGCCGACCCGACCGTCCGGGCTGTGGACGCCGAACGCGGCATTCCCGGAGAGGTCGACTACCCCACGCCGGAGCCGGACTTCGCCCTGTCGCGCATCGATCTGTCGGCGGATCGACCAGTCGAGTGGCGGCCGGGCGGTCCCGAGGTGTTGCTGTGCACCGCCGGCGAGGCGATCGTGGTCGAAGACGGAGCGAGTGAAGTGCTTGTCCCGGGGAGGGCCGTGTGGGTGCCCGCCTCGACCTCGCGGGTGTGCCTGCGCGGCACCGGCGAGGCCACCGTGTTCCGTACCCGCGTCGGGGACAGGTGACGGGGCCGACACACCCGCAGGCCCTGCGGCTAGTGTGGGACGGAAGTCTTTCGCGAGTCAATGAGGAGCTGGTCGAAGAATATGTCCGCTGATCTGCAGGTTCAGTCCGTCAACGGTGTCGAGTTCAAGGTGGCGGATCTGTCGCTGGCGGAGGCGGGCCGCAAGCAGATCCGTCTGGCCGAGCACGAGATGCCGGGTCTGATGGCGCTGCGCGAGGAGTACGCGACCGAGCAACCGCTCGCTGGCGCACGGATCGCCGGGTCGATTCACATGACGGTGCAGACCGCTGTGCTCATCGAGACGCTGACCGCGCTGGGCGCGGAGGTCCGTTGGGCGTCGTGCAACATCTTCTCCACGCAGGACGAGGCGGCCGCGGCTGTCGTGGTGGGCCCCGAGGGGACGCCGGAAGCCCCGCAGGGTGTGCCGGTGTTCGCGTGGAAGGGCGAGACCCTGACCGAGTACTGGTGGTGCACCGAGCAGATCATGACCTGGCCGGGCACCGAGCCGAACATGATCCTCGACGACGGTGGCGATGCCACGATGCTGGTCATCAAGGGCAAGGAGTTCGAGCAGGCTGGTGCGGTCCCGTCGGACGATGCAGCCTGGTCGGCAGAGGAGAGGGTCTTCCACGCGCTGCTGCGTGAGTCCGTTCCGGCCAACCCGGGCAAGTACACGGCGATCGCCGAGTCCGTCCAGGGTGTGACCGAGGAGACCACCACCGGCGTGCACCGCCTGTACCACTTCCACAACGAGGGCGTGCTGCCGTTCCCGGCGATGAACGTTAACGACGCGGTCACCAAGAGCAAGTTCGACAACAAGTACGGCACCCGCCACTCGCTGCTGGATGGCATCAACCGCGGCACCGACGCCCTGATCGGTGGCAAGAAGGCCCTGGTGTGTGGCTACGGTGACGTGGGTAAGGGCTGCGCGGAGGCCTTGGCGGGACAGGGCGCGCGTGTGCAGGTCACGGAAATCGATCCGATCAACGCCCTACAGGCGCTGATGGACGGATTCGACGTGGTGACCGTTGATGAGGCCATTGCCGACGCGGACATCATCATCACGGCCACCGGCAACAAGGACATCATCACGTTCGATCACATGACGCGGATGAAGAATAAGGCCATCCTCGGAAACATCGGTCACTTCGACAACGAGATCGACATGGCGGGTCTCGAGTCGGCTGAGGACGTCACCCGCATCAACATCAAGCCGCAGGTCGACGAGTTCGTCTTCGGCGATGACGGTCGCTCGATCATCGTGCTGTCCGAGGGGCGCCTGCTCAACCTGGGCAACGCCACCGGACATCCGTCTTTCGTGATGTCCAACAGCTTCTCCGACCAGGTGATCGCCCAGATCGAGCTGTTCACCAAGGCCGACCAGTACCCGATCGGTGTACACCTGCTGCCCAAGATCCTCGACGAGAAGGTCGCCCGCCTGCATGTGGAGGCGCTCGGCGGGTCCCTGACCACGCTCGCGAAGGACCAGGCCGAGTACATCGGTGTGGACGTCGAGGGCCCCTACAAGCCCGAGCACTACCGCTACTGATCGCACCCTGCTGATGGTCGCGAGACTGGTGGTCGTCGAGGGACTCGACGGTGCGGGCAAGAACACGCTGACGACGGCGCTCGTCGCGGAGCTCGGCTCCCGCGGACTCTCAGTGGGTCGCCTGTCCTTTCCCCGGTACGGCACACTCCACGCCGACCTGGCTGCCGACGCCCTGCACGGCGGCCAGGCCGGCACCGCGGACTCGCCCCACGCGATGGCGCTGCTGTTCGCGATGGACCGGCACGCCGCGCTGGGGGAGCTCACCGAGTTGGGCTTGACGCACGACGTGGTGTTGCTCGATCGGTACGTGGCGTCCAACGCCGCGTACACCGCCGCCAGGCTCGGCCCGGGCCGCGAGGAAGAAGTGGTCGAGTGGATCGGCGAGCTCGAGTTCGAACGACTCGGATTGCCGGTCCCGGACCTGCAGCTCCTGCTCGATACCCCCGTGGAGCTGGCCGTCGAGCGAGCCGGTTCCCGGGAGGAGGCTGACCCGGGACGCACCCGCGACCGCTACGAACGCGACACCGACCTGCAGGCGGCGACCGGGCAGGTCTATCGTCGGCTCGCCACCGCCGGGTGGCGGTCGCCCTGGCGCGTGATCGGGGCGGACCTAGGCGTCCGGGAGTTGGCCGAGCTCGTCGTCCCGCCGTCCGGCGCCGCGCGGCATCCCGATCCTGAGGGGCGGCCGGGTAAGGTCTGAGAGGCAGGAACGCGACCCGCGGAGAGCGCCCACGGGTGGTGCCCCTGACGACGCCTACACGACACGCCGACACAAGTGGTGACCATGAGCCCGAAGATCCTCGTCGTCGACGACGACGCCGCACTGGCAGAGATGCTCACCATCGTCCTGCGGGGCGAGGGGTTCGAGACCGAGATTGTCGGCGACGGAGTCCAGGCCATCGAGACATTCCGCGCCGTTCAGCCCGATCTGGTGCTGCTGGATCTCATGCTGCCCGGAAAGAGCGGGATCGACGTGTGTCGCGACATCCGCGCCGAGTCCCGCGTGCCGATCGTCATGCTGACCGCCAAGACCGACACCGTCGATGTGGTGCTCGGTCTGGAGTCCGGGGCGGACGACTACATCATGAAGCCCTTCAAGCCGAAAGAGCTGGTGGCCCGGATACGGGCGCGGCTGCGCCGCGGCGAGGACGAGCCCAGCGAACTGCTGCACATCGGCGACGTCACCATCGACGTTCCCGCGCATACGGTCACCCGCGACGGCACGCCGATCCCGCTCACCCCGCTGGAGTTCGACCTTCTCGTGGAACTCGCCCGCAAGCCCCGCCAGGTGTTCACCCGTGAGGTTCTGCTCGAGCACGTCTGGGGCTACCGCCACTCGGCTGACACCAGGCTGGTCAACGTCCACGTCCAGCGCTTGCGCGCGAAGATCGAAAAGGATCCGGAGAACCCGGAGGTCGTACTCACGGTCCGTGGTGTCGGTTACAAGGCGGGCCCGGTCTCGTGACCACCGCTCGTCCCGACGACGCGGTAGCGTCCACCGGGGACGAGCGCGAGGCCCCGGACGCGACGGACTCGTCACCGACCCTCCGGGAGCGGCTGGCCTACCTGGACCCAGCCGCCATCGGTGGGCGGATTGCGAGGCTGTGGCGGCGTTCGCTGCAGTTGCGGGTCGTCACCTCGACCCTTGCGCTGTCGATGGGCGTGATCCTCACCATCGCGTTCATGCTGCAGAGCCAGATGGCCGCACAGTTGCTGTCGACCAAGCTCGACGCCGCGATGGAGCAGGCCAGCAGACTCCGCATCACGGTGCAGGCGCAGATCGCCGCCACCGACGAGGGCACGAGCGAACAGTCTCGACTCGACCAGGCCCGCAGTGCGATCAGTGATCGTGGCCTGGCGTCGGGAGGGGACTCTGTCCACGCCGGCACCTTTGACCCGATCCTCGTCGTGCCGGATCAGACTGGTCGCGGCCAGGTTGTCAGCCCCGCAGACGCGCAGGTGCCACCTGAACTGCAGTCCCTCGTCCAACGGGGCCGGATCGCGTACCAATACGTCACCGTCGACTTCCGCGGCGAGCAGGCAAAGGCACTCATGCTCGGCACACCGACGGACTCGTCGATACCCGGGCTCGAGTTGTACCTGGTGTACCCGCTCATCGCGGAGGAACAAACCCTCGGGATCATGCGTGGCATCGTCGCCACCGCGGGCCTGGCGATCATCGTCCTGTCGGCGGCGATCGCGTGGATAGTGGCTCGGCAGGTCGTGCTGCCGGTGCGGCAGGCGGCCTCGATCGCCCAGCGCTTCGCGAACGGACACCTCAAGGAACGGATGGTCATCCGCGGTGAGGACGACGTTGCGCGCCTGGCCCTGGCGTTCAATGACATGGCGCAGAGCCTGTCCGACCAGATCACCCAGCTCGAGGAATTCGGTGACCTGCAGAAGCGCTTCACCTCTGATGTCTCCCACGAGCTACGCACCCCGCTGACCACCGTTCGTATGGCAGCCGACATCATCTCCGACTCGGCCGACGACCTGGACGCCCCCACCAAGCGGGCGGTGGAGCTCCTCGAATCCGAACTCGACCGATTCGAGAGCCTGCTCACGGACCTGCTCGAGGTCTCCCGCCACGACGCCGGCATGGCCGAGCTCGCGGTGGCCGAGATGGATGTGCGTACCGCCGTGAAGGACGCCGTCGGCACGGTTGCCCACATTGCCGAGGCCACCGGCGTGGAGGTCGAGGTCGACATGCCCGAGGAGCCGGTTATGGCCGACGTCGACTCGCGGCGCGTCGAGCGAATCCTGCGCAACCTCGTGGCGAACGCGCTCGACCACAGTGAGTCCAAGCCCGTCAAGGTCACCCTGCGGAGCTCGGACGCCGCCCTCGCGGTCTCGGTGCGCGACCACGGAGTGGGGCTCAAGCCCGGCGAGGAGACCCGGGTGTTCAACCGCTTCTGGCGCGCCGACCCCTCGCGCGTGCGTCGCTCCGGTGGCACCGGGCTCGGCCTGGCGATCGCCCTCGAGGATGCCAAGCTCCACGGAGGTCGGCTGGATTGCTGGGGCAGCCCGGGGGAGGGGTCGTGCTTCCGCCTGACCATTCCGCGGCGCCGCGGCGGCACCCTCACCTCGAGCCCGCTGCCCCTCACTCCCGAAGACGAAGCCAGACTCATGCGTACCGGCTCGCCGACCCCGCTCGAGCGGGTCCCCGGGGCAGGGGAGAGCCGGCCATGACGCGGCCCCGGTTCCTGTTCGTGTCGGTGGCGCTTGCCTGCGCGACCGGGCTTGCGACGACCGGGTGTGCCACGCTGCCGTCGTCGTCGTCGCCGCAGGTCATCGATACCTTCTCTCCGGAGGGTAGCGAACTGTCCGTCCCCACCCCGGTCCCAGACCAGGAACCCGACCTCTTGGTCCGGGACTTCCTCAAGGCCGCGGCGATGGCTGACCAGAGGCACGCCGCCGCCCGCCAGTTCCTCACCCCGGAGGCCGCGAAGAGCTGGGACGATCTCGCGGAGACGGTCATCGTGCTCCGCGCGGACCTCAGTGCAGTGGGCGGTCGGTCGGCGGACCGCGCCGAGTACACGCTGCGCGCGGAGAAGGTCGGCACCCTCGACCCCGGCGGGATTTTCCGCGAGGACGACGGTCAGCTCGAGGTGACCATCGGGTTGACCCGCACGGACGGCCAATGGCGCATCGATGAACTGCCACCCGGGGCGGTGATCGAGCGCACCGAGTTCTTCTCCACCTACGCCCAGCGGGACCTGTTCTTCCTGTCCGGAACCGGCGATGCGCTGGTCCCGGATCCACGTTGGACGGCCGCCGACCGCACGGACGTCGGATACTCCCTGGTCAACCTCCTCGCCACCGGGCCCAGACCCGGGCTATCGGAATCGGTGCTGTCCCGCGTTCCGGCGTCGGTCTCGGTCCGCCCCGGCGAAGACGGGGACCGTACAGGGCCCACGGGTACCACCATCGATTTCGCCGGACTGCCCGTCCTGAGCACCCAGGCGACCACCGAGTTCGCCGCGCAGGTCGTATGGACCCTCGCGCGTGCCGACGTCCCCGGCCCCTACCGCCTCGAACGGGACGGTGCCCCGCTCGACGAGCGGTACGCGAATGGCTGGACCACCGAGGATGTCCGCGACTTCAACCCGTACCCGCCGGCGGAGCCGATGCGCTACACCCTCACCGCCGCAGACGGCCTGGTCCGGCTCGAGGCCGGGGGCGCGCGACCGGCAGGGGGGCCATGGTCGGATGTCCGCGGCGGCCGCAACGCCGTGGTGTCCTACAACGGGCGCACTCTCGCGGTGGTGGCCGGTGGGGACGAGGGCGGACCGCGCCGGATCCTGGTGGGGGCGATCAACGGCGCGCCTACTGAGGCGCTCACCGCGAGGACTGTCGCGGGCCCGACGTTTCACCCGGTCACCGGCCAGGCCTGGGTATTGGTCGACGATGCGCGGCTGCTCCGGATCGGGATGGGGGCTAACGGCCCCACGGTCCAGGAGATGGACGCAGGACCGATACTCTCCCTGGGCTCGCGGGTCACAGGTCTGCGCATAGACCAGTCGGGAGCCCAGCTGGCCGTGGTCGTCGACGGCAAGGTGTTCATCGGCTCGATGTCCGCGGAGACCGGGCAGCCGCTGGCCGGCACATTCCGCCAGATCGGCCGCGCACTGGGGGAGACCGCCTCCTCAGTGGCGTGGCGGGACCGGTCCACGATCGTGGTGGGCCGCGACACCACCGAGGCTCCCGTCGCGACAATCTCTGTGGACGGGGCGATCGCCGAGCCACTGTCCCAGCGCAACATCTCGGGACCGGTGACCGCGGTCGCGGCGGCCGGGCGCGAGATCTATGTGGTGGACCGACGGTCGCTCCTGCGGCTCGACTCCGTCGCCGAGACCGGCGACAGGTACTGGCGGGAGATCCCCGGGCTTGCCGCGATCCGCGCCGACCCCGTGGTCGCGGGCTGAGCAGGTGACCGTCGGGACCGAAGACGGGCCACGTTGGTGGCAGGGTAATGGATCGTGGGCCGCGGCACTCGCCGACCTCGTCGTGCCCCTGGAATGCGCTGGATGCGGACACCCCCGCCAGCGGTGGTGCCCGGACTGCGCGGCGACACTCGCGACCGCCCCGTTGCGCGTACGCACCCGTGCCGATTTGGGGGTTCCGGTCTGGGCGCTGTCCCGGCACGCTGGCCCGGCAGCCCGGGCGGTGTCCGCCTACAAGGACCGCGGACGGACTGACCTGGCCCGACCTCTCGGAGGCGCCTTGGCCGCGGCGGTCGATGTGCTTCGGGCCAGTGGAGAGATCGCCGAGGCCGCGGAGCGTCCCACCGTGCTGGTACCCGCCCCGGCGTCGGCGCGCGCCCGCCGACGGAGGGGGTTCGACCACGTCCGTCAGGTGGTGGACGTCCTCGCTGCCGAACTCGCGGGATCTCTGCCCGGCGGCCCGGTGGGGGTGGCCCCGGTACTCGAGGTCCGTGGACGGGTGAAGGACGCCTCCGGGCTCGGAGCCCGGGCCCGCGAGGACAACCTCTCGGGGCGGATCGGTCGGCGTCCGCTGGGGACCCCGCTGACAGCGTCTCCGGGGGCACCGTCCACTGTCCCCGCCCTGCTGAAAACACCGTCGACGGTGCTGCTCGTCGACGACGTGGTGACCACGGGCGCGACGGCTGCGCACTGTGTCGCGGTTCTGGAATCGGGCGGGCTGCGTGTCACCGGGGTCCTCACCGTGACCGCTGCCTGAGGGCCGTGGTGGGGGAGGGGAGGCGCGACCTTTGCGGTCCCCGGGTCGGCGCACACGCGAGCGGGTAGGGTGGGTTTTGGACGGGTTCACCTGCACGTTCGCCGTTTTCTGGCTTCGGTGGACCGCGTCTGTAGAGTGTCCACTCAGCCATGTGGGTGGCCGCTTCGGCCGGGATTCCTGGGCGGTCACCGGGCTTGGTCGCAGCGGTCCGCCGCAGGCCCGATGAGGAGGAGCTTCGATGGCGAAGACCCCCGCAGTCCTGCTCGACCCCGCCACCTTCGACGGTCCGGCGACCGATGATCCCGGTACTCCGGAGGCCCAGGTCACTATTCGTGGCCGTAATGTCGAGGTCCCCGATCACTTCGCGAACCGCATCAACGCCAAGCTCGCGAAGATCGAGAAGATCTCGCCCTCCATCCAGCGGTTCGACGTGATCTTGCTGCACGAGAACAACCCCCGGTTGTCCAAGGTGAGCCAGCGCATCGAGATCACCCTGAAGGGAAAGCCCGGCGTGGCCCGCGCCGAGGCGGCCGAGGATACCTTCTACGCGGCCCTCGAGTCGGCCGTCGCCAAGCTCGAACGGCAGATGCGAAAGGCCCGGACCCGTCGCAAGATCAGCCACTCCGGCCACCGTCGCCCGCAGTCGGTCGCCGAGGCGACTGCGGAGCTGACCGCCGACGCCGCCCCGGCCGAGGTGCTTGACCGGGTCGACGGCGCCGAGTACGGCGACGGGCACGATGACCAGATGCCGGGGCAGATCGTGCGGCGCAAGGAGCACGATGGCACCCCGATGTCAGTCGACGAGGCGCTCGAGAAGATGGAGCTGGTGGGTCACGACTTCTACCTGTTCCGCGACACCGAGACCGGTCGCGCCACCGTCGTCTACCGGCGGCACGCGTTCGACTACGGGCTCATCACCCTGAGCGACGAGGCCTGACGGCCCCGTCCCGTACCCCACAAGGGCGGTCCGGTTTCCCCTTACCGGACCGCCCTCGGCGTGTCACAACGGCCCGCAGCCCCTAGGATGATGACGGGCCTGCGTGTCGCCATGCAGGTTGCCGTATCCACGACCACTTCCCCGACCACGAGGACGTTCGAGACTGTGTCGATTCTTTCCAAGCTGCTCCGGGCCGGCGAGGGGCGAAAGCTCAAGAAGTACACCGCTCTCGCCGACTACGTGGATTCGCTCTCTGACGAGATCGAGAAGCTGAGCGACGACGAACTGCGGGCGAAGACCGACGAGTTCAGGCGCCGTGTGGCCGACGGGGAGACACTGGACGACCTCCTGCCGGAGGCGTTCGCGGTGGCCCGCGAGGCAGCGCACCGCGTCCTCGGGCAGAAGCCATTCAAGGTGCAGATCGTCGGAGCCATCGTCCTGCACACCGGTTCGGTGGCCGAGATGAAGACCGGTGAGGGAAAGACCCTTACCTGTGTACTGCCCGCCTACCTCAACGCCCTGTCAGGCAAGGGTGTTCATGTGGTGACGGTCAACGACTACCTGGCCAAGCGCGATGCGGAGTGGATGGGCCGTGTCCACCGCTTCCTGGGACTGTCGGTGGGCGCGATCCTCGGCGGGATGACCCCGGCGCAGCGCCGCGAGGCCTACCACGCCGACATCACCTACGGGACGAACAACGAGTTCGGCTTCGACTACCTGCGCGACAACATGGCGCACGACACCGCGGAGCTGGTCCAGCGCGGTCACAACTACGCGATCGTGGACGAGGTCGACTCGATCCTCATCGACGAGGCGCGTACCCCGCTCATCATCTCCGGGCCCGCCGACGGCTCCAGCAAGTGGTACGCCGAGTTCGCGCGCATCGCGCCGCTGCTGGAAGAGGGCACGCACTACGAGGTCGATCGCAAGAAGCGGACCATCGGCGTGAGCGAGCAGGGCGTCGAGTTGGTCGAGGACCAGCTGGGAATCGACAATCTCTACGAGGCCGCAAACTCGCCACTGGTGAGCTATCTGAACAACTCCATCAAGGCCAAGGAACTGTTCACCAAGGACAAGGACTACATCGTCCGAGACGGCGAGGTGATCATCGTCGACGAGTTCACTGGGCGCGTCCTCGATGGTCGCCGGTACAACGAGGGTATGCACCAGGCCATCGAGGCCAAGGAGCGCGTGGAGATCAAGGCCGAGAACCAGACACTGGCCACCATCACGCTGCAGAACTACTTCCGGTTGTACGAGAAGCTGGCGGGGATGACGGGCACGGCCGAGACCGAGGCCGCCGAGCTCTACTCGATCTACAAGCTCGAGGTCATGCCCATCCCGACCAACCGACCGATGGCGCGCGAGGACCAGGCGGACCTCATCTACAAGACGGAGGAGGCGAAGTTCTCCGCCGTCGTGGAGGACATCGCCGAGCGGGTCGAGAAAAAGCAGCCGGTTCTCGTGGGCACTGCCTCCGTCGAGCGCAGCGAACACCTGTCCAAGCTCCTCACGCGCAAGGGGATCAAGCACCACGTCCTCAACGCCAAGTTCCATGCTTCGGAGGCGCAGATCGTCGCCCAAGCCGGCCGGCCCGGTGCGGTCACCGTCGCCACGAACATGGCCGGTCGCGGCACGGACATCGTGCTCGGCGGCAACGCGGACATCATCGCCGATCTCAACCTTCGCGAGCGCGGCCTCAACCCTGTGGACGACCCGGAGGAGTACGAGCAGGCCTGGGACGTCGAGATCGAACGGATGCGCAAGCTCACCAAGGAGGAGGCCGAACTGGTGCGCCAGGCCGGCGGACTGTACGTCCTCGGCACCGAGCGCCACGACTCACGGCGCATCGACAACCAGTTGCGAGGACGCTCAGGGCGTCAGGGCGATCCGGGCGAGTCACGCTTCTACCTCTCGCTCGGGGATGAGCTCATGAGGCGCTTCAACGGTGCCGCTGTCGAGGCGATCATGAACCGTCTGAACCTTCCCGATGATGTGCCGATCGAGGCCGGAATGGTCTCCCGTGCGGTGAAGAACGCGCAGACGCAGGTCGAGTCGCAGAACTTCGAGATCCGCAAGGACGTCCTCAAATACGATGAGGTCATGAATCAGCAGCGCACGGTGATCTACGGCGAGCGCAAGCGGATTCTCCAGGGCGAGGACATCACCGACCAGGTCGAGTCGATGATCTACCAGGTCGTCAGCGCCTACGTCGACGGGGCCACCGCCGAGGGGTACGTCGAGGACTGGGATCTGGACAAGCTGTGGGACGCACTGCGTCAGCTCTACCCGGTGACGATCTCCGCGCAGGACATCATCGATGGGGACGAGTACGGGGCGTCCGGAGACCTGTCCGCCAAGAACCTCAAGGACGCTGTCCTCGACGACGTCTTCGCTCGCTACGACGAGCGTGAGGCCGAGATCGAGGGCATCGGCGGCGAGGGCGCGATGCGTCAACTCGAGCGGTCGGTCATGCTGCAGGTGCTCGATCGGAAGTGGCGCGAACACCTCTACGAGATGGACTATCTCAAGGAGGGAATCGGTCTCCGGGCGATGGCTCAGCGCGATCCGCTCGTCGAGTACCAGCGCGAGGGTTACGACATGTTCTCGGCGATGATGGACGGCGTCCGCGAGGAGACGGTGGCGTTCCTGTTCAACGTCAAGGTCGAGGCAAGCCAGCAGCAGAAGGCGATGGCTGGTCCGTCCGCGGCGCAGGCCGCGGCCCTAGCCGGCGCCAACCCGATCTTCCAGGCCGCCGGTACGGGCCGGGATGTGAGTGCGGACCAGATGCAGTTCTCCGGCCCCTCGGAGACCGGCGAGGCGGAACTGGTCGACGAGGGCGCCTCCGCGAACCGTGCCGAGCGGCGATCGCAGGAGCGCCAGCAGCGTGCAGAGCGCCGCGAGAGGGCGGCCAAGACCGCCTCCAGGGGACGCAAGGACTGACCCGCGGGTCCTGCCACCCCCGGGTGGCTCACACGAGCCTGAGCGCTGCGCAGCTGGCCCCGGTAGGGCCGACCCGGATACGGGCCGCGACGGCGAAGAGTCGCGGTCCGCGGGCGTAAGTGGCGCATACCTCATAGTCGACAGGGGTTCTGTCGTCGGCAGATCCGGGGCCCGCTCGGCCGGGGTCGGGCGCCTGGATGTGCAGGCGGTGAACCCTGGCGGGGCCGAGGTGCCGTCCGGGCACACCGTCGCGGGCGAGCGTGCGCAGCATCTCCATGAGATGCGGCGGGAACGCGCCTTTCGTGTGCTGTGGCGCGCGTCTGCGGTCCACGACCTCCAGTGCCATGACGACAAGGGCGTGGGCAGCCCTCCTGGCGGGAACCGGTACGTCACCGTCAGGTGCCGGCAGCGGCCTCGGAACGCGATCGAGGAGGCGTTCGCGGTCTTCCCGGACCGCACCGCTCGGCGCGCCCGGCGACGGTTCGATCGAGGGCAGCGGACGGACCCGGCCAGCCTCCTGAACCGTGCCGGCCGAGGGCGGGGGTCGCCCGGTAGTGGTCGGTGAAACGGGTGTTGGTGCCATCTGGGGTCTTCTCCCTCCCGCGCCGGACCCGGACTGGTCTGGCATCCTCTACCCCTCTTGACGCTCCGGATCGGGCGCCCGGTTCCACCTCGCTACTGCACCGTGACCGGGTGTTGCCTAGGCTGTCCCCATGCGTGGACTGATAGTCGACTACTTCGGGGTGCTGGACGGCACGGAGGAGGACCGTGAGAACTGGCGGTCGATACTGGCCGGTGCAAGGGCGAACGACGTTCGTCTCGCCATTCTGAGCAATGAGCCCGAGGGGCCGGGGGCGGATCGCGTTCGCGCGGACGCTCGCGACCTAGGGATCGAGCACGTGGTGCTCAGCGGCGTGACCGGTGTGGAAAAGCCCGATCCCGACGCGTTCCTCGAGGCGGCCCGCCGGCTCGAGCTCGAGCCGCGGGAGTGCGTGATGGTCGACGACGCGATCGAGAACGTTCTCGGCGCCGTACAAACCGGCATGATCGGCGTGTTTTACCAGGTATTCGACCGCGCGGCCGTGGAGATCCGGGGACTCCTCGGGCTGGACGAGACGGTCTGACACCGTGGCGACCAGGTTGGCGACCGCGGACGCGGACCTGCTCCTCGGGGACCCCGCGCGATCCCGGAGCAGGCACTCCTGTTCGTTGGCGCTGGTCGCCAGAGATGAGCCGTGGGACATCGATCGCGTGATGGAGTTCGTCGACGCCCGTTTGGCCGATGCGCCCCGCTATCGTCAGCGGATCCGACAGGTCCCGTTCGCGCTGGCGAGAGCTGTCTGGGTGGATGATCCGGACTTCGACCTGAGCTTCCACGTGCGACGGTCGGCGCTCCCCGCACCCGGCGAGATGCGGCAGTTGGCGGACCTGGTCGCCAGGCTCGTCGACCGGCCGCTGGAGGCGGATCGCCCCCTGTGGGAGCTTTATCTGATCGAGGGGCTCCCGGACGGGCGACTGGCGATCCTGACCAAGACACACCATGCGCTGTTGGGGGGACCCAACGCCGTGGACCTCGCCCAGGTGCTCGTGACGGACGAGAGGGCCTCTGCGGAGGTCGCCGAGGTCGCGACCTGGACCCCGGTGCCATCCCCCGGGAACGGAGTCCTCGTCCTGGACGCGCTCATGACGATCGCGACCGACCCGCTGGAGCTGGTACGACGCTCGGCTCGCCTGGGCCACGCGCTTGAGCGGGCCACCCGAGGCCTGGTGGGCGCGGTAAACTTGGCGGTGCTGCGTCCCTCCGGCGGCCTGGCGGAGATGTTCCGCACCAACCGCCCCCGCGGCAGTCGGGTGGGCTTGGCGTCGTTCCCGCTGGCGACGGCGCGGGAGATCGCCCGTGAGCACTCCTGCAAGGTCAATGACGTGGTGCTCGCCGTGTTGTGTGGGGCATTGCGGTCCTGGATCCTGTCGTGTGGCCATCCCCTGTCCACGTCGGACACCCTCAGGGCGATCGTGCCGATGGCGGTGACCGCGGAAGCCGATGGGCAAGAGGGGCACAACGGGGCCACCTCCGCAGAGATCGCCTCGGCGCTCATCGGCATGCCGGTCGGCGAGCCCAATCCCCGCATGCGTTTGGCGCAAATTGCCCGCGAGACCGCCACCCAGCGTCATCCGCGTGAGGCGGTGGGCGCGAAGTCCCTGGCGCGACTGTCCGGCTTCGCAGCACCCACCCTTCACGCGCTGGCGTCCCGGGCGGCGATTATGTTGCCGTCGGAGAGCTACGACCTGGTGGTCACCAACGCGCCCGGCCCTCAGCGGAAGGTGTTCTGGGGTGACGGCGAACTTGTCGAGGCCTACCCCGTCCCAGCGCTACTCGACGGTCAGGCGCTAGCGGTGTCGATGAGCAGCTACTCCGGCACCGTGTATTGCGGGTTCACCTCCGACCGCCAGGCCGTTCCCGACGTCGAGGAGATCGGCGAGCTCATCTCGTCGGCGTTGGACGAGCTCACCGAGACTGCTACGTGACCCGAATGGCCACGTGACCGGACCCGCCCGCTCACCGTCCCCCACCCCAGGAGGTCCCACCATGCGCTTGTTCATCCCCGCCACCCTGACGATGCTCGAGACCTTGCTCGAGGCGGGCGAGATGCCGGTGCGGAGCGGGACTACGTTCGCGGCGACCCCTGCGCTCGTCGAGTCCTACGCGGAGGGCGACATGGAGGAGATCGAGCACGTCGCGTTCCTCGAGGCGGCCCGAGCGTCGCTCAGGCTGCTCGGCGGGGAACTCGACTCCGGGACCGCACATGAGGCACACCCGTACCGACGGGTGGTAGTGAGCGTCGATGCCCCCGACGAGCGCGTGCAGCTGCGTCCGGATCTGGACACCGCCGTGGTGCGGCTGACTGGCGGCACAGTGGAGACCGCCGACATCGCCGCCGTCCACGTGGACCTGGCCGGGGCCGTAGACCTCGTGAAGGACGCAGTCGAGGCGGTGGACCGAGCCGATCTGGGGGACGAGGACGCCGAACTGACGGTCGGCGACGCACTGGACGTGGATCTGGCATGGTACGACGCCGTGGAGCTTCCATTCCTGCTCACGCTGCTCTGATACCCGACTGCCCGGACCGGTGCGGATGAAAAGTCGCCCCGGGTTGTCCCGCCGGAGGGGAACCTACGCTACCGTAGGTTCATCGCCCGGAACCGTCGGTCCGACCCGCGGGCCACACATATCCGGGTTCTAGGAGGCACCAGTGTCCGAGTCGAGAAGAGGGCTCAATCGTGTCCTTCGGGCAGCGGCCGCGCGGGTTCCGGAGCCGCGGGGGGCGCGCAGGTTGATCAACCGCCTCACCCACCCACTGAAGATGGACGATTACTCGTCGCTCATCTACCCGCTGTGGTCCTCGCGCGAGCTGCGCGGTGAGGTCGTCTCCGTGCGTCGCGAGGCCGATGACGCCGTAACCCTCGTGATCAAGCCCGGTTGGGGTGCCATGCCCGAGTACCGTCCCGGCCAGTACTTGGGGATCGGCGTCCTGCTCAACGGCCGGTGGACGTGGCGGTCGTATTCACTGACCTCCGCGCCCACAAGCGGCCGTGGCGAGTATTCGGTGACAGTCAAGGCCATGCCGGAGGGCTTGCTGAGCAACCACATCGTCGGAACGGTCGAGCCGGGGACCATCGTCCGGCTGCAGGCGCCGGCCGGTGACTTCCACCTGCCCTCTCCCACGCCCGACAAGCTGATGTTCGTCACCGCCGGCTCGGGCATCACCCCGGTCATGGGGATGCTGCGGTCGTTGGACCGGAGATCGGCGGATGAGCGGTTCCCCGACGTGGTCCACGTCCACTCGATCAGGAATCGTGAGGACGCGCTTTTCCACGACGAACTGCTCGCGTTGGAGCGCACCCAACCGGGCTACACCCTGCACGTGCGCGTGACCAGCGAGGACGGCCGCATCAACTCCGAGCAGATGTCGGCGCTCGTGCAGGACTGGTCGGAGCGTCCGACGTGGGCGTGTGGCCCCTCGGCGATGCTCGATGAGCTGACGGAGCACTTCGAGGCCACCGGGCGAGACGACTTGCACGTCGAGCGTTTCACCGTGGATCGGAACGCGGGAGCCTCGGGTGGGACGGTCACATTCGGCTCCACTGGTAAGTCGGTGGAACTCGACGGCGCCACCACAATCCTCGAGGGCGGGGAGAGTGTAGGTGTGCAGATGCCGTTCGGTTGCCGCATGGGCATCTGCCAGACGTGCGTGGTGGGCCTGGAGGAGGGCCACGTGCGCGACCTGCGCAATGGAACCGACCACGGGCCGGGGGAGCGGATCCAGACCTGCGTCTCCGTGGCGCTGGGGGACGTCGAGCTCAAGATCTGATCGATTAGCCAGCGCCCCGCTTCCGGTGCGGGTCGCGCAGGCCCCGGACCGTCGGACCAGCGGGGTCAGTCGTGGTCCTGCCCCAGCGCCCACGGATCGTTGGACTGAAGTGCCCCGAGCAGTTCGCGCACGGCCAGGGCCCGCCGGTGCACGGCCGGGTCGACGATCGTGTCGAAGGCGCACTCGGGGTCCGCGGGCGGGCCCTGATGAGTGCAGCCGCGCGGGCAGTCGCGAGCGACCTCGTCGAGGTCGGAGAAGGCGGCGACCACGTCGTCGGGGGAGACGTGTGCCAGCCCGAAACTGCGGATTCCCGGAGTGTCCACCACCCAACCACCGGTCGCCAGTTCGAGCGCGACCGACTGGGTGGAGGTGTGCCGGCCCTTGCCCACCCCTGAGACCACGCCCGTCGCCCTTTCCGCATCGGGAACCAAGCGGTTGACCAACGTCGATTTTCCGACACCCGAGTGTCCGATCATGGCTGAGATCCGGCCGTCGATCAGCTCGTGGAGGTCACTCAACTCGTCGTCGACGCCCACCCGCAGCACCGGCACGTCGAGTTCGGCGAACTCGGCGGCGAACACCGACGGGTCGTCGAGGTCACCCTTGGTCAGGCACAGGACCGGTTCGAGCCCCCCGGTGTAGGCGGCCACGAGAGCGCGCGCGACGAACCCGGCCCGCGGCGGTGGGTCGGCAACGGCCACCACGATGAGCAGCAGTTCGGCGTTGGCGACCACCACCCGCTCGTAGGGGTCGGAGTCGTCGGCGGTCCGGCGCAGCACCGTGGAGCGCTCCTCGACGCGGACGATCCGGGCGAGGGTGTCCCGCGCGCCGGTGAGATCGCCGACCACACCCACGTGGTCACCCACGACCACGGGGGTCCGGCCCAGCTCCCGGGCCCGCATGGCGACGACACGGGTGCCTGCGGTGCGCTCGGGCCCGTCGTCCAGCAGAACGCAGCCCCAACGCCCGCGGTCCACTGCGACGACCATCGCGGCGGCGGCGTCCGAGTGGCTGGGCCGGCGTTTAGTCCGCGGGCGTGAGCCCTTCCCGGGCCTGATCCGGACGTCGGTCTCGTCCCACCCGCGTGCGTTCCCTGCACCCCGTCCGCTCGGCATGGCCGCCCGTCAGCTCTGGCCGGTGAGCATGTCGGCCCACATCGTGGTGAAACCGGGCATGGTCTTTGACGTGGACTCGACGTCGTCGACCTCGACGCCCGGGACAACGAGGCCGACGATGGCACCGGCGGTGGCCATGCGGTGGTCGGCGTAGGCGCGCCACGGGGCGCCGTGCAGCGGGGCCGGGGTGATCTCGAGTCCGTCGTCGAGTTCGGTGACACCGCACCCCACGGCACCGAGTTCGGCTGCCAGCGCGGCGAGGCGGTCGGTCTCGTGCCCACGTAGGTGTGCGATCCCGGTGAGCTTGGAGGGACCGTCGGCGAAAGCGCACAGCGCGGCGACAGTGGGGGTGAGCTCGCCGATGGCGGACAAGTCCTTATCGACGGCGGAGAGGCGCCCGGGTCCGACGACGACGAGGGTGCCGTGGCTCGCACCGTCCGCGGCGTCGAGCGTCACGGACGCACCCATGTCTCGCAGGATGCCGCGGATGGCGTCCCCGGGCTGGGTCGTGGTGACCGGCCAATGCGGGATGCGGACCGTCCCGCCGGTGACCGCGGCGGCAGCGAGGAACGGGGTGGCGTTGGACAGGTCCGGCTCGACGACCCTGTCCACGGCTGTGATCGGACCCGGGGCGACCCGCCAGGACGCGGGCGTCGGCTCGTCGACGGTGACGCCGGACTCCCGGAGCATCTCGACGGTCATCTCGATGTGCGGACCCGAGGGGACCGACGAGGAGCCGACATGGACCAGCTCGGCGCCCTCGTCGAACCGCGCGGCCGAGAGCAGCAGGCCGGAGACGAACTGGGAGGAGGCGGAGGCGTCCATCTCGACGCGGCCACCACGCAGCGAGCCGCGGCCGTCGATGCTGAACGGCAGGCTGTTCCCGGTGATCTCCGCGCCGAGTGAACGCAGCGCGTCGAGCACCGTCGCCTGCGGGCGGACGCGTGCCGCGGGGTCGCCGTCGAAGGTGGATCGGCCGGTGGCCAAGACGGCGACGGGGGGCACGAAGCGCATCACGGTGCCGGCAAGGCCACACTGGACGTCGGCCCCCTGCAACGTCCCGGGGGTGATGACGAGGTCCGTCTCTTCTGGTGCGAGCGGACCGAACGGGCCCTCGACGCGCGTCCCCAGTGCCTGCAGCGCCGCGATCATGAGGTCGGTGTCCCGGCTGCGCAGGGTGCCGACGAGGCGGGAGGGCCCGTCGGCCAGCGCCGCGAGCACCAGGGCGCGGTTGGTCAACGACTTGGACCCGGGGACGGTGACATCCGCGTCCACTGGGCCGGCGGCGACGGGTGCGTTCCAATGACTCACCTGGCCATTGTCGCCCATCGCGGCGGCCTCCGGAGGACCCGGGTGCAAGGATGTCGGCATGTGTGGACGGTTTTCGCTCTCCTCGGACCCGGCTCGGCTCGCGGTCGAACTGGACGCGGTCGACGAGGCGACCTTCCCGCCCCCCGGACTGTTCCCCGTCATCGCGCCCGGCGCGCCGCGGTTCAACATCGCGCCCACCACCGCCATCCCGGTGCTGGCGCTGGACGCACCACGCGAGGAGTGGCTCGACGAGCAGGCCGGACCGGGTGTGGTGGCAGGCCCGGGTACGCCTCGGCGGGTGCTGCGTGCCATGCGGTGGGGGCTGGTCCCGTCGTGGGCCAAGGACACACAGCGGTTGCCCACTCTGTTCAACGCCCGGGTGGAGACCGCGTTCGAGAAGCCGTCGTTTCGGAACGCGGTCGCCCGCCGCCACTGCGTGATCCCGATGGACGGTTGGTACGAGTGGGTGCCGGGCGAGCCCACGACCTCCGGCGGGAAGTCGGGACCCAAGCAGCCGTATTACATGAGCCTGCCGGGCGACCGTGGTCTGCTCATGGCCGGATTGTGGGAGGCCCGACGCGACCCGGTGGACGAGACGGTCACGCAGCTGTCGTGCACGATCCTCACGACGGAAGCAATCGGGTCGTTGCGCCGGGTCCATGACCGTATGCCGCTTGTCGTGCACCCAGATGTGCTCGGGGACTGGCTCGATCCGGAGGTGATGGGTGACCCGCGGGCGCTGGTGGACGGCGCGGGCGGTGACCTGGGTGCGTGGGCCGAGTCGGTAGAGATCAGGCCTGTGTCGACGGCGGTGTCCAACGTGCGTAACGACGGGCCGGAGCTGGTGCGGCCGGTCGACCCCGCCGAGGGGACACTGTTCTAGTCGCACCGTCCCCGGGTATAGGTCGTTGTCACCGGGCGCTGTTAGTCAGTCGTGCCCCCCGTTGACCCGTCGATATCGGTGCGGTCTCGGCCCGGGTGATCGCCACCAGGTCCGCGGGCGCGAGTTCGATCTCCCACCCGCGTCTACCGGCGCTGCACAGGATCGTGGGGTGGTCGAGCGCTGAGGTGTCCACCACCGTCGCGAGGCGCCGCTTCTGGCCGACAGGTGACACCCCTCCGACGACGTACCCAGTGGACTTCTCCGCGATCTCGACAGGTGCGAGAGCGGCCCTACCGCATCCCAGGGCGACGGCTGCGGCCTTGAGGTCCAGCGAGGTCGTCACGGGCAGGACGGCCACCGCCAGTGAAACCCGGAACCCCTCGGGTGGTCTGTCGGTAGCCAGGACCAGTGTCTTGAGCACGCGGTCCGCGTCCACTCCCAGACGATCACCCATCACGCGGGCGGCCTCTTCGCCATAGTCGCGATCGGTCGAGTCATAGGTGTGCACCACGTGCTCGATGCCGGCATCACGCAACGCGGCGATCGCCGGAGTCGCCGCGGCGCCGCTCTTTCTGTTCCTGCTGCCCACGTCAGGGGAGCCTAGCGCGTGGCCCTCCCGGAATACCTCAGCAGCCGTTCGCGTTATTGGTAGGCAAGTGCCCGGGGTATGTCCCGGGTCTGGGAAGGAGGGTGCGATGCGGACCGCGGTCCTCGACGCCCCGGGCGTGCAGTTAGACTCCGGGACATCGACAGGTGAGGAGTTCCGGTTGCCGACCGAGTTGCAGCCCGACGAGGCAGACCAGCGCGCGGAGAAGTTCGAGGAACTGGCAATGCCACTCCTCGACCAGCTCTACGGAGCGGCCTTGCGGATGACCCGGAATCCCGCTGATGCGGAGGACCTGGTGCAAGAGGCGTACGCCAAGGCGTTCGCCGGGTTCCACTCGTTCAAGCCGGGGACCAACTTCCGTGCCTGGATGCACCGCATCCTCACCAACGCGTACATCAACCACTACCGGAAGCGTCAGCGCCAGCCCGCGCAGTACCCGACTGACGAGATTACGGACTGGCAGTTGGCCGCCGCGGCCGAGCACACCTCGACCGGCTTGCGTTCGGCCGAGGTCGAGGCAATGGAACTGCTGCCGGACGACGAGATCCGCGCGGCGCTGGCCCAGCTGCCGGAGGAGTTCCGGATGGCGGTCTACTACGCGGACGTCCAGGACCTGCCATACAAGGAGATCGCGGAGATCATGGACACCCCACTGGGGACCGTGATGTCGCGTCTGCACCGAGGGCGCAAGCAGTTGCGCGAGCTGTTGCGCGACGTCGCCACCGAGCGTGGTTTCGGCCGCGGTCGTGAGGAGGGGGCGAAGTGATGAGGGAGCACGACCCACGACTAGACGAGATCGACTGCCAGTCGGCGAAGCGCGACCTGTCCCTGCTGGTGGATCTCGAGTGTGACGATGCCTGCCGTTCGCGTCTCGAGCATCATCTCGCCGGCTGCCCTGATTGCCGGGAGCTGTTCCTGTCGGAGCGTCGTCTCAAGGCCAAGCTCTCCAGTTCGTGCTGCGAGAAGGCGCCCACCGGATTGCGTGAACGCCTCATGGTGGAGATTCGGCGCACCACGGTGACCACGACGGATGCGGATGGCACGACGGTGGTTCACCGCCACACGACCGTCGAGCAACGCGACATCACCTGAGCCGCAGACGCTCGGGAGGTACAGAAAAGGGCGGGCACCGGTCAGGTGCCCGCCCTTTCTCGTCTACGGGGTCCGGACTCAGCTGTTCGGACGCTTACCGTGGTTGGCGTTCTTCTTACGGCGATCCCGCCTCTTGCGGCCACGCTTGCTCATGGTCGCCTCCTTTCGTCAGTGGACAAGTCTTCCATGCGCGGCCCCGTGTGGTTGCATTGGAGGTGTCCGGGGGCCGTTGTCGAGGAAGAAGAGGAACTATCCATATGGCTGAACAGGTCCGTGCCGAAATGGTCGCGAACGTCATGGAGGTCGTCGCGGCGATCGGCACCGAGGTCGCCGAGGGCGACACAATCGTGCTCCTGGAGTCGATGAAGATGGAGATCCCGGTGCTGTGTGAGACCTCGGGGACCGTGACCGAGGTCGCGGTGAAGCCAGGGGACGTCATCCAGGCGGGGGACCTCATCGCGGTCATCAGCTGACGATCGACTGCCGCTACGCGGAGAGGCCGGTTCCCACCCTGATCGGGGCGGGAACCGGCCTCTCGTGTGATCGTCGTCTGTGTCCGGACGACAAGCGCGTCAAGCGATGTGCGTCAGACCGCGGTGCGGGTGCGGGCGCGGCGGCGCTTGAGCGCGCGACGCTCATCTTCGCTCATGCCGCCCCACACGCCGGCGTCCTGGCCGGACTCGAGGGCCCAAGTCAGGCATTCTGCGGTGACAGGGCAACGGTTGCAGACGATTTTCGCCTCGGCGATCTGTGCGAGGGCGGGTCCGGAATTGCCGACGGGGAAGAACAGCTCGGGATCCTCGTCGCGACAGATGGCCTTGTGGCGCCAGTCCATGGGAACTCCTTCGATATGAGGCCGTGATCGGGTGCACCGGGCAGCACGAAAAAACGTCGTTCACGCGCGGACCTGTATGGTCAGCACGAGAACGAGCGTGTTCGATGACTCCCGGCGAAATGGTGGGGGTACTACCCGCTCCGCGGGCTCGCTCCAACTGGAGTGGCTCCCGGTTAAGGCAAGGCAAACACGGTGTGTCTGCGCTGTTACGACTGATCGTGCCATGATTCCCTGACAAGTCAACCCTCTTGATTGCGTATGTGGTAAACGTCACGCGGGTTGTCAAATCGGCGCGTTACCGCACCCCAGAGGCGGTAATGACCTAAGTGAAGTGGGGTCCGCGCGGGCTGCGCGACATCGTGAATTCGACGCCGCATAGTCTTGAGAGGTGAACGTGAGTCGACCTGATGAGCACCGTATCCCGGCTGACCTACCGGACTCGATCCCCGGCCCGGTCCGGCTCGCGGGCTGGATCGCATCTGGTCAGGGGCTGATCGGTGTAGCCGTCGCGGTGGTCTTGTTGGTCCGTGCGATCGGCGGCCATCGCGAGGAGACCGTGGTCATCAGCGGTTACGGGACCGCCCTGTGGTTCGCGATTCTCGGGGGCGGATTATTGGCCGCCGGAGTGGGGCTGCTGCGAGGGCTGCGGTGGGGGCGTGGGCTTGTGGTGATCGCCGAACTGTTGTTGCTCTTCGTCGCCTGGTACGTGGGGGTGGGCTCGCACCAGTACCTGCCCGGGATCGTGCTCGCGGTGGTGTGTGCGACCGCCCTGGTGGCGTTGTTCCGGCGCGAGTCGATCGCGTGGTACGCCGCCTGACGACGGCAGTCGACCGGCGCGGCCCGGTCAGGCAATCAGCTTGTAGGCGTGGATGGCGCCAGCCCGGCGTTCGTAGAGTATGTCGCCGATCTGTGCCAGCCCGGTGACACCCTCACCCTCCGTGGACGAGGCGGGAAGGCGGAGGGTCTCGAGCCCCGTGTCGTGGTCCAGGAGGCCGAAACCGCCGACAACGGGTAGGAGCACCCAGTCGCGTGAGGTGCGCACGTCGGGGTCGCGTGACCACCCGCCAGTCAGTCCTGGGCCGGTGGTCCCACCCGTCGTCCAGGCATGCTGGCCGCTATCGGTCTTGAAAGCGTGGGTGGATGCGCCGTCGAACCACCGTGCCTGGGTGTCGTCGCCGGAGAGGGTCGTGAGGCCCGGCTTTTTCGCTGGTTCGGAGTCCAGTCGCAGGACGGGGGAGTACTGACGCGGGGCGGTGAACCATTCGACGGCCCAGGCACCATCCCGGTCGGTGAGTGCGAGGACGCCCTCGTCACTGACGTCGATTATCCAGAGGTCGTCGGCCCCTGTGGTGTCCGAGGCGATCTCCTCGGGTTTGCGACTGTCGTCGGGGACGGTCTCGGACAACGTCAAGCGTGCGGAGTCGTCACCGGGGCAGTGTTCGGCGACGGCGAAACGGTCGTCCGTGAGGTCCGCCGTTCCGAGTGTGCAGTCGACGCGTGGTTGCATGCCCGCTTCCTGGGGCGCCTCGACGGCGCCGTACTCGACGGTGCGGACAAGATCGTCGCGCCAGATCTCGAGCCGGTCGGCGCTCGACGCGAGCGCGTGCCGCCAAGTCGCTGTCACTTGCATGACATCCGGAAAAGCACTCTGTCGGGTGCTCGTGTACTGCTGGGTCGTGGGGTCGAGGGCGGTGACGTCGCTGCAGCCGGATGCTCCGTCGAAGGCCGCAGCCAGGATGTCGGCGTAAAACACGGCCGCACACGGTCGGCCCGCGTGCGAGTAGGACCACTGCTGATCGCCTGAGCCGGCATCGCGCCCTATGAGGGTCCCGTCGTCGTCGATGGTGACGAGGTTGCCCTTTGTCGTCAGCGGGTCGCCCGTGCCCTCCGACGTGTGCGACCACAGGGGTTGGAGCGACGTAGGCCGAGCGACGGCGGGACCGTAGACGGGTTGGTCGTCATCGGCGGTGCGGAACTGTGACCGGGCGGCGCTGCCCGACAGCAGCACGGCGCCAGCCACCACCGCCATGACGACGATGATGACGGCTGTGGTCACCAGGTCACGTCGTGTTCTCCGCTCGGAGGGCACGAGGGAGGGTCTCCGGCCCCTGGCGCCGGTGTCGGGTCTGCGTGCGCGCACGTGCAGTGTGGGGGGACGCCGCTGGCCCGGTCAGTCCCGACCGGCTTGATCTGACGACGAGGGGCGCCGACGGCGACGGCGGCGCCGCGCGAGTGCTTCCCCGGAGGCTGCTGCATCTTCCCCGGTCGCAGTCCCAGGAGCGTGGCCATCTGCCGTCGTGGGCGTCGGGCGCCCATCCGCGCCGGAGGCGCCGGTCCGGGTACGTCGCTGGCGGGACCTCGACCCGGTCCCGGAGTCCCCGGCGGGCCCCCGTGGGTCGCGCTCGGCGGAACGGCGGCCGGAGCCGGTTCCGGTGGCGGCACCGACACGCCCCCCGGCACTCTCGGGGATCCCGAGATCGGACCGTAGGTGCGAGGAGGTCGAGTAGGTTTCGGCGGGTTCACCGGAGTCGAGCCCGAGGGCCTTGTCGATCAGGCCCCACCGGGGTAGGTCGTCCCAGTCCACGAGGGTGACGGCGACGCCCTTCCGCCCGGCCCGCCCGGTGCGGCCGATCCGGTGTACGTAGGTCTTCTCGTCCTCGGGGCACTGGTAGTTGATGACGTGGGTGACGTCATCGACATCGATTCCGCGGGCCGCGACATCGGTGGCGACGAGCACGTCGACGTCACCGGTGCGGAACGCCTTGAGCGATTTCTCGCGCGCGCCTTGGCCGAGGTCGCCGTGGATTGCTCCCACCCGGAAGCCTCGTTCCGCGAGATCGTCGGCCAGTTTCTGGGCGGTACGCTTGGTGCGGCAGAAGATCATGGTGGCGCCCCGACCCTCGGCCTGCAGAATTCGGGCCACCAGCTCAGGTTTGTCGAGCGAATGGGCCCGGTAGACGTACTGGGTGGTGTTCTCGTGGGTGGCCCCGGAATCGGCGGCCTCGGCGCGAATATGAGTGGGCTTGGTGAGGAACGTGCGTGCCAGGGTGATGATCGGGCCCGGCATGGTAGCCGAGAACAGCATGGTCTGGCGCTTTTCCGGCACCATGCGCAGCAGCTTCTCGATGTCGGGCAGGAACCCCAGGTCCAGCATCTCGTCGGCCTCGTCCAGGACAAGGGCCTCGACTTTGCCCAGCACGAGCTTTGACTGGTTTGCGAGATCGAGTAGTCGACCGGGAGTGCCCACGACCACGTCGACGCCCTTCTCCAGGGCCTCGGTCTGCTGCTCGTAGGGCGTACCGCCGTAGATCGCGAGGACCTTGAGCGGGCGGGTGCCGGAGCCGGAGGGCGCGGTGAGGCCAGTGGCAGCGATCTTGAGGTCCTGGGTGACCTGGATGCACAGTTCGCGGGTGGGGACGATCACCAGGGCGCGCGGGGTGCCGTCAAGCGTCCGGGTGGCCTCGCCGGTCGCGATGCGGTGCAGCAACGGGACGCCGAACCCGTACGTTTTTCCCATGCCGGTTCTGGCCTGACCGATGAGGTCAGAGCCCGCCAGTGCCAGTGGGAGGGTGAGTTCCTGGATGGCGAAGGTGTGGGTGATACCGCGTTCGGCGAGCGCGGTGACGATCTCTGGGCGGACGCCGAGTTCGGCGAAGCTGGGGGAGGAGTCGGAGGACGGGGCGTCGACGACGGCTGTCGTCGTGGCCATTCCATCTACTTCTTCGGTGGTGACATCTGTGGTGGACAGGGCGGTGCCTTTCTCGTCTCGCGCGCGGAGGGTTGGGGCCGCACAAGGTCCGGCCTCGCGAGCGGGGCGCGCGCACATTTCCACGGGATCCGTCACGCCCGACGCCGGAGCGATCCGGATCCGGGGAGTGATCCACGTGTCCACATCCTATCCCGTGCCGCCGCCTTTCGAGCGCGTCGGGCTAGCCTGGACCTCACATTTCACTGATGACGGCGTGACATGCGCCAATAACGAGAAAGGCAGGCACCGTGGAGGTCAAGATCGGCATCGCCGACAGCAACCGTGAGCTCGTGTTCAAGACCGGGATGGCGCCCGAGGACGTGCAGAAGCGCGTCGAGGCAGCCCTGACCGCGGAAGCCAAGGCAGTCCTGGAACTCGAGGACGAGAAGGGTCGCTGCTACCTCGTGTCCACTGATCGGGTGGCCTACGTCGAGATCGGCGAGTCGGCACGCCGCGCGGTCGGGTTCCTCTCCTGAGGGTCTGACCCCTCCGTGGCCCCCGGCCCGGGCCTAGGACTCCGGGCCGGGCCGATCCCCTCCGTGGCGGGGGATCTTCGACAGTCCGCCCCAGCAGAGGGTGACGGTTGTGGAGACGGCGTCCGCGCGCGGGATCGGACGGCCTGCGTCGAGCCAGTGACCGGCGCTGACCCGGCTCGCGCCGACCAGTCCGACGGCCAACAGTCGCGAGCGGTGGGCATCGAGTCCGGAGTCGCCGCGCACGAGGTCGTGGACCGCGTCGATGCAGCCGTCGGTGGCCCTGTCGAGTTCGCGACGGACGGCTTCGTCACCGGACTCGGAGTAGAAGACCAGCCGGAACCCGCGGGTGTCGGAGTCGGCGTAGGCGAAGAACGTGTCGACCGCAGCCTCGACTCGGCGCCTGTTGTCCGAGGTCGATTCCAGTGCTGCGCGGATGCGTCCGAGCAGTTCGTCTACGTGGTGCCTCAGTACCTCGATGTACAAGTCGCGTTTGGAATCGAAATGCTGATAGAGGACCGGCTTCGAGACTCCGGCCAGGACGGCGATGCTGTCCATCCCGGACGCGTGGAAGCCTTGGTCGACGAACACGGTGCCGGCGGCGTCGATCAGTTGGCTGCGCCGGGCCCCGCGAGGGAGTCGGGCCGCCCTGGTCCGGCCCGCGGCGGCCGGGAAGGTTCCGTCCGGGCTCGTCATCTGCTGGCTCCTTGTCCGCCCGGGCGGGAGTCGACAGTCGTCCGGGCCAGACGGACAATACCTGCAGCGGTGGAGTGCGGGAGGACGTGGTCACCCGGCATGTGGGATTGTGGAGACCGTGACCGAGGAGCGGACGTGGAGGTGCACGGATGAGTGACGGCCGTCGCCGGATGTCGGGCGGTGTGGACCCCGGGGACCGTCAGCGGGCGCCGTACTACCCTCCGCACGGAGAGCCGCTGCGCGCGCCGTGGGACCCTCAGGAGTCGGCTCCGGGCCGTCGAAGGTCGGTTCCCGGATCGCGGGATCACCTGCCGCGCCAGACCCCGATCGGTCGGTTTTTCTCCACTTGGGGCTGGCGAGCGTACGCGATCCCGGTGCTCGTGGTGCTCACTGCCTTGGTGATCGGCGACGCGGTCGCCTCGCCGGGAGGATCGGATGAGAACCAGGTGGCCCGGGCCGAGGAGACGCCGGCCATTCTCGGTGTGCCCTCGAACGGCGAGGTCCCGCCCAGCGGAGAGTTGCCCGAGGGGGGGCCCTTCATCGGGGCCGCGAGCGGCGAATTCAGGATCGTCCCCGGGGGGACGGATCTGGTGGGGCGTCAGACCGCAGAGCGGTTCACCTACAGCGTGGAGATCGAGGACGGGATAGACACCGTCGACTTCGGCGGGGACGACTCGGTCGCCAGGATGGTCGACGCGACCCTCGCGAACCCCAAGAGCTGGACGGCTGACGGCGCCGTCGCCTTCCAGCGGATCACGGAACAGGACCCCACGTTCCGAGTCTCGCTGGCCAGCCCCATCACTGTCCGCGAGAACTGTGGGTATGACATCGAGCTCGAGGCGAGTTGCTACAACTCCGCCACGGGACGCGTCTACCTCAACCTCGCGCGCTGGGTGCGCGGAGCCAGGTCTTTCCAAGGCGACATCGGCTCGTATCGCCAGTACCTCGTCAACCATGAGGTCGGCCATGCGGTCGGTCATCCGGCGCACGCGCCGTGCCCCGCGGACGGGGCCCTGGCGCCGATCATGATGCAGCAGACGTTCGGGGTGAACAACGGCGAGATCCACCAACTGGACCCCGAGGGTGTCGTCCCAGACAACGACGCAACGTGTCGGTACAACGCGTGGCCGTTCCCCGACGGGCCCCCGGTGGCGGGATGAGCGCCGTGGGCGGATCAGCAGACCGCACCCTGCCGCCCCTGGTGGACCCGGTCTCCGACCTCAGCAGGGAGGAGCGGGAGCGGTATTCACGCCACTTGCTCCTGGGCGCGATCGGCGACGTGGGTCAACGTCGCCTGCGGGCCGCGTCGGTATTCGTGGTGGGGGCCGGCGGCTTGGGCGCCCCGGTGCTCATGTACCTCGCCGCGGCGGGCGTCGGACGGATCACGGTCGTCGACGACGACGAGGTGGACCTCGGCAACCTGCACCGGCAGGTCATCCACTCCGTGGGGGCGGTGGGCCGACCGAAGGTGGACTCGGCCCGAGACCGGCTGGCGGAGTTGGCGCCGGGGGTCCGGGTCGACGCACTTCACACGCGGCTCGATGCCCTGAACATCAGTGCCCTGCTCGAGGGCCATCATCTCGTGATCGATGGCAGCGATAACTTCGCGACCCGGTACCTGGTGTCCGACGCGTGCGAGATCGCCGGGATCCCGCTCATCTGGGGCACCATCGACCGCTTCCGGGCGCAGCTTGCCGTGTTCTGGTCGCGACCACCCGAGCCCGCCGACCCGGTGACGCTGCGGGATCTCTATCCGTCTCCGCCGCCGCCGGGTTCGGTGCCCAGCTGTGCCGAGGCCGGCGTCGTGGGCGCGCTGTGCGGCACGGTCGGATCGATGATGGCCATGGAGGCGGTCAAGCTCGTCACCGGCGCGGGCCGGCCGCTGCTCGGCCGGCTCGTGCTGATGGATCTGCTCGACTCCACCCACCGGACCGTGACGATCCGACCGGATCCGTCCAGGGACCCGGTCACCCAGTTGCCCGACGGGGCCGACGACGTCTCCTGTGAGGTGCCGGCCCCCGAAATCGCGTCCGTTCCGACCGTCACCGCTGTCGAGCTCGCGCAGGAGTTGGCGGAGGCCGGACACTCCGGTGCGCTCGCCCCAGTGCTCGTGGACGTCCGCGGGGCGGGAGAGCGGTCCATCGCCCGGATCGACCCGTCCGTCTGGGTGCCGCTGGATTCGATCGCCGAGGTCGCCGCAGATCCGACCGGGGTCCTCGGACGTGCGGCCGCCCGGGGTCCGCTGGTCCTGTACTGCAAGTCCGGTGTGCGATCCGCCCGCGCCGCCACGACGCTGTCCGGCGCCGGTTTCGACTGGGTCCGGTCGTTGGCAGGGGGGATCGAGGCGTGGACACGCGATGTCGACCCGTCCCTGCCCGGGTATTGACCGAGGGGATGAGTAGCGTGGGCGGAGTGAACGACGTGAGTGTCCCCGAACACGTCCGCGGCGCGTTCGGCGTGGCGGACGGCCCGGCCGTGGCTGTGGTCGCCGGCTCGGGGACCGGTTGGCTGGTGTCCACGTCCGGGGCCGCCATCGTGCTCCGGCCCGTCGCGGACACGGCGATGGCCAATTGGTCGGCCCGAATCCGCGAGGAACTTGATGTGACGGGGCTCCGCGTGGCCTTGCCGGTGCGCTCCACCGACGGCCGTCACGTCGTCAGTGGCTGGCGTGCCGACCGGGTGGTGTCCGGCCGCCCCGAGGCGCGGGCCGACGAGACCATCGCATGGTCGGCCAGGATCAACGCGGCGCTTGCCGACGTCGAGCGCCCGCGGCTGGCCGCGCGCCCGGCGAGGAGACCGTGGGCCGAGACCGACCTTTTCGCGTTGGCCGAGGCGGCCGCCTGGGACGGCGATCCGGAGCATGACTTGGCGCCGGGGATGGAGGACCGAGGTACGCCCTTCGCGACCCACCGTGCGGCTGCCTTGCTCGGTGCGACGGGCCTCATCCGGCACCGCCGGCCGCTCGACATGACGCCCGTGGCCGGAGTGGTGCACGGGGACTTGGCCCGGGGTCTGCTCTTCGATTCGTCCGCCGAGCCCGCGTTAACGGATGTTGTCCCTTATAACCGGCCGGCCTCGTGGTCGGCTGCGGTCGTCGCGGTCGACCATTTGTCGTGGGGCACGGTCGACTCGGGTGTCCTCAGGCGGTGGCGCCATCTCGAGCAGTGGCCCCAGATGGTGCTGCGCGCTGCTGTGTTCCGCCTGTCGGTGCACGCGTTGCATCCCGGTTCGCGGCCGCACGCGATGGACGGCTTGCAATCCATGGCCCGCGAGGTCGGAGAGTTCGTCGGGGACCCGGCCGCATGATGCCGCGTTACCCGGGGGCGGCATCTCGCCAGGGGGCCCTCGCATTCCCGCTTGTGGCGCTCGTAGGCGTGGTTCTCGTCTCGCTGAACCTCCGGACCGCCGTGACCTCTCTGAGCCCGCTGCTCGGAGTGATCGACGCGGAAATAGGCCTCGGCGTCGCCGGGATGGGCCTGCTCGGGATGGTCCCTACGGCGATGTTCGCGGTATGGGGTGTGCTCACCCCGCTGGTCCTGCGACGCATGGGACTGGAGATGCTGACGGTGTTGGCGATGGCCGCGGCTGCCGTCGGGCAGCTCGTCCGTGCCGCCGCCCACGATCCCTGGGTGATGGGCGCCGGATCGATCATCGCGCTGGCCGGGATGGGTATCGGTAACGTCGTCGCCCCGCCGCTGGTCAAAAAGTACTTCCCCCGCCACGTGGCGGCGGTCAGCATGGCCTACATCACGGGACTGCAGATGGGCACCGTCGTCCCCGCGCTGGTGGCCGTGCCCGTCGAGGAGGCCGCGGGGTGGCGGGTCTCCATCGGGTGGTGGGCTGCCCTCGCCGTCGTCGCGGCGGTCCCCTGGGTCATCGAAATCCTACGCCCGGACACCTCCACCAGCGCTCCTGTCGCATTTGCCGGAAATCCTGATACGCCCGCCGGCGCGGCTGCGGCCCCAGTGCAGCGGATCCGGCCGTGGCGTTCCCCTGTCGGCGTGGCGCTGGCCCTGTTCTTCGGCACAAACTCGCTGTGTACATACGCGTTCTTCACCTGGCTCCCGGCCGTCGCGGAATCCATCGGCATGACGCGGGCGGAGGGAGGCATGGCACTCGCGGTGTTTTCCGCGATCGGCCTCATCGCAGCACTGGCCGTGCCGTGGATCGCGGGCCGGTTCGATGATCCGTACGCCGTCGTCGTCGCCTCCGTCGTGTCCTACCTGGCCGCTTTCGCCGGCTTGCTCTGGGCGCCCGGGTTTGCGCCATGGCTGTGGATCTGTCTGCTCGGGGTCGGGCCCAGCACGTTCCCGCTGTGCCTGACGCTGATCAATCTGCGCACCCGCACCCAGGCAGGCTCGGCGGCGCTGTCTGGCTTCTCTCAGGGCGTCGGCTACACAGCCGCGAGTCTGGGCCCGATCGTCTTCGGCATGCTGTTCAACGGTCCGGGACTAGCCGCTGGCCTGGCGTTCCTCACCGTGGTGCTGGTCGTGATGACGGCGGTCTCGCGGACCGCGTGCCGCCCGAACATGCTCGAGGACACCCTGCACGGACCCCTCAGGGCAGGCGCAGCTCACGGCCGCGGTGTGCAGGACACCCAGTAGCCGGGTTGCCGGACATGGGCGAGCCGGTGGAGTGTCGTAGCCGTGTGGTCTCATCGAGCCGTGACAGAGCTCGCCGACACCCCGATTGACACCCGTGCCGCCCCCACGGCCGGTATCCCCGGCTCGTCGTGGCCGCCGGTACTCGACGACCTCGTCGGCCGCGACTGGTCGGCGGCCCGCACCGGTCGGCAGGATCGATGGGTCGTCCGCGGGGGCCCGGGCAGCGGGAAGACCTCGCTCATCGTCGACGTGGTCCGATCCGCGGTGGCCGGCGGGATAGGGATGGACGGTGTCCTTGTCCTCGCGGGCTCGGCCACGGCTGCGGCTTCACTGTTCGAGCAGGCCACCCGTGGAATGCCGCCGGAACTGGTGGTGGGTACGGACGCTCCCGTCCGTACCGTCCACTCCCTTGCCCACGCGGTCGTCAGGTTCGCGGCCTCCCGTGCGGACGTCCCGACGCCGCGCCTGCGCACGGGAGCCGAACACGATGCGGTGGTACGCGAGACCCTCCTCGGCGAGCTGTCGGACGGGGCCCCGCACTGGCCCGAACAGATGCGCCCGGCACTGTCCACGGTCGGGTTCGCCCGCGAACTCCGCGACCTGCTCTTACGCTCGCTCGAGAGAGGCATCGGACCCCGCGAACTCGCGCGGCTGGGCCGCACCGCCGGCCGGCCCGCATGGGTCGCTGCCGCCGGGTTCTTCCAGCGTCACGAGGAACAGATGGCGCTGCGCTCTGGGGTGCGCTCCGGACAGTCCGACATACCTGAAGCGCTCAACGCCGCGGAACTAGTCGGAGCCGCCCTGGACGCGCTCACCGCCGATCCCGATCTGCGCGAGATCTTCCGGTCGCGCCGACTCGTCGCGGTGGATGACGCACACCACCTCGATCCCCTCGCCGCGGAGTTCGTCGCGACGGTCGGAGGCGGGGCGGACGTCCTGCTCGTGACCGAGGACGGCGACCAGTCGGTGTTCCGCTTCCGCGGGGCGGACGGGGGGCTCGCACGGGCCGTGGCCGAGCAAGGCGGCCGCGCGGTCGACCTGCGCGCCGGCCACCGCATGTCGCCTGCGATCACGGCCGTCGCCGCGCGCGTCGCCTCGCGACTCCCCGGGGCCGCCCGTCACCGACCCCGCGAAGCGACGGGCGGGGCCGACGGGTCGGTCGGGGTGAGCGTCGCTGGATCGGCCGCCGCGGAAGCCGCGGTCATCGCGGACTTCCTACGCCGCCGCCACGTTCTGGACGGCATCGACTACGGGGACATGGCGGTGGTGACCCGCTCCCTGCCCCGCGTGGCGGACGCGCTCCTGGCGGCACTCGACGCCGCAGGCGTCCCTGTCGTCGACGCGGGTGCGGAGATCCCGCCCGCCCACGACCCCGTCGCGTCAGGGCTGCTACTGCTGGTGCGCTCCGCCGTGGAGGGCGAGGCCGGAACCGACGCCGAGCGGACCCTGGCGATGCTCTCAGGTCCGATCGGTCGCGCGGACGCGGTAGCTATGCGCCGCCTCAGGCGCGGTCTGCGCCGCTCCGGGATAGGCGGTCTCGAACCGAGCGCGGATACGCTGCGTCGGCTGGTACTCGCGAAGGAGGACCAGATCCCGCCGGGGCTGACCGCCGTGGAGCTCGCGCCGGTGACCAGGGTCCGGCGGGCCCGCGCGGCCGTCCTGGCAGAACTCGAGGCGGGCGGGACCGCGGAGGAGGCGCTCTGGGCGGCGTGGTCGGCCTCGAGATTGGAGCGGCGTCTGGTCCGGCAGGCGATTGCCTCCGATCCGTGGTCGCGGTCCGCGGACCGCTCGCTCGACGCCGTGGTGTCGCTGTTCGACCACGCCGCCGACTTTGTTGACCGGGTGCCGGGCGGATCCGTGGCCCTCTTCTGCGACGTCGTCTCCAGCGAGGACCTGCCCGCGCCCGGACGCGCAGACACCAGAGCCCGCGGCGGAGCCGTCAGTGTGCTGTCCGCGCACGCCGCTGTGGGCAGACAGTGGCGCGCCGTGGCGGTCTGTGGAGTACAGGACGGGGTATGGCCCGCGCCCCGCCGGCGTTCCGGCCTACTGGGTGTCGACGAGCTGGTCGACCTGACCGAGATCGCCGGCGACGGCCCGGTCCCGTCCGAGACGGAGCGGGCCGTGTCCTCCGCCGCCGCCAGGTCAGCCGAGGAACGGCGTCTGTTCTACGTCGCTTGTTCCCGCGCCCGTGAGCACCTCCTGGTGACTGCGGTCGAGTCCCCCGAGGAGGGCGACGTCGCTCCCTCCCGCTTCGTCGACGAGATCTCCGACCTGGCCACTGTGACCTCCGCAGCGGTTCCCACCGCGGGGCCGGCGGGTCCGCCCCGGCAGGCGCCGACCGTGTTCACGCTGCCGCACCTCGCCGTGGACCTACGGGCGGCACTCCACGACCCGTTGAACAGCCCCGCGGACGCCCGGCACGCGGCCGGACTCCTGGCCGGACTCCGCGACGCAGGGGTAGGGGTCGCTGATCCGCGAACCTGGTTCGGCGCTGCAGAGCCGTCCTCCGCCACTCCGGTGGTCACCGCCACGCCCGGCGAGCCCATCGCAGTCCTGTCGCCCTCGGGTTTCGGCGCGCTGGAGGAGTGCCCTCTGCGGTGGTTCCTCCAGAACGTACGCGGGGACTCCGCCGACGGCGGAGCGGCGGCACCGCTCGTGCGTGGCTCGGCCGTCCACGCTCTGACGCAGGCAGTGGAGGGAGGGATCTCCGAGGACGCACTGCGCACGGCTGTCCAGCGACGGGCAGAAGCACTGACCCTGGCTCGCGGATGGTTTGCCGAGCGGGGCGCTGAATCCATGGTCGAGATGGCCGAGACGTTCCGCCGGTGGCGCGCCTCGACCCGCGACGAGTACACGACCGCCGGGGTCGAAGAGGCCTTCGAGTTCGATGTCGACGGACCCGTTCGGGTCCGCGGCCGGATTGATCGGCTCGAGGCGACCACTGCGGGGCAGGTGATCCCGGTCGACGTGAAGACTTCCCGGGCGGCGGCCACCCATGCGGAGGCGATCGCGCACCCGCAGTTGGCCCTATACCAACTCGCTGTGGCACACGGAGCAGTGCACTCCGCCGCCGGCCGGGAACCCGGCGGGGGGATCCTGCTTTACCTGGCGGGCAGGGAGGGGCGGGCTCCGGCCGTGCGGATGCAGGATCCGCTCGGACCGGGCGCAGCCGAGCAGCTCACGCAGCGGGTGACCGAGGCTGGCCGCGCGACAATCGGGCCGTCTTACTCAGCGAGGGTGGGCCAGTGGTGTGAGCACTGCGACGTCAAATCCAGCTGCCCCGCGCAGCCCGAGGGAGAGCAGGTGATCGGGTGACCACGACGATCGACCCCGAGGCGATCGCCGACGCGCTCGGGATCCACCGGCCGACCCCCGAGCAGGCTGCGGTGATCGCGGGTCCGACGGAGCCGACACTTGTCCTGGCTGGCGCAGGTGCCGGAAAAACCGAGACGATGGCCGCCCGTGTGGTGTGGCTGGTGGCCAACGGGTACGCGCGCCCGGGGGAGATCCTCGGGCTGACGTTCACCCGCAAGGCGGCCCAGCAGTTGTCCCGGCGGATCCGCCGCCGCCTCGACGCAC
Organism: Dietzia sp. ANT_WB102; assembly: GCF_008369165.1. Classification (NCBI taxonomy): domain Bacteria; kingdom Bacillati; phylum Actinomycetota; class Actinomycetes; order Mycobacteriales; family Dietziaceae; genus Dietzia; species Dietzia sp. ANT_WB102. The sequence goes on from NZ_VOBA01000002.1 coordinate 186,855, forward strand.
TCGCCCGGAGTCCGCTGTGCTCCGGCCCCGGATCGGCACCCGGAATCGCGGAGGCCATCCGCACCGAGGATCCGCAGATTTCGACCTACCACGCGTTCGCCGGAACGCTACTCGGGACGTACGGGCTCCTGGTCCCCGTCGAACCGGACTCTCGGCTCCTCACGCCCACCGCCGCTTTCCAGCTCGCGCACGAGGTGGTGTCGAGGTGGGAGAGCCCACTGACGACGGGATCGAGCCCCGGAAGAGTGACCCGGGACGTGCTCACGCTCAGTGGACAACTGTCCGACCATCTCGTGACCACCGACGACCTACGCGCCCACCCCGACCTGGTGACCACCCTCATCGCGACCCTGCCCCCCGGGCCGAGGCAACGCCAGACCCCCACCGCGTGGCTCGAGGAGACGGCGGTGGTGCAGGGCCATCGCGACGAGCTCGCAGACTTGGTGGACGCGGTCGCGGCCCGGATGCGCGCGGAGTCAGCGCTCGACCACGGTTCGCAGATGGCGCTGGCGGCCACGGTCGCCCGCGACCATCCCCAGGTCGGGCAGTCCGAGCGTCGGGCGTTCCGGGTGGTGTTGCTGGACGAATACCAGGACACCGGGCACTCGCAGCGGGTCCTGCTCGCATCGCTGTTCGGGGGCGGGGCGGGACCGGTCCCGTCGGTGACCGCAGTCGGTGACCCCATGCAATCGATATACGGCTGGCGGGGGGCCTCGGCATCCAATCTCGACCGATTCCGCGAGGACTTCCCCTTGGCTGGAGGACAGCGATCGCACCTGCGCGAACTCACCACCTCGTGGCGGAATCCCCCGGAAGTGCTGACCCTGGCCAACCGGATCACCGCGCCGCTGCGAGATCGGCCGGGGTCGATCTCCGTGCCCGAGCTGCGAGCCCGGCCCGGCGCCGAGGCCGCCGACCTCAGAGTCGCAGTACTGGACACCGCGGCAGACGAGAGGGAATGGTTGGCCGACACGCTCGCCGCGAGGTACCGCGCGGCGGCCGAGACCGGCCACATCCCGACCGCGGCTGTCCTGGTACGTCGCAACGGGGATTCCGCAGCGATCGCCGACGCGCTTGAAGAACGCGGCCTCGCCGTCGAGGTCGTGGGGGTCGGCGGGCTGCTCGACGTTCCGGAGATCGCCGACGTCGTCGCCTTGCTGACGGTGGTCGCCCGACCGGGAGCCGGCCCCGCATTGCTGCGCCTGCTCACCGGCTCCCGATTCTCACTCGGGGCCGCAGACCTCGCCGCCCTCTCCCGGCGCGCCTCGCAGCTGTCCCTGCGCCGATCCGCGGCTCCGAGTGGGGCGGTGACCGGGCTCGACGAACTGGAGGACATCCTCGACGGCATCGCCAGGGGCGAGGAGATCGATTCGGCCGGGCTGGCCGACGCGCTGGCAGATCCTGGACCGGAGCGGTACTACAGCCCCGTCGGCGCCGCGCGTATCAGTGAGCTCGCGGGGATCATCTCGGGCTTGCGTTCGCGGTCCGCAGCACCGACCGCCCGATTGGTCGCAGCCGCCGAGCAGGCGCTCGGGCTGGACGCGGAGGTTCGTCTCCGTCAACGAGCAGGAGCAGGCGAGGCCCGAGAACAGCTCGATGCACTTCAGGAGGTCGCGGCGGGGTTCCGTGCGGACCGGGGGACAGGGCTGGACGCGTTCCTGTCCTACCTCGACCTCGCGCGCACGGTCGACGGCGGTCTCGCCCGCGGCGAGGTCGCCGCGACCCCGGGGCGGGTGCAGATCCTCACCGTTCACTCGGCCAAGGGGCTCGAATGGGAGATCGTCGCCGTCCCGCACCTGGCGCAGGGGGTTTTCCCCTCGGACCAGGCGCCGCAAACCTCGGTGCGCACGGCGACCCAGCTTCCCGAGCTACTGCGGGGGGACCGCGAGTCCGAGGACAACCCGGGCGGTGTCCCTGTTCCCCGACTGGGCGAGGTGACCGACCGGAAACTCCTGCAGGAGGCCTTGACGAGCCATATCAAGCGGGTCAAGAGCCGCTCCCTCGACGAGGACCGTCGACTGTTCTACGTGGCGGTGACACGAGCCGAACAGACACTACTGCTTTCCGGGTCACACTGGATCGGGACGGCCGCCAAACCCAAGGGGCCCTCCGAGTTTCTCGAGGAGGTCATCGGAGCCTGCGGGGGAGACGACCCACTGGGCGAGATCGACCACCTCGTCGTCACACCCTCTCCCATCAATCCCGCGACGGTGACCACGGTGGAGGCCACATGGCCCCGGCCGGCAGCTCCGGACCGCGTCGCGGTCGCACGTGCGGTCGACGCGGCCGTTCCCGTGGACCCCGAGACCGAGGCCCCGCCGGAATCGGGGCCTGCGCGTCGCTGGCACCTGGCCGCCGCAACGCTGCTGGCCGACGCTCGGCGGGCGGCCGAACAGCGCGACGAGGTGATCCTCCCGCGTCGACTGACGGCGGGTCAGATCGTCGCGTTGGCCTCCGACCCCCAAGAGTTCGCCGACCGCCTCCGCAGGCCGGTCCCTTTCCGACCCGACCGCTTCGCCCGGCGTGGGACCCGATTCCACGCCTGGTTGGAGCACCGCTTCGGAGCCACCCACCTGTTGGACCTCGACGATCTGCCCGGCGCCGGCGACCAGGGGGCCGTCGACGGACTGTCCGAGGCGGACCTGACCGCACTGCAGGAGGCGTTCGAAGCGTCCCGATGGGCCCGCATGACCCCCGAGGCCGTCGAGGTGCCCTTCGAAGTGGGACTCGGCGAACACCTGCTGCGCGGAAGGATGGACGCCGTGTTCACTACCGCCGACGGTGATGGTGATGACGACGGCTGGATAGTCGTGGACTGGAAGACCGGACGGGTGCCCGCCGAACGGGACATGCCCGCAGTGGCACTCCAGTTGGCGGTCTACCGATACGCCTGGGCGAAGATCGCCACCGCACGACTGGGACGACCTGTTCCGCTCGAGCGCGTGCGTGCCGCGTTCCACTACGTACGGTCCGGTCAAACGATTGAACCGGCCGACCTGCCGGACGCCGATGAGCTACTCAAGCTCCTCGCCGAGCGGCCCGGCCGGGGCCGGTTGTTGTCCCGGGGCGGGTGATAGGCGACGATTCTTGTCGAAGACGGCAGGTTTCACTCGTGGGACCAGTCGCGGAAACGGAGTCCAATGATCAAGAAGCACGCACTGTCGTCGCGGTTCCGTAGTAACGACACGCTGGATGAGAGCCCTGACCACGCGCTCGTCGGCGTGGTGAGTATCCCTGAGTACATCGGCGGCCCCTGGCGTCTGATCGGGAAGCGAGTCGCCATGGCCGTCGCGGCGTTGTGCCTGGGCGTGCTGGTGGTCTGGTTCGACCGGGGCGGCTATACCGGCGGCGGCGGCGCACACGGCGAGATGACGCTCGTTGACTGCTTCTACTACGCCACGGTCTCGCTCTCCACGACCGGCTACGGTGACGTCACACCGATCACTCAGCAGGCGCGACTGATCAACACACTTGTCATCACCCCGCTGCGCGTGGTGTTCCTCATCCTCCTCGTCGGCACGACACTGTCCGTGCTGACCGAGCAGTCCCGTCAGGCCTTTAAGATCCAGCGATGGAGAAGTCTCGTGCGTAATCACACCGTCGTCGTCGGCTACGGCACCAAGGGCAGGTCCGCCGTCGCGGCGATGCTCGCCGACGACACCGCCCCCGACGACATCGTCGTCGTCGACACCGACCCCCAGGCGCTCAAGGCCGCGGCCGCCCACGGGCTGGTCACCGTCCACGGCTCCGCCACCAGGTCCGACGTACTCAAACTGGCGGGAGTCACCAGGGCCGCCGCTGTAGTGGTCGCCACCAACACCGATGACACGGCCGTCCTGGTCACTCTCACCGCGCGCGAGTTGGCGCCGAACGCCAAGATCGTGGCGACGGTCCGGGAAAGTGACAACAGGCATCTGCTCAAGCAGTCCGGTGCCGACTCCGTGGTGGTCTCTGCCGAGACCGCGGGCAGACTGCTCGGCCTGGCCACCATCACCCCGACCGTTGTGGGGATGATGGAGGACCTGCTCACCCCCGACGAGGGCTTCTCGATTGCAGAGCGTCGAGTCGAGGAATCCGAGGTGGGGGGCTCCCCGCGACATCTGACCGAACTCGTCCTGGGTGTCGTGCGCAAGGGCCAGCTCATCAAGGTCAACGAGCCCAAGGCGGATGCGCTCGAGAGCGGCGACCGGCTGCTCTACATCCGGATGGTCTCCAGCTGAGCCGCGGGGCAGACGGGTTCGTCGGGGAGGCCGGACTACGCTGATCGGCGCCCCTCGCGACCCGGTGAAAGGACCCCTCACGATGCCGCTGGACTTCACCCTTGACTCCGACCCCGTTCTGTCCGTTGCGGCCCCCGACAGGGCGGCGCCCCTGCGGCAGGATGCCGAGAGTCTGGCCCGGGGCTGGGCGTCAGCCCGGGTTATTCGGGTGGACCGGCGCAACCGGTTCGCGATCGAGCCGGCCCCCGAAGATAAACAGCGGGTCCACCTTGAACCCGCTCTTGATCTCGCAGATTCGCTTCCCGATGATGCGGTGTTCCTCGGCCAAACCGAGGAACACCGACACATCTGGGCCGTCCCGGTGGACGAGCTCCCGGACGACCCGGCGGTGACCTCACTCCGGGAGTGCGGGGCCGAGCTGGTCGACGGCGACGGGTCGCTGGCCACGCAGGCCGTGGCCCTGCTGGGATGGCATCGCGACAACGTCCGTGGACGCGACCGTGCCCACCACCCGCGCAGCGTCGACGCCGGATGGGCGATCGAAGACCCGTTTCACGGAGGTCTCGAGTACCCGCGCACAGACCCAGCGATGATCTGCCTTGTCCACGATGGTGGGCGTCGAGTACTCCTCGCCCACCAACCGATTTGGCCTGCGGGCATGTACTCGCACGTCGCTGGATTCGTCGAGGCGGGCGAGTCGCTGGAGGGCTGCGTCCGCCGCGAGGTCGCGGAGGAGGTCGGTGTGGTCGTCGACCGCGTGCGCTACTTGGGGAGCCAGCCCTGGCCGTTCCCCCGGTCCCTCATGGTCGGCTTCCACGCCATCGGCGACCCGGATGCGCCCATCGTGCTCGAAGACGAGGAGATCAGCGAAGCCGCATGGTTCGACGTCGACGAGGTGCGTGACGCACTGGCCGGCCGGGGTGACCTCGTGGTCGCATCTCCGGTGTCCATCGCACACGTGATGCTGCGCTCGTGGGTCTCGGCGGTCGACCGGGACGGTAGGGGCTGAAACACAGAGTCTCAGCGACCTACCGGGCGTGATCCTCAGACAGCGGCGAGTTCAGCGAGTTTCGCGCGCACCTGCGAGGCCGGGGGATTGGTGGCCGTGGTCCCGTCCGAGTACAGCGCAGTCGGGACGACCCGGTTGCCCTCGTTGACGCTCTCGACGAACGCGGCTGCCTCAGCATCCGCTTCCACGTCGATCTCGATGTAGTCGATCTCCTTCTCATCCAGCAGCTTCTTGAGCCGGGTGCAGAAAGGGCACCACGTGGTGGTGTACAGGGTCAGGGCGCCGGCATCGTTGTTCGTCGTCACATCGCTCATGACGGGGTGTAACGCGCACGAGCGTGGGAATCATCCCGGGGGAGGCCCGCAGCGGGATGTCCGAGCAAGATGCCACGATGGAGGCGTGAGTGACATGTGGCGCGGCCAGGCGTCAGGCCGGGGAGTCGGTGCGGAGTCCGCCCTCGAAGGCCTCGACCCGCAACAGCGTCGCGCCGTGCTGGCACCGCGCGGCCCCGTGTGCATCCTCGCCGGCGCCGGGACGGGAAAGACCCGCACGATCACCCGGCGCATCGCTCACCTGGTCACCACAGGGCATGTGCGCGGCGACCAGGTGTTGGCGGTGACATTCACCTCCCGCGCCGCCGGGGAACTGCGCATGCGGCTGGCGGGACTGGGCGTCGCGGACGCAGGCACCGGGCCTGTGCAGGCCCGCACCTTCCACTCGGCCGCCCTTCGCAACCTGTCGTACTTCTGGCCGCGGGTATACGGGGAGGAGCCGTGGCAGTTGCTGGACGGGCAGTTCCGCGCGGTCGCTCAAGCCGTACGCCGTGTCGGGCTGGACCCCGCCACCGAGACAATCCGTGACGTCCTGACCGAGATCGGATGGGCCAAGGCGAGCCTGCTGACCCCGGATACCTACGCGGAGCAGGCCGTTTCCCTGGGCCGTGACCTGCCGGTCCCGGCCCCCGAGGTCGCTCGAGCGTTCCGGGCCTACGAGGACCTCAAGGTGTCCGGGCCGGTTCGGATGCTCGATTTCGACGACCTGTTGAGCCACATGGCAGAGCTCGTGGAGGACGTCCCGGCGATCGCCGAAGAGTTCCGGGACCGCTACCGCTGTTTCGTCGTCGATGAGTTCCAGGACGTCACCCCGGCCCAACAACGGTTGTTGACCGCGTGGCTGGGCAATAGGGACGACCTCACGGTGGTCGGGGACGTCAACCAGACCATTTACTCGTTCGCCGGCGCCGAGCCGGATTTCCTGCTCGGGTTCGCGGACCGCTACCCGGGCGCGACTGTCGTACGTCTGGAGTCCGACTACCGCTCGACCCCGCAGGTCGTGGAACTGGCCAACGCGGTGATCGGGGCGGGAAGCGGGCGCTTCCGCACCGCGGGACTGACTCTGCGCGGCATGCGTCCACCTGGGCCGGAGCCGGTTCTCGCGGAGTACCCCGACGAAGATGCCGAGGCCGAGGCCGTGGCGGGGGCTGTGGCCGATCTCGTCCACGGCGGCATGGATCCCTCGGAGATCGCGGTGTTGTACCGCGTCAACGCCCAATCCGAACGGGTCGAGGCGGCACTGGACGAGGCGGGCATCGGGTACCGACTCAAGGGTGGCGAGGGCTTTTTCGAGAGGTCCGTGGTGCGCCGGGCGATGTCGGCGATCGACCGGCTGATCGACGGCACTGATGAGGCGCGGTCTCAGTCGTATGCGCAACTGTCTGAGCCCACGGAGATCGTCGCCGTCATCCGGCAGACGCTCGAGCCCCTGGGCCTCACTTCCGCCGAGCCCTCCGGTGCCCAGGCGCGTGAGACCTGGAACTCGCTGAACGCGCTGGTGGGACTCGCGGAGGAGATCGCGACCGGCGAGGCACGACAGGGTCTGCTGCCGGTGGTCGCGGGACTACGGGAACGTGCGGCGGCACGCCACGCCCCGGACGAGCGGGGCGTGACGCTCGCGTCGTTCCACGCCGCCAAGGGACTTGAATGGGATGCGGTCTTCCTCATCGGTGTCCACGAGGGAAGTCTGCCGATCAGCCACGCGATCAACGCCGGGCCGGACGCCATCGAGGAGGAGCGACGCCTGCTCTATGTGGGTGTGACCCGCGCCCGGGAGTACCTGACGGTGTCGTGGAGCCGCAGTCGCCGCGCAGGCGGCCGGGCAACTCGTCGGCCCAGTCGGTTCCTCGACCCCGTCCGCCCGGCCCAGTCACCGGCCGGGCCTCGCCGATCCACCGACACGTCGGACAAGGGCAGGTGCCGCGGGTGCGGGGAGAAACTCACCGGGCCCATGCACCGTGCTCTCGGGCTGTGCCCGGAGTGCTCGGCGGAGGTTGACACCGGGCTGTTCGAACGACTGCGAGACTGGCGAAAAGAGACGTCGGAGCGCATCGGCAAGCCCGCTTACACGGTGTTCACCAACGACACGCTCGCCCAAATCGCCCGTGAGCGGCCCACCGACACCCGCGCCCTGGGAAGGATCGGCGGGATCGGGGCGCACAAGCTGAGCGAGTACGGCGACGACGTGCTGAAACTGATCCGCGCCACCTGAACCCGCCCGCCACGGGTGCGCTCCGCACAGTGCGGGGTCAGTCTTCGTCGGGGAAGATCTCCGGCATCCAGCGTTGGACGATCTCCCGGTACGGTGCGGACGCCTGGAGCTGGCACAACATGCCCACCGAGGCCGACAGTACCCGGTGGATCAGAACGTATTCTCGGGGCAAGGTGAACGAGCGAGCGGTGCGGAACTCCCGCCCAGACACGTCGCCGTACACGGACATGATGCGCTGCATCCAGGCGCGACTGAAGTGGAAGACGGGCTCACGCATCGGCTCGATGAACGGATTGAGGAACGCCATCGCATCGGCGGGATCCAGGCCTCCCCGGCCGACGTAGCCGGCCTGGGTCATCAGCGTGACCAGTTCCTCGGCCTCGCCGGCAAGCGCGAGCCGCATCATGGAGGTCAGCACCGCTGGCATGCCCTCCGGCAACTGGACAGCCGCACCGAAGTCCAACACCACCAGCCGGCCGTCGTCGGCCAGCAGGAAGTTGCCGGGGTGTGGATCACCGTGCATCATCCGGGCACGGACCGGAGAGCTGAACTGGAATTCGGTGAGGAGCTCGCCGGCCCGGTTGCGTTCCTCGGGGGTGCCATCGCTGGCGATCCGGCTCAGCGGCCTCCCGTCCGCCCACTCTGTGACCAGTACCTTCGGTGCTGATGCCAGAACGGAGGGAACCCGGAAGAGCCGGTCGTCGCGATATGCCGCCGAGAAGACCCGCTGGGTGTCGGCTTCCGTGCGGTAATCGAGCTCGCTCACGGTGCTGTCGTAAAGCTCGTCGATGATCCCCCTGATGTCGGTTCCCGGGTTCAGTGGCCGCAGTAGGGGAGCCAGTCTTCGGAGCTGGCGAAGATCTGAACGGAGGGCCTCGTCGGCGCCGGGGTACTGGACCTTGACGGCGACCTCACGACCATCGGACCAGATGGCGCGGTGTACCTGCCCTATGGAGGCGGCCGCGGCGGCCTCACCGTCGAACTCGGCGAACCGCTCTCGCCAGCGCAGACCGAGTTGCGTGTCGAGAACCCTTTCCACCTCGGCCGCGGGTAGGGGTGGAGCCTCGGCTTGGAGCTTGGTCAGGGCCTCCCGGAATGGCTCGGCATACTTGTCCGGCATCCCGGCCTCGTACACACTCAGCGCTTGGCCGACCTTCATAGCGCCGCCCTTGAGTTCCCCGAGGACGGCGAAGACCTGCTCGGCGGCCTGGTCTGCCAGTTCCTCGCTCAGGTCCCCATCCCCCCGCCCCAGGGCACGACGGCCGAGCGACCCGGCGGCGCGGCCGGCGATGCCCAGGGGTAGTCCGGCGAGGCGTGCAGCGCGGCGGGACGAGGTACGGGGTAGGTCGGACACGCCTTCAATCATGACAGAGGACGAGGATGCCGGGCGGCGCCACAGTCGCAGCCCTCGTCGGCCTGCCACTCGAGGCGACGCCATAGCCCCTCGGATGGATTGATCTCCACGGTCGCGCCGAGGGTCTGGAGCACGGCCCCGGGTTCGCGTGTGGCGGCGATCTCCGCCAGCACCAGCGCGGCCGCAGCGGTGAGAGCGGGGACGGCGGCGTTCGGGGAGAGCCCGATGAGCTGGGCAGCGACGAACGGCCACCGCGGGTCCCGACGTGCGCGGAACAAGTCCGTGCAGCGCAGGCACGCACTGCTGCCCGGCACCACGGTCGGACCCACCACCACCCGGGCGTCGCGGCAGTACACGTGCATGTGGGCTTGTCCGGACCGTGTGAGGGCCGTTGTCACCACAGGGTCCACGGAGACGGCTCCGGTGAGGATGACCAGGTCAGGACTCCGGCCCCGCTGGAACCACGGAGGTCGCTCGGCGTCGAGGGTCAATCCCGGGCTGGGGCCTGTCGTCACACGACAGCCGTTCACGGCCAGCGGGCCCCGCAATACCTCTGACATCTGGCCGGTGCCCAGGATGTGGACCCGTCGGACCGGCTCCGGGCGCGGGGTGGGGTCCGTGGTCGCAGAGCCCGGACCCGGTGGATCGAGGAGCAGGTGGCCGAGTTCGGCCAGGTGAGCGAGGATCCGGGCCACGGCAGCCATCTCCGATGCGTCGATCCCCGCGCAGGCCGCCACCTCGTCGAGGTGGGTGCTTCCGTCGAGTCCGGCGAGTAGGGCCGTGAGGCGGCGCGCCCCCACGGAGGCGGGGGCGTCGACGACCACGGCCCGGTCCGGGGCGAGCCCCACCTGCACGGTGTGGCGGTCACGGGCGACCACGACGGTGCCGGGACGCAGAGTCGCCCGGACCCGAGACTTCGGGGGTGCGGCAGGTGCGGCGATGACGGGGACGACGGTGCGCGTCGGGACGGGGACTGCCGTCGCGGCACCGTCGGCGACATATGTGGGGTCGCCTGTGGGGACGGTCACTGGGGTCACGGGACACATCGTGGCACGTGGCCACCGTTGTCGGCGCGTGCTCGGTGTCGTTGTCCACAGGCCACCCGAGTCACCACCGCCTGTGGATAACCATCCCGCTCCCGGTGGTCTACGGTGGTCCGCGTGTCGCCCGCCCCACGCCCCGCTGACAGGTCCGCTCACCGGCCGACGGTCGCTCGGGGACCGGCATCAGCGCTGCCCACCGACCCGGACGACCCGCGGATCGAGGTCCGCCGCTCCACGCGCCGCAAGAGGACGGTGTCGGCGCGGGTTGAGGGCGAGACCGTGGTGATGCTGATGCCGGCTGGGCTGCCCCGTGCGGAAGAGCGCCGTCTCATCACTGACATGCTCGCCCGCCTCGCCCGGTCCGGACGCCGGAAGCGCACCACCACCTCTGACGCTGATCTCATGCGCCGCGCCACTGAACTTTCGGACAGATGGTTGGACGGTCGCGCGCGGCCGGCATCGGTGCGGTGGGTCGCGGCGATGACCACCCGCTGGGCGTCCTGCTCGCCGGACTCTCGAGAGATCCGGATCAGCGAGACGTTGCGGGAGGTGCCGACCTACGTGCTGGACTACGTCGTGGTGCACGAGTTGGCACACCTGGTCGTCCCCGGCGGGCACCCGCCCGAGTTCTGGGAAGTGGTGCACCGGTATCCGCGCACGGAGCGGGCGATGGGGTTCCTGGAGGCCTACTCCCGCGTGCTCCGACCCGGGGCCGGAACAGAGACCTCCGGTCGTGGGGGAGGACCGGACGACAGCGGTGAGGGGGTCGGGGATCTGGTCGAGGGGGACGACGACGAGTTCGGCCGGGTCTAGGCCGATCGCCCGTCACCGCGGACGCCGATCAGGACTCGTCGCGCGGCTCCTCGGGGGCGGACCCGTCGGAACTGTCGGTCCCGCCGCCGCCGGATTCGCGGAGGAACCGCTCGATCTCGTCGACGCCGCTGGAGTCCCCGGTCGACTCGTCGAGGAGTCGGTCGATGACGGCCGCCGGGTTTTCGAGGTCATCACCGACCGGCAGCAGGTCGGGGTGGCTCCACAGGCCGTCGCGGCGCTCGATGCCGACGGCCTCGCCGACCCGGCGCCACAACTCGGAGGCCTCCCGGGCCTTACGCGGGCGCAGTTCGAGCCCGACGAGGGAGGCGAAGGCCTGCTCGGCGGCTCCACCGGTGGCCCGACGTCGCAGCCACATCTCACGCAGTTTGTCTGCGCTGGGCAGTCGGTCCCCGAGCGCGTCGGTCACCACGGCGTCGACCCAGCCCTCGACAAGGGCCAGCAGCGTCTCGAGGCGGCCGAGCGCCGCCTCGTTGACGTTGGTGATCTTGGGTCCGATCGCTCCGGCCCCTCCGGAAAGGAGTTCCTGGAGCTTAGTCGGGTCCTGCAGGATGGACGGGTCCAGTCCGGAGGCGAGGTCGTCGAGCCCGGAGGTGTCCACCCGGATGCCACGCGCGTATTCCTCGACGGTGGCGAGGAACCGGGCGCGCAGCCAGGGGGCGCCGGAGAAGAGGCGCAGGTGTGCGGCCTCGCGCGCGGCGAGGAAGACCACAACATCTTGACGGGGAAGTTCCAGTTCGTCGGAGAACGCGTCGATCGCGGACGGGCTGAGCGCGGCCACCCCGTCGTCGCCGAACGGGATCCCGACCTCGGAGGAGAAGAGCACGGCTGGCGCGAGCTTGCCCAGTCCCTGCCCGAGTTGCATGCCGAAGCCCATGCCGCCCATCTGGTCGAGGATGCCCAGGAGTGGCCCGGCGAGCTGTCGGGCCTCCTCGGGCATGGCCCCCTTGGTGGCCGAGTTCATCTGCTCCGCGATGGGCGTGCAGATTTTTTCCCAGGTCGGCAGTGAGTGCTCGACCCACTGCTGGGGGGTCCAGGCCTCGGTCCGGTGCACGCCTGAGGGAAACAGGGTGGTCTCGTCCAACCAGAGCTCCGCGAGGCGGACCGACTCCTGCGCGGCGGTGCGCGACGAGTCGGTGATCACGGGCGTGCGCCCGAGCGACTGGAGGGCGACTGTCCGTGCCAGCTGGTAGTTGACGGGACCCGAACTGCCGGGCCCGGACATGGCCGAGCCCATCGAGCCGAGCATCTGACCAAACTGGGAGAGCATCTGACCGAAATTGCCGAACTGGGAGGGGTCGAAGCCGCCGGGCCCGCCCGGGCCGCGATCCCGGTCGTCGTCGCGCCCGTCGTCGTCGGAAGCAGAGAAACCGAAGGGCTGGTTCATGCCACAACGGTACAGCGTGCAGGTGCCCGGGGTCCGGCCGCGACGCGGTGCCCGACGCGTGCGGTCTACCCTTGCCCCCGTGAGTCGTCGCCTGTTCACCGTTCTCGCCGCGCTGGTCCCGGCTGTGCTGTTGCTCGCCCTCGCGACGTCGGCCACCGTTCCGCTGGTGTCGATGGGGCCCGGACCCGTCTACGACACGCTCGGGTCGGCGGAGGTCGAGACCGAGGACGGCGACACGGAACGCGTCCCCGTGGTCGACGTGGTGGGCAGGAAGGCCGATGAGACCGCCGGGTCCCTATTCATGACGACGGTGGCGGTGCGTGATCGGCTGACGCTGTTGGACGCCATGCGGTTCTGGTTGGATCCGGCGCAGGTGGTGGTGCCGCGCGACCAGGTTTTCCCGCCGGACCGATCGCGGGACGAGGTACGCGAGTCCAACGCCGCGGAGATGATTGGGTCGGAGAACTCGGCCGAGGCAGCCGCGTACCGCTACTTGGGGATCGCCATGCAGCCTCGCGTCGAGAGGGTGGATCCGGACGGGGCTGCCGCCGGGCGCCTTCGCCCGGGCGATGTGTTGACCTCGGTCGGGGGTGAATCCGTCAGCGATGCCACTGCCGTGGTGGAGCGGGTGGGACAGCGCCGCCCGGGTGACGAGATCCGCATCGGGTTCACGCGGGACGGTCGTGAGGAGACGACGACGGCGACGTTGCAGCCCGCCGGGCCGGATGGTGATCCCGAACAGGGCCGACTGGGCATCCTGGTCGGGGACACCCCGGCGGACGGGACCGACGTCGAGATCACGGTGGACCCGGCGGTCGGCGGCCCCTCGGCCGGTCTGATGCTGTCCCTCTCGATCGTCGACAAGTTGTCGCCGGGTGATGCCACCGGGGGTGCGCGGGTCGCGGGATCGGGCACGATCCGACCCGACGGCACGGTCGGGGCGATCGGCGGCATCAGACACAAGATCCGGGCGGCCCACGAGGCCGGGGTCAGCGACTTCCTGGTCCCGGCCGTCAACTGTGCGGAGGCTGTGCAGAGCCCGCCGGAGGGCATCCGACTGATCGAGGTGGAGACCCTGGAAGGCGCGCTCGATGCGCTGGAGACGGCCAGTTCCGGGGGGCAGCCACCGACCTGCGGCTGAGGCGCGGCTTTTCCGTAAGGTGGGACCCACGAGCATGTCCGCCCCAGCAGTGCAGGAGCTTTCCAGGTGTCCGTCCGCCCACCCGGCAATTCCCCCGGTCGGCCTATCGCGATCTCTCGTCGCGGTCGGGCCGTCGCCGCCGTCGTCGTCGTCCTCATCCTCCTCATCCAGGTCCTCCCCAGGCTGAACACCGCCTACACGGACTGGTTGTGGTTCGGCAGTGTCGACGCCACCAGCGTGTTCCGGACCGAACTGCTGACGCGGCTCGGTCTTTTCGTCGTGGTCGCGCTCTTGGTCGGACTTGCGGTCAGTGCCGGGATAATCCTGGCCTACCGGTACCGCCCGGTGTTCCTCGCGCAGCCGGGGATTCCGGACGCACTGGCCCGTTACCGGGCGGCCATGGGGGCCTCGCCCGGTAAGGCCGTGCTCTGGATCCCGGTTGTCCTTGGCGTCCTGGCCGGAGCGATCGGGCAGACCGGTTGGAAGACAGTCCTGGCCTTCTTCAACTCGACTCCGTTCGGAGAGACCGATCCCCAATTCGGGCTGGACATCTCCTTCTATGCGTTCGACTTGCCGATGTGGCGCGCGGTCGTCACCTGGCTGATGGTGGCCATCGTGCTGGCCTTCCTGGCCAACCTGTTCACCCACTACCTCGTGGGTGGGCTGCGGCCTGGTGCACGCGAGGGCGCGCTGACCCGCGCTGCCCGGATCCAGCTGGTGACACTGGCCGGATTGTTCGTGATGGCCAAGGCCGCGGCGTATTGGCTCGACCGCTACGAGCTCCTTTTCGGAGAGAACGCCACGTTCACCGGGGCTGGCTACACCGACGTCAACGCCCTCATGCCCGCCAAGATCTTTATGTTCTCGGTCGCGATCGTCTGCGCGATCGCCTTTTTCTCGGCGATCGTCATCAGGGACCTTCGTATCCCCGCGCTCGCGACCGTGCTGCTGCTGTTCTCCGCGCTCGTCGTGGGTTCGGCGTGGCCGCTCGCCGTCGAACAGTTCTCGGTCAAACCGAACCGTGCCGAGAAGGAACGGGAGTACATCGCCCGCAACATCGAGGCGACGCGCGCCGCGTACGACATTGGTGACGATCGGGTGACATACGCCGAGAATTGGGGTTCGGCCAACCCGAATCCCCGCGAGGCGGCCTCGGACATCACGACACTGTCCAATGTCCGCGTGCTCGACCCGAACGTCCTGGCTCCGACATTCACGCAGCAGCAGCAGTTGCGCAACTTCTATGGTTTCCCGGACACCCTGAGCATTGACCGGTACACGATCGATGGCGAGATGCGGGACTTCCTCGTGGCCGCTCGCGAGCTCAACCCGGCGTCGCTGCAGGCCAACCAGCGTGACTGGATCAACCGCCACACGGTGTACACGCACGGCAACGGCTTCGTTGCGGCACCGGCCAACCGGGTCAACGAGATCGCCGACGATGCCGGTTCGGACCGCGGCGGTCTGCCCAACTACCAGGTCTCGGACCTCGACGCGATCAACAACGGCGAGAAGATGATGATCCCCGTTTCCCAGCCGCGGATCTACTTCGGCCAACTCATCGCCCAGTCGGATCCGGACTACGCGATCGTCGGAGACAACGGCGACGGGCCGCGTGAGTACGACACCGATGCCGAGCAGTACACCTATACCGGCGAGGGCGGTGTGCCCATCAGCGGTTGGGTCAATCGGATCGCGTACACGCTCAAGTTCGCCGAACGAAACATTCTGCTGTCCAGCGTGATCGGTGACGACTCCAAGATCATCTACGACCGCGATCCGCGGGACAGGGTGCAGAAGGTGGCGCCGTGGCTGACCACGGACACCAACACGTACCCGGCTGTGATCGATGGTCGCATCAAATGGATCGTCGACGGGTACACGACCCTCAAGACTTATCCCTACGCCGAACTCAGCTCGCTGGAGGCCATGACCTCGGATTCGCTCAATGATGCGAGCGGTCGGGTGCTGCCGGACGAGAAGGTCTCGTACATTCGTAACTCGGTCAAGGCCACGGTCGACGCGTACGACGGCACCGTGGATCTGTACGCGTTCGACGAGTCGGACCCGGTCCTGCAGACCTGGATGAAGGCGTTGCCCGGCATCGTCCAGCCCCGCGACGCCATCTCCAAGGAGTTGGAGGAGCACTTTCGCTACCCCGAGGACCTGTTTAAGGTGCAGCGCGAGTTGCTGGCCAAGTACCAGGTCGACGACCCGGGCCAGTTCTTCACCAATGACGCGTTCTGGTCCGTGCCGTCCGACCCGACGGTGACCCGCTCGATCCAGAATCCGCAGACCCCGCCCGCGAGCGGCCCCGTAGGTGGTCCCGCCGGTGGTCCCGCCGGCGGCCCGGCACGCGCTCAGACCGCAAGCCGGGAGGGACCGGCCCAGCCGCCGTACTACGTGGTGGCATCCGACCCGACGGAGCCGAAGTCCGACAAGTCGTCGTTCCAGCTCATCTCGGCCTTCAGAGGCTACGAGCGTGAATTCCTCGCCGCGCACATGTCGGCGAGCTCAGATCCCGAGACCTACGGGAAGATCACGGTGCGTGTCCAACGGCGCACCGAGCCATTGGCGCAGGGGCCGAACCAGGCCCAGGACATCATGATCGCCTCCCCGGCGATCGCCCAGGACCGGCGCCTGTGGGGAGAGACCGCCGAGATCACCGAGGGAAACCTACTGGCGCTCCCGCTGGCCGGTGACTCGGTGCTCTACGTCGAGCCGATCTACACACAGCGCAAGGACCAGGAATCGGCGTTCCCGCGTCTGCTGCGTGTGATGGTGAGCTACGACCGCGCCGTCGGCTACGCGCCCACCCTCTATGAGGCACTCCGGCAGGTGGGTATCGACACGGATCCCGACGCCGTCCGGATCGACGAGACGGGTAAGGCAGAGGCGAAGGCCGAGGGGAACACCTCCCGGCCCGCCGAGAACTCCACCCCCAAGCCGGCGCCGCCGGCCACGGGGGGAGGGGCAAGTGACGCCGATCGGGCGGCCGCCGTCCGCGAGTTGAACTCGGCATTGAACGCGGTCCGCTCGGCGCAGAGCGGGGGAAACCTCTCCGATCTGGGTCGGGCGCTCGACAACCTGCAGACCGCTGTCGACGCCTACCAGCGTCTGGGGAACTGACGTGACCTGCAGCTTTGCCCGCTGAAGCGTGAGTTGCGTCACCTTTCGGCCGTTTCGCGTTAACCGATTTGCGTTGCTCGATGTGTGGCACGTAATGTCATAGACGCAAACGACGCGGGGTGGAGCAGCTCGGTAGCTCGCTGGGCTCATAACCCAGAGGTCGCAGGTTCAAATCCTGTCCCCGCTACCACGCACCAGGCCCGGTTCCCGAAAGGGAGCCGGGCCTGAGTTCATTGAGGAGAAGCCGCGGAAGGTCAGCGGTGTGTTCTGGAACTCGATTGACGGAGCGGACCGGGTATCGGCGCGACGATCAGGGGATCAGGGAATTGGCTTGCGCGCCCGCAGGCTCACAGCTCGTGACCCGGAGCCCGCGCACCCACGGGCACCGAGTCGCGAGCCCTCCCTCCCGCTCAGGAGCCGGATGACCGACCATGGGGGCGTGACACCTGCCCGTGAGACACCTGACCGCCGGGTCGACGTGGTGGTGATCGGCGCCGGACAGGCGGGGCTATCGGCCGGCTACCACCTCCGACGTCGGGGATTCGACCCGATCAACCGCGCAGGCGAGCGGGCGCGCTCTTTCGTCATACTCGACGCCGAGGACGGCCCAGGTGGGGCGTGGCGGCACCGCTGGGAATCGCTCACCATGAGCACTGTCAATGGGATCTTCGAGCTGCCGGGCCAGGCGGTCCCGAACGTCGACCGCACAGCCCCGAGCCGGGACGTCCTGCCGCCCTATTTCGCCGACTACGAGGACCGGTTCCAGCTCCATGTGCGACGGCCGGTCCGCGTGCGCTCGGTCCGCAGATCCGCGCCCGGGCGGGATGGTCCGGGGCCTGACCGACTCGTCGTCGTCACCGATCGGGACGGCGCACCCCATCGCCCTGACCTCGTCACCGACCTTGATGACCCGAGCCCCGAGACCTGGGCGGCTCGGTACGTCATCAACGCCACCGGCACCTGGACCCGGCCCTTCTGGCCGTACTACCCCGGCCACGAGACGTTCCGCGGGCGGCAGCTCCACGTCCACGACTACGTCGCCGCAGACGAGTTCGCCGGGCAGCGCGTGGTGATCGTGGGCGCGGGGATCTCCGCGACACAGTTGTTGGAGGAGATCTCACGCGTCACCGACACCTTGTGGGTGACCCGGCGGGAGGTCGAATGGGAGACGGACCCGGCTCCGGAGAACTTCTCCGCCGCGATCGACAAGGTCGCCGAGCGCACCGCGAGAGGCCTGCCCCCGCAGAGCGTCATCAGTGTCACCGGAAACTACCGGGCGCCGTGGATCGAGCGCGCAGACGAGCGCGGCGTCCTGGTCCGCCACCCCATGTTCACCCGCATCGAGCCGGACGGGGTGCGGATGCCCGACGGGCGACTCGAACCGGCAGACGTCATCCTCTGGGCGACCGGTTTCCGACCCGCGGTCGCCCACCTGGCACCGCTGGGGCTGCGCACGCCCGAGGGTGGCATCCGGGTGTCCGACGGGCGGGCGCTCGACGAGCCGAGGCTGTTTCTCATCGGCTACGGCCCGTCCCAGTCGACCGTGGGGGCCAACCGGGCGGGCCGCGACGCCGTACGCGCGATCGTCGCCGATCTCTAGCCGTACGCGCGATCGTCGCCGATCTCTAGAGGGTCCGCGAGATCAGTTCCTTCATGATCTCGTTGGTGCCTCCGTAGATCTTCTGCACGCGGGCTGAGGCGTACATCCGCGCGATCGGGTATTCCGTCATGAATCCGTAGCCGCCGAAGACCTGCAAGCAGCGGTCGATGATCTCGCATTGCTTGTCGGTGCAGTAATACTTGGCCATCGACGCGGTCGACGGATCCAGCCTGCCCTCGAGGTGCAGGCCGATGCAGTGATCGAGGAGGGTGCGCGACGCGAGTGCCTCCGTCTTGCATTCGGCCAGTTCAAAGCGCAGGTTCTGGAACTTGAGGATGGGCTTGCCGAACGCCTCGCGCTCCTTGGCGTAGTCCGTCGCCAGTTGCACGGCGGTCTCCGCTGCGGACACCGCGGTCACCGCGATGATGAGGCGCTCTTGCGGTAGCTGCTGCATGAGCTGGATGAACCCCTGATCCAGCCCATCCTCGCCGCCCAGGAGGTTCCCGGCGGGCACCCGCATGTCGTCGAAGAACAGCTCCATCGTGTCCTGGTACTTCAGGCCGATCTTGTCCAGCTTGCGGCCCCGGGTGAAGCCCGGCAGGTCGGTGGTCTCCGCCACAAGGAGCGACAGACCCTGAGCGCCCTCACCGCCCGTGCGGGTGACGATAACGAGCAAGTCGCAGTGCATGCCGTTCGAGATAAAGGTCTTGGACCCGTTGACCACGAAGTCGTCGCCGTCCCTCGTCGCCGAGGTGCGCAGCGCCTGCAGGTCCGACCCGGCACCCGGTTCGGTCATCGCGATGGCGCCGACCAGTTCGCCGGTGGCGAGCTTCGGGAGCCAGCGCTGCTTCTGCTCCTCGGTGCCGTACTGGAGAATGTAGTGCGCCACGATCGTGCTGTGGACCGAGTTGCCCCACCCGTCATCGAGTGCGCGGGCCTGCTCCTCGGCGATCACGGCCTCATGGGCGAACGTGCCGCCGCCCCCGCCGTACTCCTCTGGGATGGAGATGCACAGCAGCCCGGCATCGCCTGCCTTGTTCCAGAACTCACGGTCCACGGCGCCCTGCTCGGCCCACCGCTCCAGGTTCGGTGCGGTCTCCTTTTCGAGGAACGCACGAGTGTGGGTGCGCAGCGCGTCCAGATCTTCGGTCATCCAAGGGGATCGGAAAGGGGCGGTTTCTAACACGGGGTCTCCAGCGATGAGGTGAGGGCCGGTGGCGGCGATAACAACCATCACCATACAACTGCATAGGTCTGCATGCATGTGTATGGTCAACGCTTTGACGGTGCCCATAGGCGCCGCACGTCGCAGCGGAACGAGGTGGGGCGGGTGAGCGCAGTGGAACCCGTGGCGGGTGGCGGCTCACCACGACCCGCCGACGCTGATCTCACCGCACGGGCCCGAATCCGCTACGCGGCGCTGGAGCTGTATTCCGGCCACGGCGAGGACCGAGTCTCCATGCGCCGCGTAGCCGCCGAGGTCGGGGTGACCATCGGGCTGATACAGCACCACTTCGGCACCAAAGAGGGGCTGCGCCGTGCCGTCGACGAACTCGTCGTGGAGCAGGTGGTGGCGGCGCTGGCGACCGTCGAACACACCGGATCGGCGGTCGAGGTCGTGGCCGCCCGGGATGCCGCGGTGCGGCAGATGCTCGAGCGCAACCCGATGCTGGTGAAATACATCAACCGGGCGCTCCTCGAGCCCGACGGGCGGGGCGCCCCGCTTCTCCGGGCGATCGTCGAGCTCACCACCAGGGAGGTCGACAGCTTGCGGCGAGGTGGCCACGCCTCGACGCGGTCCTCGGACAAGGTCCAGGTGGTACGCACGTTGATGGGGCAGGTGGGGGAGCTGTTCCTGGAGCCCGTCGTCGCGGCCATCTGGGCTCAGATCGATGGCGACCCACACGAGTGCCCCACTATCCGCATCACAGTTGAGGAGCGCTGACTAGGGCAAGGCTGCCGACGCCGGTGCTCCAACGACGCGGAGGGCGCCCGGGACCCCGGCATAGTGCGCGGGCGGCCGATCGCCGCTACCCTGTCAAAGGCGTATACCCGGGCATTCTGCTCGCGGTGGGAAGGACACGCTCATGAGGTTCACCCGTCTGGGCAAGCTCGTCGCGACGGCCGCGATGGCCGGTGCCGCCACCCTGATGGCGCCCGCAGCGGCCCAGGCCGCCGTGCCGGTCGGGGGCGCGACCCCGGTCATGGTCGGGGGAGTGGCGGGATGCACGATCACCGCCGCCGGGTATGACGCCGCAGGAGCGCCGGTCGCGTTCACCGCTGCCCACTGCAGCGATCAGATCAACGCCCCGGTCTTCCTACGGGACAACAAGGGAGCCGGTGTCATCGGCACCATCGCCACTCGCAACGAGATCCTCGACTACTCGGTGATCCGCCTGGACCCGGGTGTTGCCGTCCCCGTCCGACAGGCCGGCGTCGTGGGCCGTGCGCCCGCCCCGGAGTTCGGTGACATCGTCTGCAAGGACGGAATGTCCACCGGACACACCTGCGGCATCACCTGGCAACGTGAAGGCGACCGGTTCTGGAGCCAGGCGTGCGCAGGCTACGGCGACTCCGGCGGTCCCATCACCCGTGACGGTCTTCTTGTGGGGCTCGTCTCCGGGGGGCACATGCCGCCCGCCGCCGGTCCCGCCGGGAGCCTCGGTTCAGTCCTGCCCTCGTGCATCCACCCGGCGCAGTCGCCGTTCTTCCTGCCTGCACTGGGACACTCCTTCGACGCGGTCGTCGCCGATGCCACTGCACGAAACTGGCCCGGACGCGGTTTCCAGATGGCCTGAGCGCCTGGCGCGCTGCTCTCAGACGAGTAGCGCTTAAGCGGGTAGCGCTGAGAGGGGCCCGGTACCGACGTGATCGGTACCGGGCCCCTCGTCTGTGGTGGGGACTCGTCCCCGCAAGTTACGCGCGGCTGGGGCGGCGCGAGCTGCTCACTTCAGGTCGGCGCTGGACAGGTCCAGGATTCGGCGCGCGATCACGAGCTGCTGGATCTGTTGGGTGCCTTCGAAGATGTCGAGGATCTTGGAGTCTCGGGACCACTTCTCCAGGAAACTGCGCTCGGAGTAGCCGTAGCTGCCCGCCAGCTCGACCGCACCCAGGGTCACGGCAGAACCGGTGCGTCCGGCCTTGGCCTTGCACATCGAGGCTTCCTTGGTGTTGGGCATCTTGTTGTCTGCCATCCACGCCGCGCGCAGCGTGAGCAGGTAGGACGCCTCCCAGTCGGCTTCGAGCTCGAGATACTTGGCCACGGCGGCCGGCTGGCTGGTGGCGGGACGGTCGTAGTCGATCTCCATTCCCGCCTCCTCGAGAAGTGTGCGGATCTCCTCGAGCGCGGCGCGCGCCACACCCACGGCCATGCCGGCGACCAACGGGCGGGTGTTGTCGAAGGTCTGCATGGCACCAGCGAAACCCTTGTCCACACGGATCTCCGGGTCCCCCAGGAGGTTCTCCTTCGGCACGCGGCAGTCGGTGAAGCTGATCTGTGCGGTGTCGGAGGCGCGGATTCCGAGCTTATGCTCGAGCCGGTCCACGGAGACGCCGGGATGATCGCGCGGCACGACAAAGGACTTGATGGCGGCGCGACCCTTGCTCTTGTCCAGGGTCGCCCACACCACGATGTGGTCCGCGCGCTCACCCGACGTGACGAAGATTTTGGTGCCGTTAATGACGTACTCGTCGCCATCCAGCCGTGCGGTGGCCGAGACTGCCGCCGAGTCTGACCCGAAGTCCGGCTCGGTGATGGCCATCGAGGCCCACACCCGGCCGAACTTCTCCATTTGCTCGTCGTTCGCCACGGCCGCGATCGCGGAGTTGCCCAGTCCCTGGCGGGGTATCGACAGTGTTAGACCGACGTCGCCCCAACAGGTCTCGATGATGTTGAGCAGCGACTTCATGTTGCCGCCATTGGACACGCCTTCACGCCGGGGTGCGCCACCGGACCCCATCGTGGCGCCGGAAGGAGCCTTTCCGGCGTCCTCCATGGCCTCCATCATCGCCTTGAGCGTGTCCAGTTCGACGGGATACTCGTGCTCGGCGAGGTCGTACTTGCGGGAGACGGGTCGGAAGATCTGGGTGGCCACCTGCCGGGCCTGGTTCGCGCCCGCCTGTAGCTTCGTCGGGAGTTCGAGGTTGATCATCGCTTCAGGTCCTTGGTCCGGTTCGGGAGGGTGGTGGAGCGGGCGAGCGTCACAGGACCACCACGCCCTCGGCCACTCCCACGGCCCGCAGGTCGCGGTACCAGCGTTCGACCGGGTGCTCCTTGGTGAATCCGTGGCCACCGAGAAGTTGGACGCCGTCGAGTCCGATCTTCATGCCCTTGTCCGCGGCGATCTTGCGGGCGAGTGCGGCCTCGCGGGCGAAGGATAGGCCCTGCTCGGCGCGGGACGCGCCTCGCCAGGTGACCAGTCGCATTCCGTCGAGTTCGGTGGCCATGTCGGCTACGGCGAACGCGACCGCCTGGCGGTGTGCGATGGGCTCGCCAAAGGCGTGACGCTCCTTGACGTACGGGGTCACGTAGTCGAGGACGGCGTGGGAGGTACCCACCGCGAGGGAGGCCCAGCCGAGCCGCGATAGACGGATGATGTCGGCGTAGGCGGCGGACCGGTCCTCCGCGGAGTCATCCGGGTCGCCGAGAATCGCGTCGGCGGGCAGCGAGACGTCGGTGAGGACGAGACGGCCAAGCCCGGCGGCGCGCAGCCCCATGGACGGGTCGGCCTCCACCACGAGTCCATCGGTGTCGGATTCCACGACGAAGAAGGTCGGCGCGCCGTCGAGAGAGGCGGCGACGACGAAGAGTTCCGCGCTACCGGCCGTGGGCACCATCGACTTGACGCCGCTCAGAGAGAATCCACCAGCCGTACGCGTGGCGGTGGTCTCGAGCGCGAACGGGTCAAAGAGCGGCCGCGGTTCGGCCACCACGACGGCGGCGGCGGGAACCTGCTCGGAGGCGAACGCCGGTAGGTAGGACTTCTGTTGGGTGTCCGAACCGAACTGCGTCAGGGTCGTGGCCACCCCGGAGGGGGCCAGGATCGGCAGCGCCAATCCCATGTCGCCGTAGGCCAGGGCCTCGGCTACCAGGGAATTGGTCACCACGCCGCGCTCGGAGGCGATGCCCTCGAACTCCTCGGGCACGTTGAGCATGGTCGCGCCGATCTCCGCCGATCGCTCGAGGAGCGAGGCGGGTGCCTCGGCTGCGGCATCGGCGTCGTGGGCCGCCGGTCGGATGACCTCGGCGGCGAACTCGCGCACGGTCTGGGAGATCATCTGCTGGTCGTCGTCCAGCGTGAGGTCGAACAGGTCGGGCCGGGCCTCGGCGTCGGCGTCAGGCAGGCGCTTGGGCGCGCCTCCGGCGGAGACCTTCTTGAACGACTTGGTCGCGGCGCCGAGGGTTTTGAAGCCGGTCTTGGTGGCCTCGTAGGTGACCCGGTCGACTTTCTGCCGCAGCCCGAAGCGCTCTGCGAACTCCGAGCCGGTAATGGTGGTCAACGCGCGCATCGCCGCGCCGATGGCGTCGATGCGTGTGGGGTTCTTGCCGGGTGTCGAGGTCTCCGCGCGTCCGGTCGTGGACGGGGCTGTGGGGTTCTTGCTCATCATCACCAGCTGTTCTCGTGACGGACGGTGGACGGTGCTGTCTCACACACCTTACTTCGGAGTAAGTTCCGCGCGCCACACATTCCCCGAACAAGTTCGCGCTGCTGGTCGGGCGGGAGTCAGCCGCGGAGAAGGGCGACCGCCTGGTCGACCGCGCCGGGGCGGCCGGCGACGAACCAGTCGTAACCGTTGACCTCGACCGTCGTGCATACCCCGCCCGCCCCCTCGACGAGAGCGCGGCCAGGTAGCCAATCCCATTCCGGGCAGGAGTGCTGACACCAGACCGTGTGGATCCCGCAGGCGACGGAGGCCAGGTCCACCGATCCGGACCCGAGCATGCGGATGGTCGCAGCGCCCCGGCTGACCCGGTGGAAGGGCTCGGCCAGGTGGGGATCGTCGAAGAAGGGCGGATGGAGGTACGTGGCGAGACTGCCCGCGGCCAGGTCCCCGGGGGTCAGGCGCGTCACCGGTACTCCGTTGCGGCGGGTCGATACATCGGATCCGCCGACGAAGGTCTCACCGGTCAGCGGTCGGTGGATGGCTCCGAGAAGATAGTCGTCGCCGCCGGTGACCGCGACGGCAGAGCACCAGTAGTCGGAACCGGAGACGAAGTTGTAGGTGCCATCCACCGGATCCACGACCCATCGCCGATCGCGATCGCCGGCGACCAGGGTGCCCTCCTCGCCCAGAATGCCGTCGTCAGGGCGGTGGACGGCCAGGAGCGCGGTGATGTGCCGCTCGGCGGCGTCGTCGGCCTCGGTGACGACGTCGGATATGGAGGTTTTGCGCCGGACGTCGAGACCTTTCTCGCGTAGGCGCCGCGCGAGGGTTCCCGCGTCGACGACGAGGCGGGCGGCCAGGTCGGCGTCGGTCATCTCCGAGGTGGGCGTGCCGTGCAGGGGATCCGGGTGGCGGGCGTCCATGGTCGTTCACTTCCTCCGCTGGGCCGTGGCGGCTCGCTGAACACGGGCGGTAGCGGGTCCGCAGCATCCGACGCTACCCCCGTGCGGCGTCGACCGGAGGTGTGGAAGGCCACGCGAAGCGGGCGGGTGGTCAAACGCTGAATGATGTCCGGGCCGCGTAGAGTTGGATACCGTGCACCCAGAAGTCTCCGCTGACATCGCAGCCCTCGACGCGACCATGACCACGGTCGAAAAGGTCCTCGACATCGAGGAGCTCGCCCGCCGAGTCGATGAGCTCGAGCAGATGGCCGCCGACCCTGACCTGTGGAACGACCAGGACCGGGCGCAGAAGGTCACCAGCGAGCTGTCCTACATCCAGGCCGACCTGCGCCGCTGCCGTGACCTTCGGCAGCGGATCGAAGACCTGCCGCTGATGTACGAGTTGGCGGAGGAGGAGGGCGACGGTGCCGTCGAGGAGGCGGACGCTGAACGCGTGAAGCTGCGTGAGGACGTCGAGGCCATGGAGGTCAAGACGATGCTCAGTGGCGAGTACGACCAACGTGAAGCGGTGGTCAACATCCGCGCCGGCGCCGGTGGCGTCGACGCCGCGGACTTCGCCGAGATGCTGATGCGCATGTACATCCGCTGGGCGGAGAAGGCCGGCCACAAGGTGGAGGTCTACGACACCTCCTATGCAGAGGAAGCAGGCATCAAGTCAGCGACCTTCGTGGTCAAAGACCCGTACATGTACGGCACCCTCTCGGTTGAGCAGGGCACCCACCGCCTCGTCCGCATTTCCCCTTTCGACAATCAGGGGCGTCGGCAGACCTCGTTCGCCGAGGTCGAGGTTCTCCCCGTGGTGGAAACCGTCGACTCGATCGAGATCGCGGAGAACGAGGTCCGCGTGGATGTGTACCGGTCGTCGGGCCCCGGCGGCCAGTCCGTGAACACCACCGACTCGGCAGTCCGCCTCACCCACGTCCCCACGGGGATCGTCGTAACGTGTCAGAACGAGAAATCGCAGCTGCAGAACAAGGTGGCGGCGATGAAGGTGTTGCAGGCCAAGCTGCTGGAGCGTAAGCGGCAGGAGGAGCGCGCTGCGATGGACGCCCTGGGTTCGGGCGGCAACGCCTCGTGGGGTAATCAGATGCGCTCCTACGTGCTGCATCCGTACCAGATGGTCAAGGACCTGCGCACCGAGTATGAGGTGAACAATCCGTCGTCCGTTCTCGACGGTGACATCGACGGGTTCATCGAGGCCGGCATCCGTTGGCGGATGCGGGAGGGGGCAGACGCCTAGTGTCGTTCCAGACCGACTTCGGCGGGCTCGGCGGCTGGCTCAGTAACGAAGGCCTGGAGGTCGTCCTCCTCATCCTCGGGGCCGCTCTGCTGACCCGGGTGATCGCCAAGATCGCCCGGATGTGGACCGGTCGGCTGGACGCCAGACACGCCGGCGACGAGTTCTGGTCGGAGGAGTCCAAACACCTGCATTCGGTGATCCAGGTGGTCTCGTATGTCGCGGTAGGTGTCCTGTACATGCTGTTCGGCATCCAGATCCTGCTGCGTTTCGGCGTCAACCTCGTCACGCTGGTGGCGCCGGCGACGGTGCTCGGTGCGGGCCTCGGGTTCGGCGCGCAGAAGATCGTCCAGGATTTCCTCGCCGGCTTCTTCGTGCTCGCCGAGCGCCAGTACGGATACGGCGACATCGTCGAACTCACGACCTCGACCGGCGTCGCCGCCGGGACGATCGAGGATGTCACGCTCCGGGTCACCCGTCTGCGTACCCTCGACGGCGAGGCGGTCATCGTGCCGAACGGGCAGATTGTGACCGCAGTCAACCAATCGCAGGACTGGGCCCGGGCGATCATCGATGTGCCGGTACCGAACAACGCCGACATGGACACGGCAAACGAGGTGCTTTCGGCCGTCTGCCGGGACATCGTCAACGATGACCGGGTGGGGGAGTACATCCTCGACGAGCCCACCGTGATGGGTGTGCAATCCATCCGGCTCGAGCAGACCGTCATCAGACTGCTCGCCCGTACCAAGCCGGGAATGCAGTGGGAGGTGGGGCGACGGATGCGCGCGGTCATCCTCCGCCGGTTCCGCCAGGAGGGCATCGTTCTGGAGCCGGAAGCGCTGGCTGCGATCCGTGCCGGCATGCTGCGCCCGCAGACCGGGGAGGAGAGCGTCTGATGGCGGGATCACAGGACGACGACACCGCCCGCTTCGGCGTGGAACCCACCGGCGACGAGCAGTCCCCCTCGGCGGGTACCACCAGGGAACCCCTGATCAGTGGAGATCCTCTGGGATTGGGGAAGGCAACGTCGCCGGACGCGCCGTCGCGAAAAGCCCGGCCGAAGTTCATCTCCCTTCTCGGTGAGTTCTTTCGCATGTCGCGGAGCACGGCGATCCTGCTGGTCGCCTTTGTGGTGGTGGGGGCGGTGTACCTGTTCGTTCGGGACGACCCGGTGGTTCGAGTCGGAACACCGTCTGGCCCATCGACGAGTGAGCCGACCGCTACCACCTCGGTGACCCCGTCCGAAGCCACGCCGTCAGACCAGACCGCGACGGAGGCCACATCCGCGTTGACGTCGAGCGCGGCGACTTCCGCCGAGTCCACGCAGTCCGGTGACACGACGGTCTCGATCGCGCCGCCGCCGCAGCAGCAGCAGACAGCCACGGCGGTTCCGACGCCGGGCGATGCAGGGCAGCAGCAGGCGCCAGCCCAGCAGCAACAACAGGACTCTCCCGCCGATAACTCTGGGGCGACGGGCTCACCGTAACTCCGCAGAGCGGATCGGTAGGCGGGAGTGGGTGGGCGCCATCACGCGAGTGGGCACCATGACGGCCAAGTCGGGGCAAGATGTGACGTGGACAACAAAGTCTGCGATCGCGGAGGTATCGTCGTGCCCCTTCAGGGACCAGCACCCACACCCACCATCGAAAGCGCGCTGCGCTCCACAGCCAGGCGTGTACCGGAGCGAGAAGCGCTGGTCTATCGCCAACAGCGGTACACCTACGCCGAATTGAACCGCGCCGTCGACCGCGCGGCGCACGTACTTCGCGACCGCGGGGTGCACACAGGGGATCGCGTCGCGCTGATGTCCACCAATACCGACTGGTTCGTGATCGCGTTCTATGCAGCGCAACGCGTCGGCGCAGTCGTGGTACCCGTGAACCCGGCTTCGACGGGTCCGGAGATCGACTATCTCGTGAGGGACTCGGGTGCGTCTGTCCTGCTGTTTGCGGCGAAGGTCGCCGCAGCGGTCCGAGCCGCGACGGGATCGGGACTCCCGGACGAGCTGACGATCATGTGTCTTGGAGAGGACCAGAGCCACCCGGACCTCACCGCCCTGGCGAACGATGCGCCATCGACCCCGGTCGATGTGGGTGTGTCAGGAGATGACGACGCCGAGATCCTCTACACCTCGGGCACTACAGGAAAACCGAAGGGTGCCTTGTTCGACCAGCGACAACTCATGTGGCACACGGCGGCGTTCATCGCCTGCGTGGGGTTAAAGGATCGCGACCGCCTGTTGCACGTCGCACCCCTGTACCACTCCGCCGAACTGAACCTCATGCTGTTGCCGGGCACGTTCTGCGGGGCCACTCACATCATCCACGACGGCTTCGACCCCTCGGCGGTCCTCGACACAATGGAAGCTGAACGCATCACCATGATGTTCGGGGTGCCCACGATGTTCCAGTTCCTGTTGCGCGTTCCGGGAGTCGAGAATCGTGACGTGTCCGCCTGGCGCACGGGCATGTTCGGGGCCGCTCCAATGGCTGCGACAGCAGTGGAGAAACTGGTCGCGACCTTCCCCGGCGTGGAGTTCATGCAACTGTGTGGACAGACCGAGGCCGGGCCGGGGGGTATCTTTGCCAGCCACGAAGAGGTGGTGGCGCGCCCCGACGCGTCCGGGCGTAGTGCGTTGATCAACCTCGAGGTCAGGGTGGTCGATGAGGACGGGGAGGATGTTGCCCCTGGCGAGGTCGGTGAGATGGTGCTGAGGGGACTCAGCGTCATGAAGGGCTATTGGGGCAAGCCGGAGCAGACGTCGGAGACGATTGTCGATGGTTGGTTGCACACCGGTGACCTGACGCTCCTCGACGGCGATGGATATATGACCGTCGTCGACAGACTCAAGGACATGATCATCACCGGCGGTCGCAATGTGTATTCGGTGGAGGTCGAAGGCGCGGTAGCCGCCCACCCCGCAGTGTTGGATTGTGCAGTGGTGGCCCGTCCGCATCCTGATTTCGGTGAATCGATTGTCGCCGTCGTCACACTCGCCGATGGGTCGGAGCTGAACATCGACGAGTTGCGCGAGTTCTGCGGCGAGCGGATAGCCCATTACAAGCTGCCACATGACCTCGTGGTCCTCGACGAGATCCCCCGCAACGCGTCCGGGAAAATCCTCAAGCGGGAGGTCCGCAAGGTGGTGTGAAGGCCCCGACCGTCCAGTACCGGATCCGGCTGCGGTTAGCCTGTCGGGGTGATCAGTGCTTCCCATGTGACGAAGTCGTACCCGTCCTCGACGCGCCCGGCCCTGTCCGACGTGAGCGTGAAGATCGGGGACGGCGAGTTCGCGTTCCTCATTGGTGCATCCGGATCGGGCAAGTCCACGTTCCTGCGGCTCGTCCTCCGGGAAGACCGGACGGACTCGGGCACCCTCGTCGTGGCCGGCCACGACCTCACGCGCATGAAGGGCTCCGACGTGCCCGTTCTGCGGCGCACCCTCGGCTGTGTATTCCAGGACTTTCGCCTGCTGCAGAACAAGACGGTCGCGGAGAATGTCGCGTTCGCACTGCAGGTGATCGGCAAGTCCCGTCGCACGGTCGACAAGGTCGTGCCGGAGACTCTGGACATGGTCGGGTTGGGAGGCAAGGCCGATCGCCGACCACACGAACTCTCCGGGGGAGAACAACAGCGGGTTGCGATCGCTCGGGCATTCGTCAATCGGCCGGTGCTGCTGCTCGCGGACGAGCCGACGGGCAACCTCGATCCCGAGACCAGCGAGGACATCATGTTGCTGCTCGACAGGATTAACAGGACGGGGACCACCGTGCTCATGGCCACGCACGACAGGCACATCGTGGACCGCTCGCGGAGACGCGTGGTGGAACTGGTCGACGGTGCGGTCGTGCGCGACGACGCCCGCGGGACCTACGGGGTGGACCGCTGATGGCCGTCCCGTTCGTCGCGTCCGAGGTCGCGCAGGGGTTGCGACGCAACCTGTCCATGACGTTGGCCATGATCATCACCACCGCCGTGGCGCTGGGGATGTTGGGTGCGGGGCTGCTCGTGGCCATGACCGCGTCCGCCAGTCAGGCCAAGTACGACTACCTCAACGAATTCCGTGTCTACGTGGACCGGTCGATCTCCGTCGAAGACCCGGAATGTACAGCCGAGTGCGGCCGTATCCGAGAGCAACTCGAGGCGACGAACGGGGTGGCCTCGGTGGAGTACAAGAACCCCCAAAAGACCTACGCCGAGTTCGTCGAGTTGTTCGCCTCCACCGACCCGGTGCTGGTGGAGTCCACCTCCCCGGATGCACTCGGCTCGCGGTTCACCCTCACCCTGACCGATCCCACCCGAGCTGAGGGCGTGGCGCAGGACCTGTCCGAGGTGTCGGGGATCGAGATCGTCCAGGGGCAGGGCGAACTGGTCGAACGCGTCTTCTCAGTTCTCGACGGGGTCCGCAATGCGGCCTTCGCGATCGCGGTCATCCAACTGGTGGCGACCGTGTTGCTCATCGCGAACATGACCCAGATCGCGGCGATCACCAGGCGGACCGCGCTGGGGATCATGCGACTGGTGGGCGCGAGCCGCTGGTACACCGAACTCCCGTTCGTCCTCGAGGCGGTGATCGCGGCGGTGACGGGTGCCCTCCTGGCGGTGGGTGGCCTCCTGGTGGCGAAGAACGTCTTCCTCGACAGGGTGTTGGCGGAGGCCTACCGCGCGAATTTGGTCGAACGGATCACCACCTCCGACATTCTCGTGCTCGCTCCGGGGCTCGTGGTGGCCGGCGCGGTGGTCTCCGCACTCACGGCGTGGGTCACCCTGAGGCTGACGGTTCGGCACTAACCGACCGTTCCCTCTAGACTCTGGGGGCTGCGGAACGGCAACATGGAGGTGAACCGGCGTGGCCAAGAAGAACAAGAAGAAGGGCGCGTCGTCCCTCGGTACCGACGGCAGTATCGTCGCGAGCAACCGCAAGGCTCGGCATGACTTCCACATCCTCGACACCCACGAGGCAGGCATCGCTCTCGTGGGGACCGAGATCAAAAGCATGCGAGAGGGCAAGGCCTCACTCGTCGACGCCTTCGCGACGGTTGACGACGGCGAGGTGTGGCTCCGCGGGCTCCACATCCCCGAGTACTCGCACGGGAGTTGGACGAATCATGCCCCGAAGCGTGCCCGAAAACTCCTGCTGCACCGCCGCGAGATCGACTCGCTCGTGGGCAAGGTGCGCGACGGCAACGCCACCCTCGTCCCGTTATCGCTCTACTTCGTGAACGGACGCGTGAAGGTCGAGCTGGCTGTCGCGCGGGGTAAGCAGGCCCACGATAAACGCCAAGACATCGCCCGCCGGACCGCCGAGCGCGAAGCCGTGAGCGAACTGGGCAGGAAGATCAAGGGCATGAAGGCCTGAGCGGCGGTCAGCTTGTGGTGCGCCGGCGGCTGCCGGGAATCGAAGAGGTCCGGGTCGTGTTACATTAGGTAGTCCACCGGCGAAAATCGGTGGGACCTGCGAGGGGCTGATGTGGTTTCGACTACGTGAGCTGACGCAGGGGAAGCGTGCCGGTGCAGGCCAGAGACCACCGTAAGCGTCGTGGCAACCAATTACGCGCCGATACTAATCAGCGCGACTACGCCCTCGCTGCCTGATAGCGAGCTCGTAGTCTGTCGGCCCGGGGTCGCTCTCGCCCCGGTCACCGGCATCATCTAGAGAGATCACCGGCTCACCCGGTCACGGGGTGGGTCGGGACATCACACAGTGACTGGGATCGTCATCGCCGACATGTCCGCATGAGGGCGAGATCCGAGCAGAGACCAACGCGGACTGCGCACGGAGAAGCCCTGCCGATGCTGCGGAGGACCCGGGTTCAATTCCCGGCAGCTCCACCATTCGGGCCACACCCCCGGTCGTCACCGACCGGGGGTGTGGTGCATTTCGGTTGCTTAGCCTCCCCGGGGGATCGGGGGAGGGGGCGCAGCTTCTGTACCCTCTCCCTAGTGCCGGTCACCCGGAAGAGGTCGACGGACTCCCAGTAGAGAAAGGCCCGCGTACACGTGAACGCCAAGCCCAACAGAAGCACCAAGGTCCTCCAGACCAAATCAAATAACGGGATGATCATCACCGTCGTCGCGCTCATCGCGGTCGCTGTCGTGGTTCTCGGCGGCGTCGTCTGGATGGCACAGCGGGGCGGAGAGTCCAACCCCATCACGTTCGGCGAAACAAGCGATGACCTCATCGACATCACAGAGGCCGGCGTCGTCGTCGTCGGCCCCCAGGGCGCGCCGACCGTGCAGATCTGGGAGGACTACATGTGCCCCGCCTGCGGCTCGTTCGAGTCGCAGTACGGTGAGTCGATCTCCAAGGCCGTGGAGGCCGGGGATCTGCGGGTCGAGTACCACACCCTGAACTTCCTCAACGGCCAGTCGGGGTCCGGGGAGTACTCCACGCGTGCCCTCGCCGCCATCCAGTGTGTGGCGGCCAAGGAATCCCTGCCTGTGTTCTTCGACGTCAAGAACGCCTTCTTCGCCGAGCAGCCCGCGGAGGGCGGCGGCGACCGCTCCACCCGGGAGCTCGCGGGCAGCGCCGAGGCTGCTGGTGCGAACGCTGACACCGTGGAGTGCATCGGCAACGTCGAGACCAACGGGGGCATGGACAAGGCGTCCGACAGTGCCGACAACGCTCAGAAGAGCATCCGGGAGATCACCGATCGCGTGTCCACCCCGACGGTCGCGTACGAGGGCAAGGTCGTCGAGATCAGCAACGCGGCCTGGCTCCAGGACATTCTCGCGTAGCTTTTCCGGAGAGGCGTCCGGCGGTCCTGCCGGACGCGAACGTGCGGCGTTCGGCCCCGCCTTCCCGGCGGGGCCGAACCCGATTTGGAGGCTCGAACCGGGGTGGTGTAACTTAAGTCGGGCCGGTCACCGAGAGGTGCCCGGTGGACAAATCGATACGGGGCTATGGCGCAGCTGGTAGCGCACCACACTGGCAGTGTGGGGGTCAGGGGTTCGAGTCCCCTTAGCTCCACCGAGGACGATGTCCCGGGAGGTCGGAAACGACGTCCCGGGACATCGTCGTTTGGCGTCCTCCGCAGAGTGGTCGCCGACCGTAGTCTCGGGTGCATGGCGCAACCTGGGGAGATCGCCGCCGTGCTTGACCGACTGGTCGACGACGGTCGGCTGATCGGGTACGTGTGCGGCGTCCGGGAGAGCGGGAGTTCCCAGATCGTCTCCGGCGGCACCCGCGCTGTGGGCGGGCCCGCGCTCGAGGAGGACGCGGTGTTCCCGCTGTCGTCCAACACCAAGCCGGTCGGCGGGATCCTCGCGATGCGACTCGTCGAACGCGGTGTGTTGGATCTCGAGGACCCGGTGAGCCCCCACCTTCCCGAGATGGCTGCGCCGCGGGTGCTCGTCGACCCGGGCGGCCCGCTGGATCGGACAGTCCCAGCCGAGCGACCCGTCACGCTTCGGCATTTACTCACCATGACCGCGGGCGTCGGATGGGCGGGGGAGAATCCGGCGCTGACGGAGGCGATGTCCGCCCGTGGCGTCGCCCCCGGCCCGTTCGCACCGACCGTTCCGCCGGGCGAGTACCTCCGGCGTCTGGCGGAACTGCCGTTCGTGGGTCAGCCGGGACTGGGCTGGTGGTACCACACGAGCAGCGACATCCTCGGGGTGCTTCTCGCGCGCGTGACCGGGTCATCGGTGGGGGAGTTGCTCGCCGGGCACATCACGGGCCCCCTGGGGCTGACGGACACGGGTTTCACGGTCGTTCCGGGCCGCCTGCCCACCTCGTACGGCGCCGGGCCCGACGGCCGACCGCGGCCGCTCGACACCGAGGGGAGGTTCTCGTCACCACCGGTGTTCGAATCCCTGGCATGCGGGCTCGTCTCGACTGTCGGTGACTACCTGCACCTGTTGTCGGTGCTGGTCGACGGTGGCCCGGTGCTCGACGCGGAGAGCGCGCGGCTGATGACCACCGATCATCTGACCCCGACGCAGAAGGCGAGCGCTGAGGGCTTCGTGGAGTCCGGCTGTGGCTATGGGTTTCAGGTGGAGGTCCGTGCGGACGGTGCGGTCGGGTGGGCCGGGGGACTGGGAACCATCGGTTACGTCGACCGTCGCCGCCGGCGGGCCGCGGCGGTCTTCACCACCCAGTCCTACGACGTCCCCGGCACGAGTGAGGCGCTGGAGACGGTGTGGTCACTGCTGCGCTGATCTGTCGCTGTCGGGGCTGCGCGGTCAGCGCCACCACGTGTCGAAGGGGGTGGCGGGGACCGTGCGCTTGTGCCGAGAGCTAAGGAAGTGCCGCTCGATCCGCGCGGACGCCTCGGGCGGGACGCCGTCGCGGCCCTCGAGGTAGTCGTCGATCTGGGCGTAGGTCACGCCGAGCGCGGCCTCGTCAGGCAGGCCCGGACGGTCATCCTCGAGGTCGGCCGTGGGGACCTTGCGCCACGTGGAATCCGGCGCGCCGAGGTGGCGCAGCAGCGCCGCGCCCTGACGTTTGGTGAGACCGGCCAGGGGAGTCAGGTCTACACCGCCGTCGCCGTACTTGGTGAAGAAGCCGGTGACCGCCTCCGCAGCGTGATCTGTACCGACGACGACGAGGTTCAGCTGCCCGGCCACGGCGTACTGGGCGATCATCCGCTCGCGCGCCTTGACGTTGCCGCGGACGAAGTCACGGAGCGGCCCCGCCTGGTCTGGCAGGGCCGCGAGCGCGGTGGATGCGGCGTCGGACGCGGCGTCGGACGCTGCGCGGACGTTCACCGTGAGGCACGCGTCCGGTTGGATGAATTCCAGCGCCGTCTGCGCGTCGGCCTCGTCCGCCTGCTCTCCGTAGGGCAGACGCATGGCCACGAACCGGGCCTGCGACATCCCCTCATCCCGCAGGCGCTGAGCGGCGAGCTGACAGAGCCGGCCCGCGAGGGTGGAGTCCTGCCCACCGCTGATGCCGAGGACGAAGCCTGTGGCGGGGGTGGAGCGCAGGTAGTCCACGAGAAACGCGACCCGCGACTCGACCTCCCGCGCGGGATCGATGTCGGGACGGACGCCGAGTTCGGAGATGATGGTGGCGCGGAGGTCGCCGCGGTCGGTCGGGATCTCGGTCATTGCGTCAGCATAGGAACTGTGTGCGACGCCCGTGTGACATCCCTGGCGAGCGTGGGGGGCGGTCCGGCGCCGGTTGGAGTTCTGGCCGGGCCGTCCGTTACGATGGACCAGTTGTGTGTCGTGCATCCGCCCCCTGGGGCGGACGTGTCGCACAGTGATCCCCAGTCGTGTCGGCGGCCATAACGGTCGCCCCGAGAGCCTAAGGAGCGCCAGATGAAGGTCCGCAAGTCCCTTCGGTCGCTGAAGAACAAGCCGGGCGCCCAGGTTGTCCGTCGTCGCGGCAAGGTCTACGTGATCAACCGCAAGGACCCCCGGTTCAAGGCCCGTCAGGGCTGATGCGTCCGCGTGAGTCCTCACGCACCCACGAGGGCCCGCCACCGGTTCGCCGGCGGCGGGCCCTCGTCGTCGTTTCCCCGCCAGACTGCGTTCCCGCGGCGCGCTCCCGGGCCGACGGTGACTCGGTGCGCGGGGTGTCCTGGCCCGACAACGGCGTCGCCGCGCCTCGCGGAGGAGCGGTCATGCGGGCGGGCCTCTTGTGGAGTGTGTGGGGACAATCTGTGGGGCCTCTGGGGAGGTCCTGTGGGATGTCGACCCGACGGTTCGGGACGGTCTCCGGCGTGCGACTGTGGGTGAACGCGCCCCCGGGCGAAGGTTCGCCGGGCGAAGTTCCCACCGGGGGACCGAAGTGTCCACAAGGCGGGATTGCGACCTGGGAATACCAGGGATGTAAGACCAAAATGTTGTGGTCGATTGACTCATCGGCCACTAGGGGTAGTGTCTAGAGGTGTTGCGGCGCCGGAGAATGCCATTCGTGGGATTCGGACCGTAACCCCCGACAGACACCGCGGTTATCCACAGCCCGGGCCGTGTGCCCGGGCCGGGAGGCCGTCACTGGAAGAGCCCCTCGCGCCGTCAGGGCGCCGTGCCGAAAGAGGTCCTGAGACACATGGTCACCGTCTACACCAAGCCCGCCTGCGTCCAGTGCAACGCCACCTACAAGGCGCTCGACAAGCAGGGCATCGAATACGAGATCATTGACATCTCGATGGACGATGAGGCTCGGGAATACGTCATGGCCCTCGGCTACCTCCAGGCACCCGTGGTGGTCGCCGGGTCTGACCACTGGTCCGGCTACCGCCCGGACCGCATCAAGGCCTTGGCTTCCGTCGCGGCCTGACGAAGCGGTAGCACCAGAATTCCTTCGACAAGGGGGCAGCGATGGCGGCTCCGATGCCGGCCGAGGAGCCGGTGAGGATCGTCTATTTCTCCAACGTGTCCGAGTACACGAAACGATTCGTCGAGCGGGTAGGTTTTCCCGCACTGCGCATACCGGTGCGCAGGGTTGAACCGATGCCGACAGTGTCGGATCCGTATGTTCTGATCGTCCCGACATACGGGGGAAGCCTCGAAATAACCGGGAAGAACGGGGCCGCGGTCCCGCGACAGGTGGTCGCGTTCCTCAACGACGAGCACAACAGAAGTCTCTGCCGGGGAGTCATCGCCGGCGGCAACACCAACTTCGGAAGCGACTTCGGTCGCTCCGGCGATGTAATCGCGAAAAAGCTGGGGGTCCCGTACCTCTATCGCTTCGAGTTGATGGGTACACACGAGGACGTCATCCGCGTCCGAGAGGGATTGGAAGAGTTTTGGCAGCACCAACAGTGACCCCCGAGAGCACCGGCACCATGGCGACCGAGGGGCAGCGTCTGGACTTCCACGCGCTCAACGCCATGCTCAACCTGTACGACGCGGACGGGAACATCCAGTTCGAGAAGGACCGAGAGGCCGCGCGCGAGTACTTCCTCCAGCACGTCAACCAGAACACGGTCTTCTTCCACAACCTCGACGAGAAGCTCGACTACCTGGTCGAGAAGGACTATTACGAGCGCGAGGTGCTGGACCAGTATTCGCGCAACTTCGTGCGTGAACTGTTCGACTACGCCTACGCCAAGAAGTTCCGCTTCCAGACCTTCCTGGGTGCGTTCAAGTACTACACCTCGTACACGCTCAAGACGTTCGACGGGAAGCGCTATCTCGAGCGCTACGAGGATCGCGTCTGCATGGTCGCGCTCACCCTCGCTGCCGGCGACCAGAAGCTGGCCCGCCAACTGGTGGACGAGATCATCGAGGGCCGTTTCCAGCCCGCTACGCCGACTTTCCTCAACTCCGGTAAGAAGCAGCGCGGCGAGCCCGTATCTTGCTTCCTGCTGCGCATCGAGGACAATATGGAGTCCATCGGTCGCGGCATCAACTCGGCGTTGCAGCTGTCCAAGCGCGGCGGCGGGGTCGCACTCCTGCTGTCCAATCTGCGCGAGCACGGCGCACCCATCAAGCACATCGAGAACCAGTCCTCGGGTGTCATCCCCGTGATGAAGCTCCTCGAGGACTCCTTCTCCTACGCGAACCAGCTCGGCGCACGTCAGGGCGCTGGCGCGGTGTACCTGCACGCCCATCATCCGGACATCTTCAAGTTCCTCGATACCAAGCGTGAGAATGCGGACGAAAAGATCCGAATCAAGACGCTTTCGCTTGGTGTCGTGATCCCGGACATCACTTTCGAGCTGGCGAAGCGTAACGACGACATGTACCTGTTCTCGCCGTACGACGTCGAACGCATCTACGGCAAGCCGTTCGCTGATGTCGACATCTCGGCGAACTACCACGAGATGGTTGAAGACAGTCGGATCAAGAAGACCAAGATCAACGCGCGACACTTCTTCCAGACCGTCGCTGAACTGCAGTTCGAGTCGGGATACCCGTACATCATGTACGAGGACACGGTAAACCGGGCTAACCCGATCGCCGGTCGGATCACGCACTCCAACCTGTGCTCAGAGATCCTCCAGGTATCCACACCGTCGACCTACAACGACGACCTCACCTACTCCCACGTGGGTAAGGACATCTCGTGCAACCTCGGCTCCCTCAACATCGCCAAGGCCATGGACTCGCCCGACTTCGGGCAGACCATCGAGACGGCGATCCGCGGCCTGACCGCCGTGTCTGATCAGACCTCGATCGCCTCAGTCCCATCGATCGAGCGGGGCAACTCGGAGTCCCACGCGATCGGCCTCGGCCAGATGAACCTCCACGGTTACCTCGCACGGGAGCGGATCTACTACGGATCTGAGGAGGGCGTGGACTTCACGAACATCTACTTCTACACCGTGCTCTATCACGCGCTCCGGTCGTCCAACGCCATCGCACGCGAGCGCGGGACCTGGTTCGCGGGGTTTCCGGAGTCCAAGTACGCCTCGGGCGAGTTCTTCGACAAGTACACCGACCAGGTGTGGGAGCCGGCCACCGAGCGGGTGCGTGAACTCTTCGCCGAGGCAGAGGTCTCGATCCCGACCCAGGACGACTGGCGCGCGCTCAAGGCCGACGTGCAGAAGTACGGCATCTACAACCAGAACCTGCAGGCTGTCCCGCCCACCGGCTCGATCAGCTACATCAACAATTCGACCTCGTCGATCCATCCGGTCGCCTCGAAGATCGAAATCCGTAAGGAAGGAAAAATCGGGCGCGTCTACTACCCGGCGCCCTACCTGACGAACGACAACCTGGACTACTACCAGGACGCGTACGAGATCGGCTACGAGAAGATCATCGACACGTACGCGGCGGCGACCCAGCACGTCGACCAGGGCCTGTCACTGACCTTGTTCTTCAAGGACACCGCCACAACCCGTGACGTCAACCGCGCCCAGATCTACGCATGGCGCAAGGGAATCAAAACCTTGTATTACATCCGTGTGCGTCAGCTCGCACTCGAGGGCACCGAGGTCGAGGGCTGCGTCTCGTGCATGCTCTGACCCCGCGGCTGCCGTTCCGCGCCACGCACATCACCCGCCACCAGGAGGAGATCCGATGACCGCCGAGCTCCACGCTCCGGGATCCCACAGTCCCGCCGCCGGCATCCAGCCCAAGCTCGTCGACAGGGTGTCGGCCATCAACTGGAACCGCATCCCCGACGAGGTCGACGACCAGGTGTGGGGTCGCCTGACGACCAACTTCTGGCTGCCGGAGAAGGTCCCGGTTTCGAACGACATTCCGTCGTGGCAGACCCTGACGGAGTACGAGCAGCAACTCACCGCTCGCGTCTTCACGGGACTCACGCTGTTGGACACCCTTCAGGGAACTGTTGGCGCGGTGAGCATGATCCCCGACGCTTCGACCCCCCACGAGGAGGCGGTGCTCACCAACATCGCGTTCATGGAGTCGGTGCACGCCAAGAGCTACTCGACCATCTTCTCCACCTTGTGCTCGACTCCGCAGGTCGACGATGCGTTCCGCTGGGCCGAGGAGAACCCCTACCTCCAGCGCAAGGCCAAGATCGTGTTGGGGTACTACGCGGGGGACGATCCGCTCAAGCGGAAGATCGCCTCGGTGATGCTCGAGTCGTTCATGTTCTACTCGGGCTTCTACCTGCCCATGCGGTGGTCGTCGCGGGCCAAGCTCACCAACACCGCAGACGTCATCCGCCTCATCATCCGCGATGAGGCCGTGCACGGCTACTACATCGGCTACAAGTACCAGCGCGCACTCGAGCACGTCACCCAGGCCGAGCGGGACGAGCTCAAGGACTACACCTTCGAGCTGCTGTTCGAGCTGTACGACAACGAAGCGGACTACACCGAGGACCTTTACGACCCGGTGGGGTGGACCGAGGACGTCAAGAAGTTCCTCCGCTACAACGCCAACAAGGCGCTGATGAACATGGGCTACGAGGGGATGTTCCCCAAGGACGAGACCGACGTCGACCCGGCCATCCTCGCGGCACTCAGCCCCAACGCCGACGAGAACCACGACTTCTTCTCGGGCTCGGGCAGTTCGTACGTCATGGGCAAGGCCGTCGCCACCGAGGACGAGGACTGGGACTTCTGACCCGGTCAGCACTGACCCACCAGAACTGACGCACGACGCCCCTGCGACCGCGCACGGTCGCAGGGGCGTCGTCGGTCCGCAGGCGGGGGCGGTGTCTGCGACTAGCCGTCGGGGGCGATCCCGTTGATCGAACTCCGGATGTCCTCCAGAACCGCGCGTGCCGCCACCGGCCCGGCACCCTCCCACACGGCCCGGTCCATCACGAACATGCGTCGGGCCCCCACGGCCTCGAGCGCCATCCACCTGTCGGAGGCGAAGACCTCTCGCGCCGCATCCTCGGCACCCGGTTCGCCGCCGACGACCGCGAAGATCACGTCACCGTCCATCTCGTCACCGAGCGCAGGGGATTCCGGCAGTGGAGGGACGCGCTCGCCGTCGCGCGTGCGCTGCGCGGGCGGACGCTCGGCACCCACGGCCTCCAGCATCAGAGAACCCAGCGTGTCCGCACGCTGCACCGCCACACCATCACCGTCCCCGCCGGTCACCGAGACTAGGGAGACTCGGGTATCTGATGGAGAAGCCGCACTGGCGACGCGCCGAGCCTGTTCGATCACACCCAGTAGGAGATCGCCGCCGGCTCGGGGCCGACCGTAGGCGTCGGCGATCGACTTGGTGCCGTCGGCCCAGTCGAGCACATCGGCGTCGTAGACGACCGTGGGGGCGACATCTCCCAGCGCCGCGACGATGGTCGAATCGAGTTCCAGTGATCCTGCCACAACGATGAGGTCCGGTCGTAGCTTCCGCGCGGCCTCCTCGACCTTCTTCGCATCCGTCCCGGTGTCGAGACCGATCGACGGTAGTCCGACGAGGGAGGCGGGCAGGTAGACATCGGCGTCGAATGGCAGGCCGGAGGTGCCGACGAGGAGGTCCTGCAGGCCGAGTGCGCAAGCAGTGTCCACCGCTCCCGTACCGAGCGCGAGGATCCGTTCCGGCGACCGCGGAACCGTCACCGTGTCCGGGCCCGGCCCTTCGGTGGGGACCTGGCGGTCACCCGCACCAGGGAACTCCGATGGAAACGGCGCCGGGGCGCACGACTCCTCGGGCTCAGCCGAGCGCTGCAGCTCCTCGCCCGCCATCCGTGACGGCGTCGTCGTCATGGGGTGCTCGACCATGTCGACGGGGGAGGGGCCGCACGCCACCAGTGTCAGCCCCAATGCCAGGGGAACGGCCGCCCGGGCGGCGCGCCGCGCGTGCCCCCGTGCAGGGCGACGATCGGGGACGGGCACGGAATGACTCATGGGACAACAGCCTAGGAGATCTGTCCGTGAACCTTGCTCAGGCGGAGGTCACAGACTGTGGCGAGGCGCCCGTCGGGCGTACCGAAAGCTGCCCGGATCACCGGGGGTGACCACAGGTGACAAGTTGGGCGGGGCGGGTGGGCATCGCTCTCAGGCAGAGGTTAGGATTGCGGTCACGCACTATTCCTATGCGTTCGACGTGGGGTCGGTGGTTCGACCCACGACGTCGGGTGAGGCGTTCAGGAGGACCCTTATGACCGCAGTGGCCCCCAAGCCGGTCCACGAACTAGACCACCCGCCGGGTGAACCCACGGGTAACGCCCGGCCGGGCTCGTTCGTGTGGAAGATGCTCACGACGACTGACCACAAGATGCTCGGCATCATGTACATCGTCTCCTGCTTCATCTTCTTCTTCATCGGCGGCCTCATGGCGCTGCTCATCCGGGCGGAGCTCTTCTTCCCGGGCATGCAGTTCCTGTCGAACGAGCAGTTCAACCAGCTGTTCACGATGCACGGCACCGTCATGCTGCTGCTGTACGGGACGCCCATCGTCGTCGGGTTCGCGAACTACGTCATGCCGCTGCAGATCGGCGCGCCCGACGTGGCGTTCCCGCGACTCAACGCCTTCGGCTTCTGGCTGTTCACGTTCGGCGGCATCATCATGCTGTCGGGCTTCCTGACTCCCGGTGGGGCGGCGTCCTTCGGCTGGACGATGTACATGCCGCTGGCCGACAAGATCCACTCACCGAACGTCGGCGCGGATCTGTGGATCCTCGGCGTGGGCATCGGCGGTATCGGCACCATTCTCGGCGCCGTCAACTTCGTCACCACGATCATCTGCCTCCGTGCACCGGGCATGACCATGTTCCGGATGCCGATCTTCACGTGGAACATCCTCGTGGCGTCGATCCTCATCCTGCTCATCTTCCCGCTGCTCACCGCGGCGGCAATGGGTGTGTTCTACGACCGCACCTTCGGTGGTCGGATCTATGATCCGGGTAACGGTGGAGCCATCCTGTGGCAGCACCTGTTCTGGTTCTTTGGGCACCCTGAGGTGTACGTCCTCGCGCTGCCGTTCTTCGGCATCGTCTCCGAGGTGTTCCCGGTCTTCTCACGCAAGCCGCTGTTCGGCTACGCCGGTCTGGTCTTCGCGACGCTGGCCATCGCCGCACTGTCCATGGCTGTGTGGGCGCACCACATGTACGTCACCGGCGCGGTGCTGCTGCCGTTCTTCTCCTTCATGACGTTCCTCATCGCGGTCCCGACCGGCGTGAAGTTCTTCAACTGGATTGGCACGATGTGGCGCGGGAAGATGACGTTCGAGACGCCGATGATGTTCGCCCTCGGCTTCATCGTCACCTTCCTCTTTGGTGGGCTGACCGGTGTCATGATGGCGTCGGGTCCGATCGACTTCCACATCTCGGATACCTACTTCATCGTGGCGCACTTCCACTACACCCTCTTCGGCACCATCGTGTTCGCGACGTTCGCCGGCGTGTACTTCTGGTTCCCCAAGATGACGGGTCGGATGTACGACGAGCGGCTCGGCAAGCTGCACTTCTGGCTGATCTTCATTGGCTTCCACACCACGTTCCTGGTCCAGCACTGGCTGGGTAACCAGGGCATGCCCCGCCGTTACGCCGACTACCTGGACACGGACAACTTCACCGTCCTCAACCAGATCTCGACCGTCGGCTCGTTCATCCTCGGCATCGCGATGCTGCCGTTCATCTGGAACATCATCAAGAGCTGGCGCTACGGCGAGATCGTCACCGTTGACGATCCGTGGGGTGCTGGCAACTCCCTCGAGTGGGCGACGTCGTGCCCGCCGCCGCGCCACAACTTCGTGACGTTGCCGCGGATCCGCTCCGAGCGTCCTGCGTTCGAGCTGCACTACCCGCACATGAGTGAGCGGATGCGGGCGGAAGCGCACGTTGGCGGCCGGGCCAAGTCCCAGGACCCGGATTCGGCCAAGGATATGGCCCAGCGAGGCTCCTCTCCGCAGAAGGGTTGACCGCCCGCCCGTACTCACCCACGGGCGCAGGTCCCGGGAACCCCGTCGGTAGGCTCGTCCACCGGCGGGGTTTCCGCTTGTCAGCCCGAGTAAACACAGCATCGCCTTCCCCGATTACCTGTCAGGAGTACATGTGAGTACCACCGGAACCCCGGCCCTCCTCACCGTCACCGGGCCCGACCGCCCGGGCGTGACCGCGGGGGTCATGTCCGTCCTCGCGTCGCATCGCGCGGAACTGGTCGACGTGGAGCAGGTCGTCGTCAACGGACACCTGTCCCTGGGGCTCATGGTCAGGGTGGACGACAGCGCCGATGTCGTCACGGTCGTCCGCGAACTCACCGAGCAGGTCCATGACCTCGGGATGCAACTAGAGGTCCAGTTCGACGACATCGCCCCGGCGGCGCCGCCCTCCACACACGCAGTGGTGATACTCGGCAGTCCTGTCACGGCGTCCGCTTTCTCCGCGGTCGCCAGCTCACTGGCCTCCATCGGGGCGAACATCGACACGATCAGCGGGATCGCTGATTACCCGGTGACGGGCCTGGAACTGCACGTGTCCACCGCGGGCCGGGACGCGGCCGACGACTCGCTACTGCGCGAGACCCTCGCTCCTCTCTCTGATTCCCACGGT
Source organism: Dietzia sp. ANT_WB102 (assembly GCF_008369165.1). Classification (NCBI taxonomy): domain Bacteria; kingdom Bacillati; phylum Actinomycetota; class Actinomycetes; order Mycobacteriales; family Dietziaceae; genus Dietzia; species Dietzia sp. ANT_WB102. The sequence continues at coordinate 230,737 of NZ_VOBA01000002.1, forward strand.
GTCGACATCTCGGTGGACCGGGCAGGACTCGGTCGCCGCTCCAAGCGACTCGTGGTGTTCGATGTGGACTCCACTCTCGTCCAGGGGGAGGTCATCGAGATGCTCGCCGCACACGCCGGTAAGGAGGACGAGGTCCGCGCCGTCACCGAGCGGGCCATGCGAGGTGAGATCGACTTCGCGCAATCCCTCCATGAGCGCGTGGCGACGTTGGCGGGCCTCCCGGCCACGGTGTTAGACGAGGTCGCATCGGACATCGTGCTCACCCCCGGTGCCCGTACGACCATTCGTACCCTCAAGCGATTGGGCATCCGCTGCGGCGTGGTCTCCGGAGGATTCATCCAGGTGATCTCGGGTCTCGTCGAGGAACTTGGTCTCGACTTCGCCCGCGCGAACACCCTCGAGATCGTGGACGGCACACTGACCGGCCGGGTGGTCGGCGAGGTGGTGGACCGCGAAGCCAAGGCTGCCTACCTCCGCGAGTTCGCCGACGAACTCGGTATCTCCCTCAGCCAAACCGTCGCAGTGGGCGACGGCGCGAACGATATCGACATGCTGACCACCGCTGGCCTAGGTATCGCGTTCTGCGCCAAGCCCGCGCTTCGCGAAGTGGCGGACGCGTCGCTGTCCAAACCGTTCCTCGACACCGTGTTGTTCGTGTTGGGGATCACCCGCGATGAGATCGAGGCCGCGGACACCGCCGCCGGCACGTACCGCCGCGTCCCGCTGACGTGAACGAGGCGCCCGAGGCGGGTGGTACGGCGTCCGGTGCGTCCCTCGACTGGTGTCACTCCCGGCTCCGGGCCGGTCCGGCCGGTGCGGAGAACCCGGACGACCGTTCGACCGTCCAGTCGATGCCGATCGTCCTTCACCTGCCCAAGGCGAACCCGCCGCCCCGGACCCCGCTCCTCGAGGCGGTGGCCGGCGCCGTCGCCGCGCTGTGCCTGGACGAGCGGGTCGCGCCGGGAGGGGAGTGGCACGAGCCATATGCCGCGTGGTTGGACGCCCGGATGCGCAAGATCGCCCGCCGAGCCCGTGGCGCCCAGTGGACGGCTGCCCTCGACGTCCCTGGAGTGACCGGGCACGTCGACGGGGCCATGGCAAGGGCGTTCGTCCCCGGTCCGGTCGACGAGGTAGACCCGCGGCTGGGCAAGCTGCAGATCGGCGGCACCGATCTCGAACTTGATGAGCCGGCCGCGCCACCTGCGGGGACGCCGGTGGTGTGGATCGACGGTGCGTTGGAGATGTCAACAGGCAAGGCTGCGGCTCAGGTCGGGCACGGGGTCATGCTGCTCATCGCGGCGATGGAGCGGGATCGTCTCGACCGCTGGCTCGACGAGGGGCTCCCGGTTGCCGTTCGCGTGGCGGATCCTGCTCGGTGGCGGATGCTGTCTGACGCTGTCGCCGCCCGAGCCCCAGGGGTCGCCGCGGTGGTGGACGCCGGTTACACCGAGGTGGCGCCGGGGTCACTCACTGTCATCGCGGCCGATGCGCGCTGACCGGTTGGCGGACCGCTCAGGCGTCGCGTAGGCGCTCGAGCGCGCCGATCACGACGTCGCGGTCAGTGGTCTGCCAGAAAGGGGGAAGGGAGGCGCGCAGGTAGCCGCCGTAGCGCGCGGTGACCAGGCGGGAGTCGAGCACCGCCACCACGCCGCGATCCTCAGTGCGTCGAAGCAGTCGCCCCACGCCCTGGGCGAGCAGGAGAGCGGCATGGTTACCCGCGACGGCGAGGAAACCGTTTCCACCGCGGGCCGCCACCGCACGCTGGCGCGCCGAGAGCAGCGGGTCGTCTGGACGGGGGAACGGGATCCGGTCGATCACGACCAGTGACAGGCTCCGCCCGGGGACGTCGACGCCCTGCCACAGTGAGAGGGTGCCGACGAGCGTCGTCTCCTCGTCGTCGGCGAACTTCGCGACGAGGTTCGCCGTCGAGTCCTCTCCTTGACAGAGGACGGGAGTGTCGAGCCGTTCGCGGAGTAGTTCGGCCGCAGCCTTCGCCGCCCGCATCGAAGAGAACAGTCCGAGTGTGCGGCCCCCAGCGGCGGTGATCAGATCAACCAGTTCGTCTTCGGCCGCGGGGGACGGGCCCTCCCGGCCGGGCGCGGGCAGGTGCGCCGCAACATAGAGGATGCCGTTGCGGCGGTAGTCGAACGGCGATCCGGCATCGAGGCCGGTCCACCTCAGTGCGTTCGCGTCGTCCTGGGATGGGGGCTCCAGTGCCACGGCAGTCGCGGTGTCGGGGCGTGCCGACGAGGCAGGGGGCAGACCCCAGGTGGCGGCGAGGCCGTCGAACTTCCCTCCCGTGGTGAGGGTGGCGGAGGTGAGTATCACCGTGGATTCGGCGAACAGTCGGGCGCGCAACAGCCCGGCGACGGACAGGGGAGCGACCCGTAGAATCCGCCCACGCCGCTCCTCGACGCTCATCCACACGATCTCCAAGCGTTCGGTGACCGGCCGTTCGAAAGAGGAGAGGATCCGGTCCGCGGCGTCTGCGATCTCGTCCAGGGCCGCAAGGGTCTTCTGGCGGTCGGATGCGCCCTGTGGATCCCCGGCGGCCTCACCGGGCTTAGGACCCGGGACGGCGCTGCGGCAGTTCTCGGCGGTGTGGCGGACGGCGGCGAGCGCGAGGTCGGCGCCTTCGGGCATAAGGTCCCATCGAGCCTCCGGGCATATCTCCAGAAGTGTCGCGAGGCCTTCCCCTGCGGCGACCATGCGGTCCGCCGTCTGCTGGTCGACGAGTTTCGCGGCCCGGCGAGCGGCCTGGATCACGGCCGCGCCGGTGAGTTCGGCTGTGGTGACGCCGGTGACTCTGTCGGCCAACTCGTGGGCCTCGTCGATGACCACCGCGTCGTGTTCGGGCAGCACGGAGACATCGGTCATGGCGTCGATCGCGAGCAATGCGTGATTGGTCACCACCACGTCGGCGCGACCGGCCTCCTGGCGCGCCCGTTCGGCGAAGCATTCGGTGAACTCAGGGCAAACCTGTCCCAGGCATTCCCTGCTCGTCACCGACACCTGTCGCCACGCCGCGTCCGAGACGCCGCGAGGCAGGTCGTCGCGGTCACCGGTGTCCGTTTCCTGGGCCCACTCGTGCAGTCGTGCGATTTCGCGGCCGAGCCTAGAACTTGGGCCCGTGTCGCGGGGTGAGGTCTCGCGCGGGGCGCGCGCGGCCGTGGACTCGCCCCCGAGGGGAAGGTCGAACAGTTCCTCGGTCTCGATCTCGTCGGGATCAGCCTCGTCGACCGGCCCGGTGCTCACCCGGTGCAGGCACAGGTAGTTTCCGCGACCCTTGAGGATCGCGTGCGAGGGGCTCACTCCGAGTTCCGGTCGAAGCGCCTTGGACAGGCGGGGGAGGTCGCGGTCGACCAATTGGTTCTGCAGTGCGATGGTCGCAGTGGAGACCACGACGGTATTGCCGGTGGCTACGGCGTGGCGCAACGCCGGGACCAGGTAGGCGAGAGATTTTCCGGTACCTGTGCCGGCCTGCACTGCCAGGTGTTCACCAGTCGACAACGCGTTGCCGACGGCCTCGGCCATCGTCACCTGACCCGTCCGTTCGCTGCCGCCCAGGCTCTCCACCGCGGTGGCGAGCAGGTCGGAGACTGGGGGAAGCGAGTCGGTCACGCCGATACCCTAGCGGCCCGTCCGGACAGCAGACCCGTCCGGACAGCAGCCCCGGCCGCTCAGCGTGCCGACGGGGGGATCACCCGCACGGGGATCGCCGGGTCCCCCTGGCTCAGGGCGAGCCCCTCCCACGGCAGCGACACCATCACCTCGGCGTGGTGGGTGCGCGACTGCTCGAGCGTCGGGATCGCGGGAGCGGTCTGCCCGCCCCGGATCAGCGGGATCATGAGGTCGCGCTGCTCGAGTCCGAAGTCCTCGGGAGCGTTTCCGGACCGGGGCAGCAGTACCTCTTCGACGGCGGTGCCCGACCGTCGATGGAGGCGGACCGCTCGCTTGGCCCCGGGGAGAGACTCCTTGTGGGCGGAGCGCTTGGCCACGGGGATCCCATCCACCTCGACGAGTTTGTAGACCATGCCTGCGGTCGGGGCGCCGGAACCGGTCACGAGGCGGGTGCCCACGCCGTATACGTCAACCGGCTCCGCGCGCAGCGCCGCGATCGAGTATTCATCGAGGTCGCCGGAAACCACGATCCGGGTGTTGTAGGCGCCCAGTGAATCCAGCTGGTCGCGGACCTGCCGGGCGAGCACGCCCAGGTCCCCCGAGTCGATGCGGACGCCGCCGAGTTCGGGCCCCGCCACCTCGATCGCCGTCGCCACGCCCTGGGTGATGTCATAGGTATCCACCAAGAGAGTGGTGTCCACGCCGAGGGTCCGCACCTGTGAGCGGAACGCGGCGGCTTCGTCGGTTCCTCCTGGTCCGGTGTGCAGCAGGATGAACGAGTGTGCGGACGTTCCGGCGGAGGGCACCCCGTGCCGGCGCGTCGCCTCGACATTGGAGGTGGAGGCGAATCCGGTCAGATAGGCGGCGCGGGCGGCGGCCACGGCCGCCTCCTCGTGCGTGCGACGGGAGCCCATCTCGATAATGGGACGTCCGCCGGAGGCCGAGGTCATCCGCGCGGCGGCCGAGGCGATCGCGCTGTCGTGGTTGAGAACGGACAAGACCAGGGTCTCGAGCACGACGCACTCGGCGAACCCACCCCGGATACTCAGGACGGGCGAACCCGGGAAAAACAGTTCACCTTCCCGGTAACCGTCGATGTCGCCCGTGAAGCGGAAGTCACGGAGCCACTCGGTCGTCCGCTCGTCGAGCGAGCCCGCCAGCGCCTCGATCTCCCCGTCGTCGAACCGGAAGTCCGCCACGCGCTCGAGGAGCCGCCCGGTGCCGGCGACCACCCCGTACCGGCGACCGGAGGGCAGTCGTCGCGTGAAGACTTCGAACACGCACGGCCGGTCGGCCGTGCCGTCCGCCAGGGCCGCCTGGACCATGGTGAGTTCGTATTTGTCGGTGAGGAGGGCAGTGGAGGGCCGCCCCGTGGGGGGCGTGACGAGTGAGGGTGTCGGCGAGGTCACGTCGCCGACTCTACGGCGTGGCCGACCCGGCGGGAATCCGTATCCTGGTCGTATGCACCCTGTGACGACACCGCTTGCGGCCGTCCGGAGCACCGCCCCGGTGATGGCGATGCCGTCGGCCGCGCCCGTGGAGTCTGCGGACGCGGATCTCGACGGCGGGGTGGACAACCCCTGGCTCACCGTGGTCTGGGACGATCCGGTGAACCTGATGAGCTATGTGACGTACGTGTTCCAGCGGGTATTCGGTTACAGCCGTGAGAAGGCGCACGACCTGATGCTCAAAGTCCACAACGACGGCCGGGCGGTGGTCTCATCTGGTAGTCGCGACAGAGTGGAGAACGACGTCCGCAAGCTGCAGGAGGCTGGACTGTGGGCCACGATGCAGCGGGAGGCATGAGACGGTGAAGGCCTGGCAGCGCAAGCCGTCCCTCGGAGGGCCGCGCATCAAGTCGGTTATGGAGAGTCACGAGGTGCAGATTCTGCACGCCTTGGTCTCCAATGTCGTCGACATGCTGGAACAGCGCCGGGATTCCGCGCCCCGCGATGAGCTCGCCGAACTCACCGGGATGCGCAGCGGTCACTCGCAGCTACCGGCCGAGGCGCCCCTGGCGCGGTTGTTGCCGGACTTCCACCGACCGGAGGCCGCCGACCGCGTGGACGGTTCCGACGCGGACCGGGCGGCCGTCGCACGGGCCCACAACTCGGGAATGCGCATGATCCACGAGCCGGCGATCATCGACGCCAAGCTCGACTGCGCGGGCGTGGTGTTGCGCTCGCTGCCGTCGCGCGGCGGGACCGTGTCGCTCACCCTCGAGCAGGCGAACTCCTGGATGAGATGTCTCAACGATGTCCGACTGGGGCTGGGGGCGGTTCTGCTGGAGGCCGGCTCGGTCGACGGCGTCCCCGCCACCGACATCCCCGAGTACGTCCCCGAGGACGACCCCCGGTCCGCTCAGCTGGACGTCTACCACTGGTTGACCTTCATGCAGGACTCCCTGTGCACGGCCCTGGACGGGCAGTGAGGAGCGCATCGTGACCCGAGACCGCAGGGCTCCATGGCAGGGAAGCGGCACCCGACCGGTGGACACGGGTCCGCGACGGTGGCCGGCCCTGGTGCTGCTGTGGGCGTTCGTCGCCGTGATGTGGGTGGTCGAGGCGGTGGACCAGGTGCTCATCGCGGCGGTTGGGCCCCAGCAGACCCTCGACGAGAACGGGGTCCGGCCGCTGTCGACGGACGGGCTGCTCGGCATCCTGTTCCAGCCGCTACTGCACGGAGACTGGGCGCACTTGATCGGTAACTCGATCGCGTTGCTCGTCCTCGGGTCGATCATCGCGTTGTCCGGTATCCGCCCCCTGGTCAGCGTCACGCTCATCTCGTGGCTGGCCTCGGGTGTGGTGTCCTGGCTCCTCGGCGGCGCCGGGACCGTCCACATAGGGGCGTCCGGCATCGTCTTCGGTTACATCTTCTACGTCATCGTCCGGGGCTTCTTCTCCAGGCGAATCCTGCACCTGGTGATCGGTCTGGTCATCGGCTTCTACTACGGGGTCGAGGCGCTTGCGGGTCTGTCGCCGATGTTGGACGGGGTGTCCTGGCAGGGCCATCTCGGTGGGGCTATCGGCGGTGTGGCCTCGGCGTACGGTCTGAAACGAGACCGGCAGTCGCAGCAGCAACTCGCGGCCGGTCAGCCGCGGTGGTCCACCGGGCCGCTCAGGTGACGCGTCCGGAGGCTGCGCGCGCGACGCGCCCGGATGCGCGGGCCCCCATCGGGGTGTTCGACTCGGGTGCCGGCGGCCTGACGGTGGCCCGGGCGATCGTGGACCAGTTGCCCGACGAGTCGGTGATCTACGTCGGTGACACGGCCAACGGACCGTACGGGCCGCTACCGTTGGCACAGGTCCGGGCGCACGCCCTGGCGGTGGCGGACCAGCTCGTCGATCGCGGCGTCAAGGCACTCGTGATCGCGTGCAATACGGCGTCAGCGGCGATGCTTCGGGATGCCCGCGAGCGCTACCCGGTTCCGGTCGTGGAGGTCATCCAGCCGGCCGCCCGCCGCGCGGTGGCCACCACCAGGTCAGGCCGGATCGGGGTCATCGCCACCCGCGCGACGGTGGCGTCGCGGGCGTATGACGATGCGGTGGCCGCGGCCGCCGGAGTCGAGTTGACGTCGGTGGCGTGTCCCAAGTTCGTGGATTTCGTCGAGCGCGGGATCACGAGTGGCCGGCAGGTGCTCGGGTTGGCGGAGGCGTATCTCTCCCCGATCCGCGACGCCGACGTGGACACCCTGGTGCTGGGCTGTACCCATTACCCGTTGCTGTCCGGGGTGGTGCAGTTGGCGGCCGGAGACCACGTCACGCTGGTTTCGAGCGCGGAGGAGACCGCCAAGGACGTCCTGCGGGTCCTCACCGCCGAGGACCTGCTCCGGCCGCACAACCCGGCAGAGCCAGCCACCCACGAGTACCTCGTCACCGGCGATCCCGAAGCCTTTCGCCGGGTGGCCTCGCGGTTCCTCGGGCCTGGCCTGGTGAGCGTTGGGCGGGCAGAGGCGTCCTGACGGCGCGTGACGTGCATCGCGGGTAGGGGCACGAACACCACGACGCGCGGCGCGGCGTGGCACGATGGTGCCCATGTTTCTGACTGTCCTCGGCTGCTCGGGAAGTATCGGCGGACCCTCCTCGCCGGCGTCCGGGTATCTGCTGGAAGTCGACGGTCTCGCCCCCGTGGTGATCGACATGGGTCCGGGTGTCCTCGGCGCGCTGCAGCGGCACGTGGCCCCCGAGGACGCGACGGTCCTGCTGTCCCATCTCCATGCCGACCACTGCCTCGACGTGCCGAGCCTGCTGGTACTGCGGCGCTTCGGCCCGGGTGCGAAGGGCGCTGGCCGAGTGCCGCTGGTCGGACCGTCCGGGACGGCGTACCGGATCGGCGTCGCGTCAGCGGAGGAGCCGGGCGTGGTCGATGATCTCTCCGACACCTTTGACGTGGCGACGTGGGACGCCACGCCCGAGGTGGAGATGAGAGGCGACGACGACGAGGTGGTCCTGCGCGTACGGGCCGACCGGGTGGAGCACCCACCGGAGTCGTACGGAATGCGCCTGACCTCCCGTACCGGCCGGATCCTGGCGTACAGCGGGGACACCGCCTATTGCGACGCCGTGGTCGAGCTCGCGGACGGGGCGGACGTCCTGCTCTGTGAGGCGTCCTGGACGCACGAGGAGGGACGGCCACCGGGCATTCACATGTCAGGGGCGGAGGCGGGCCTGACCGCACGTCGCGCCGGGGTGGGGCGTCTGGTGCTGACCCATATCCCCCCGTGGGTGGACCGTGCGGCGGTGCACGCCGAGGCGGCCGCGGAGTTCAGCGGGGAAGTCCTGCTGGCGGAGCCGGATCTGCGGATCACCGTTTAGCGTCCGGCAGCTAGGATCGGCGGTCGTGACCTCATCGAACATCAGCAGAGCAGACGGACGCGGCGACGCCGAGCTGCGTGACGTGACCATCACGCGGGGTTTCACCTCGCACCCGGCGGGCTCAATACTCGTCACCTTCGGGCAGACGCGCGTCATGTGTACGGCCAGCGTCACCGAGGGGGTGCCGCGATGGCGCAAGGGGTCGGGTCTGGGTTGGTTGACGGCGGAGTACGCGATGCTGCCGGCCGCGACCCATGAGCGTTCGGGCCGCGAGTCGGTCCGCGGCAAGGTGGGGGGACGGACCCACGAGATCAGTCGCCTGGTGGGCCGCTCTCTGCGTGCCTGCATCGACCTGTCGGCGCTGGGGGAGAACACCATCGCTCTGGACTGCGATGTGTTGCAGGCCGACGGTGGGACGCGGACCGCCGCGATCACCGGCGCGTACGTGGCGTTAGCGGATGCGATCACGTGGCTGCAGTCCAGCGGCGCGGTCACCGGTAACCCGCTCACGGCGGCGGTCGCCGCGGTGAGCGTCGGCGTCGTTGACGGCCGCGTGCTGTGCGACCTGCCCTACGAGGAGGATTCGCGGGCCGAGGTGGACATGAACGTCGTGTGCACTGACGGCGGCAAGCTGATCGAGGTCCAGGGCACCGCGGAGGGCGCCGCGTTCGGCCGCGACACCCTCGATGCGATGCTCGACTCGGCGCAGGCCGGGTGCGAGCGGCTGTTCGAGATGCAGCGCGAGGCCCTCGCGGCGCCGTATCCGGGCGAGTTGCCCTCGCCGCCGGCCGCGCGGAACCGGGGGCGGTGACCGTGCCGGTCCGCCTGTTGGTCGCGAGCCGCAATGCCAAAAAGCTAGCCGAATTGCGACGGGTTCTGGAATCCGAGGGGATCGTCGGTATCGAACCGGTGGGCCTCGACGAGGTCCCAGCGTTCGCTGAGGAGCCCGAGGACGGCGCGACCTTCGCTGACAACGCGCTGATCAAAGCGCGAGCCGGCGCACGAGCGACCGGACTTCCTTGTCTGGCCGACGATTCGGGCCTCGCGGTAGACGCACTGGGAGGAATGCCGGGGGTTCTTTCGGCGCGGTGGGCCGGTCGACATGGCGACGACGCGGCCAACAACGCGCTCCTGCTCGCCCAGATGGCGGATGTGCCCGAGGAACGCCGCGGGGCGGCGTTCGTCTCGGCGTGCGCACTGGTCGGCCCGGGCGTGCCAGATGAGGTCGTACAGGAGGGTCGCTGGCCGGGCCGCGTGCTGCGGGAGCCGCGCGGAGAAGGCGGGTTCGGGTACGACCCGCTGTTCCTGCCCGACGGCGGCGACCGATCAGCGGCCGAACTCAGCCCGCAGGAAAAGGATGCGGGCTCCCACCGCGGACGTGCATTGCGCGCGCTGGTGCCGGCGCTGCGGGTGCTCGCGGAGCGCGCAGACTAGAGCTCGCTGCCGGTCCGGGCCGCCCGCAGCGAGGATGCCCCCCATTAGGTCATCACCGGGGCAGGCCTGCCCCGCATCAGCTCACGGGTGGCTCAGATCGCGTACTCGGCGTGGACGTCGCGGGTCCGAATGTGCTCGAACCAGAACGAGAGGAACGGGATCGTCCCCGCCAGCGCGGTGAGCAGGGTCCGCGATGCGGGCCAGCGGGCCTTGATCGCGAGGTCGAGCGTCATGAACAAGTAGAGGATGTAGAACACGCCGTGGGCCTGCCCGATGTAGGTGAACCAGTCGGGTGCGTCGGACGAGTTCCCCAAGATCAGGTATTTGTAGACCATCTCCATCGTGAGCACGAGCAACCACAGACCGGTGATCCAGGCCAGCACGCGGTAGCGCTTGAGCGCGCCCGCAATCTTCCCACCGGGATCCGGCTTGCGGTTGTCTGTCTGCGGGGTGGTTGCGGCGGTCATGAAGCAGGTTTCTCCTGGTGAGTGCCGTTCGCCCGGTCCTTCCGGGCGAGTTCGGCGAGATATGAGTTGTAGGCGTCCAGTCCCTCGTCGCGGACCCCCTCGTCCTCGGCGGGGCGTCGGGTCGGCAGCAGGTCGGCGGGGATCTCCGTCACAGTCGGACCGCGGCGCCGGCCGGTTCGGCTCATCCCATCGGTTGGCGCGCCCGCGGAGGGGTGCTCGGGCTCGTCGTCGTAGTCGTCCTTGCCGGGCCCGCCGTCGACCGCAGAGTTCCGGTCGCCCTCGTCCGCCTCCATGCGCACGTACTTTAGGTACGCGTAAATGAGGAACCCGGCGAGGAACGGCCACATGAACGTGTAACCGAGGTTCTGGACGGTGCCACTGGCCTCCTGGTAGCGGGCGAGCTGCCACAGCCCCATGCCCATGCAGAAGATCGCCCCGAGCACGACGAACGCGATCCACCCCGGGCGGTGCTTGACCCTGGTCGGCACCGACTCCCCGGAAGCGGTAGCACCTCCGGTCGCGCGAGAACCCAGTGTGTCGGACACGCCTCCACGGTACCGCTGAACACACGGTAGGCTCATCTCGCCCGGCACCCCCGGGCGATGCGCCCGTGGCGGAATTGGCAGACGCGCTGGATTTAGGTTCCAGTGTCTACGGACGTGGGAGTTCAAGTCTCCCCGGGCGCACTCGTCGATCGCGCAGAAGTCGGCGCGCCTCGCGGTCGAATTCAGTGGTCGGGGAAGTACCCACCGCGGAGGCGGATATTTGTGCCGGATCGGGCGCCACCCAGTCCGACGCGCAGTGGGTGCTCTCCGGTTATGCACTGACATTCGGCATCGTGCTGGTCGCGGCCGGTCGCGCCGGCGATCTGTGGGGGCGCGGAGGCATCGTCATCATGGTGGTGATCTGCGCGCTCGGGGTCGCGGTCAATGTTCAGCGCGACCGGGTGAAAGCGGCACGGGTGGACGCTGTGGCGGCCTGATCGTTGCGCGTTCGGGGCCCGTCCGACTCCGCACGACCTAGCGCGGTTTGTGGGCGATCGCCTTGAGTTCCACCAATGTCTCGGGCATACCCAGCCTCTCCACGCCGACGGCTGTCCAGGTCGGACGCCCGTCGCCCTGGAACGCTGCCTTGGCAGCCATGAACTCTTCCATGTGCTGGGGATAGCCGGTGTGGTAGCTCATCAAGTCCACCAGGTCCTCGGGCGTGCATCCCGCGTCGTGGAGGACGCGGGCCAGCGACTCGAATGCCAGGCGGTACTGCTCCGCCGGGTCGGTGGGGGAGTTGCCGGACTCGTCCAGCCCGACCTGTCCGGAGAAATACACCAGATCTCCTGCTCGCCTGAAGTCGGAGTACTTGAACTGTTCGTTCCAGTCGCCATGTGATGCCATTGTTCTTCCTTTCGTTGGTGGCAGATCGTATTGTCCGGTCCTCGACGCGGGACTGGTTACCTGTCCCCGGCGAGCGCGGAAAGCCGCGTCGCCAGGTAGGGCGCGGTGGCGCTGTCCTCTGCCCGGGCCACGTCCTCCGGCGTGCCCGAGGCCACGACCAGCCCGCCGTCGTCGCCGCCCCCGGGCCCCAGGTCGATGACCCAGTCGGCGCTCACGATCGTGTTGAGATCGTGTTCGACCAGCACCACGGTGTTGCCGGCGTCCACGAGCCGGTGCAATTGGCGCACCAGAAGCGCTATGTCTGCCGGGTGCAGTCCCGCGGTGGGTTCGTCGAGCAGGTATAGCGTGTGGCCCCGGCGGGCCCGCTGCAGCTCGGTCGCAAGCTTGATCCGCTGGGCCTCGCCCCCGCTGAGCTCGGTGGCCGGTTGCCCGAGTCGCAGGTACCCCAGACCCACCTCGCGGAGCGCGGTCAGGCTGCGCTGTGCGGCGGGGATCTCGTTGAGGAAGTCGGCGGCCTCGTCCACAGAGAGCGCGAGGACGTCGGCGATCGTCCTGCCGCGATAGGTGATCTCGAGAGTCGCGGCGTTATAGCGGGCGCCATGGCAGGTCGGGCACGGCGCGTAGGTGCCGGGCAGGAACAGCAGCTCAACGGAGACGAACCCCTCGCCCTGGCAGGTCTCGCATCGCCCGTCCGCGACGTTGAAAGAAAAGCGTCCCGCCCCGTAACCGCGACGGCGGGCCTCGAGAGTGTCGGCGAACCGTTTCCGCACCGCGTCGAACAGCCCCGTGTACGTGGCCAGATTCGAGCGGGGCGTTCGGCCGATCGGGCGCTGGTCGACGCGGACGAGTCGGTCGAAGGAATCCAGGCCGTCGGTTTCGTCGACCTCGATGTCCGCCTCGTCGTCCTCCCTGTCGTCCTCCCGGTCGTCCGTCGTATCGGGCGTGTGACCGAGGTGCTGCCGGACGACCTCGGCGAGCACCTGGGTGACCAGTGTCGACTTTCCCGAGCCGGAGACCCCGGTCACGGCCGTCAGGACGCACAGCGGGATGTCGACCGACAGGCCCCGGAGGTTGTGTCGGGAGATCCCGCGCAGGTGCAGCCACCCGCGGGGAGTGCGCTGGTGGCGCTGGAGCGGCTCCGCGCGCCCGAAGAGGTGGTCTGAGGTTATCGACCCCGCCACGTGCTCGAGCCCGGCCACCGGTCCGGAGTAGAGCACCTGCCCGCCGTGCTCGCCGGCGCCGGGCCCGATGTCGACGATCCACTCGGCGCGGCGGACGAAGTCGAGGTCGTGCTCGACGACGAAAAGCGAGTTGCCCGAGCGCGTGAGTGCGTCCAGAACGTCCAGCAGCGGTTCGGCATCGGCCGGGTGCAAGCCCGCCGACGGTTCGTCGAGGACGTAGACGACCCCGAAGAGTCCCGAACGCAACTGTGTCGCGATCCGCAGGCGCTGCGCCTCCCCCGGGGACAGCGTCGTGGAGCTGCGCCCCAGCGAGAGATAGCCCAGGCCCAGGTCGAGAATGACCTCTGAGCGGGTGACGAGGTCAGTGCAGATCCGCACGGCGACCTCAGTGTCCTCACCCGAGTCGGCGGACGCGGTCGCCGCACCGGCCTCGGTGAGGTCGGCGACTGGGCGGAGGACTGCGACCAGTTCGCTGAATGGCAGGGAGTTGATTTCTGCGATGGTCAGGCCGCGGAAGGTGACCGCGAGCGAGTCCGCCTTCAGGCCGGTCCCGGAGCAGACCGAGCAGACCGTGGCGCGGACGAAGCGCATCGCCTTGTCCCTCATCATCTGGCTCTTCGATGTGGCCAGGACGTGGTTGACGTGCGTACGGGCACTCCGGAACAACCCGTAGTAGCCGTGATCGATTCGACCCGGCTCGGGCTCGACCAGGACCTTGGGTTGCTCGTCGGTGAACAGCAGCCACTCTCGGTCGCGGGCGGACAGGGTGTGCCAGGGCGCGTCGACATCGATTCCGAGGCCGGAGACGATGCTGCGCAGGTTGGCGCCCTGCCAGGCGCCCGGCCATGCGGCGATCGCACCCTCCCGGATACTCAACGACGTGTCGGGAACCATCAGGTCCTCACGGACGTCGTGTTCCCGCCCCAACCCCTGACAGCGGGGGCAGGCTCCGGCGGTGGTATTTGGCGAGAACGCCTCGGCCTCCAGTCGCGGCGCGCCCGGCGGATAGGTGCCAGCGCGTGAATACAACATCCGCATGAGGTTCGACAGAGTGGTGAGCGTGCCCACCGTGGACCGGGAGCTCGGGGCCCCGCGCTGCTGTTGAAGCGCTACCGCCGGGGGCAGCCCCGTGATCTCCTGCACATGCGGTACCCCCACCTGCTGCAACAGTCGCCGGGCGTAGGGCGCCACCGACTCGAAGTACCTGCGCTGCGCTTCGGCGTAGATGGTGCCGAAGGCGAGCGAGGACTTACCTGACCCGGAGACACCTGTGAAGGCGACCAGCGCGTCGCGGGGGACGTCGACGTCGACGTTTCGCAGGTTGTGCTCCGCCGCACCGCGGACACGGACATACGGGTCACCGGAGTTTGGGGTCACGTCCACTGTCTAGCTGCTCGTGGGGCGTCACACAATCGCCGATCGCCGCGACGACCTCGTCGGAGATCGCGGCAGCGGACCGCGCGATCGAACACACGATCCCGTTCTCGTCGTCGGCGAGCGGTTCCAGGGTGCGGAGTTGTGACTCCAGGATCCGTTGGGAGGCGAAGTGCCCGCGGCGCGCGGCGAGCCGGGCGGCGATGAGGTCCGGATCCGTACCGAGTTCGACGAAGAACACCGGACGATCCACGTCCCGGAGCACGTCGCGGTAGGCGTGGCGCAGCGCCGAACACGCGACGACGAGGCCCGGGCCGCCCGCCGCCGAACTGTCGCGCTCCCGCATCCGGTCGCGGACCGCCGCGAGCCAGGGCCTCCGGTCCTCGTCGGTGAGGGGTACTCCGGCGCTCAGCTTCCGTCTATTGGTGGGTGGGTGCAGGTCGTCGGCGTCGAGGACCGGCGCTCCAGTCCGCTCGGCTATCACACGCGCGACGGTCGATTTCCCGGCTCCGGAAACACCCATCACGACGATATGTGGTGCGGGCATGGGCGACGTCGGCGTCAGATGGTGAAGGTCAGCGATCCGAGGATGGCACGGCCGAGATCCTCGTCACCGCTGACCTCGACACCGTCGCCCGGCTCGGCGACGATCCGCCCGGTCGTCGCGCGGACGAAGGTCGGGGTGTCGAAAACCAATTCCACGGTGGCCGGCGCTGTGTCGTCGACGTCGGCGAGGGAAGCACGCCCGTCGACGACGACATCGGTGGCCAGGGGCAGATCAGTGTCGGTCTCGCCGGTGATGCGGAATCGGACCCGGGAGCCGTCCGGCGCGGCGGCCTTCTTCCCGACGATTCGGGGCAGGGCCCGCACGATTTCCGCGACTGCGAATCGTCCTGTGTCCCCGCCGAGGTGGTGTTGCATCCCGATGGCCTGCCTGATGTCGTCCTCGTGGACCCAGCAATCGAAGACTCGCACGCCCATGAAGGTGCGGTACGGGACGCGGCCGACGGGGGAGTCGGTCTCGGCCTCGAGGTCCGCCGCGGTCATCTCGGCGAGTTGCCGCGTGCGCTCGGCCACAGCCTCGCGGAAGTCCTCGAAGGCGTCCTCGATCGCCAGCGGTCGCGCCTCCTGAACGAATTTCTCGTTGAGTTCCCCGATGGGATTGCGCACGTATTCATGGGCCGAAGCGGGTAACTCGATGTCGGGCACCGATTCGCCCGCCAGCATGTGCTCCGTACCCGCGACGTGCGCGACCACATCGCGGACGGTCCATCCCGGCAGGGATGTAGGCGCCGTCCAGTCGTCCTTCTTCAGCCCGGCGAGGAGTTCGTCGAGCCGCTTCCACTGCTGGATGAGGTGGCGCACTTCGACGGGTGCTGTCCCGGCGGGCTCTGCGTTCGGGGCGTCGGTGGAGACATCGGGGCTCGTGGTGTCCATGGCTACACGCTACTGCCGTGGCGTGCCGCGCGGCCGGTAGTTGATCGTTCGACTCAACGATCGCGGCCCCGGCTCCTGCGAGGAGGAGCCGGGGCCGGTGAGCGTTCGTCTGGTCAGCCGCGGGGTGAGTCCGTGCGGGCCTCGCGGGCGGCGTTCTCCTCCGTCGTGTCGTCGGGGTGGCGGAGAAAGTGCCCGATGCTGAGGGCGAGTCCGCCCCAGATCACGAGCAGGAACAGCAGCATCATGATGATCGCTGGAGCGTCCACGGCTCAGCCCTCCTGGTTGGTGTCGGTGGTGGAAAGGGCATCCGAGCTCTCGCCGGAATTCCGGGTGAGCTCATCCTCGTAGAAAAAGTCGCTCGGGTCGTCGTCCCTTTCCGGGGGGCCGTCGAGGTGGCGGGCACCGCGCCACGGCAGCAGCGACAGGATCACCGACAGGACAAGGATCGCGGCGATCATGCCCCAGCCCCACACACCGAGGACGGCGGCGTCGTACCCCTCGTAGGGCTCCGAGATAAGGCTGCGGATCTCGCCGAACAGCGCGTATGCCAGTACCAGCGGGGTGATGACCGCCATGCAGACGATCCAGACCGGGCCGACCTTGAACGAGGAGACCGAGTTGAGGTGGTCGCGCAGGGTCGGGCCGAGGCGCATCGCGTACATCACGACGATGAGCGCGACCAGCGCGATTCCCACGATGCCGATGCTGTTGGCGAACTTGTCCATGATGTCGAGGTTCTGCAATCCGGTCTCGGTGGGCATGAGCAGGATCGACACAGCGGCCATAGGGCCGCCCACGGATAGCACGGCGGTGAGGCGCGAGACGCCTACCTTGTCCTGGAACGAGGAGATGACCACCTCCACGATGGAGATCATCGAGGTCAGTCCGGCCAGGATCAGGCAGAGGAAGAACACGACGCCCCAGACGGGCCCACCGGGCATCTGCGAGACCAGTGCGGGGAACGCGATGAAGGCCAGGCCAGGTCCGCCGCCGACGTCCTCCCAGCCGACGCCAGCCCCGGAGGAGACGAGGAAGCCGAGCGTGGCGAAGACGCCGATGCCAGCGAGGACCTCGAACGCGGAGTTGGAGAAGCCCACCACGAGCCCCGAGCTGGTGAGGTTGGACTTGCGCTTGAGGTAGGAGGAATAGGTGAGCATGATGCCGAAGCCCACCGAGAGGGAGAAGAAGATCTGGCCGTAGGCGGCGACCCAGACACCCGGATCGGTCAACACACCCCAGTCCGGCGTGAAGAAGTTGTTGAGCCCGTCCATCGCGCCCTCGAGGAACAGGGAGCGGATCACGAGGGCGATGAAGAGCACCACGAGGAGGGGGATGAAGACCAGCGCGGTACGGCCGATGCCCTTCTGCACGCCCGCGATGAGGATGCCGAGGGTGACGACCCAGACGACCACCAGGATGACGGTGATCATGGGCACGAAGTCGAGTGCGAAGCCGGAGCCGGCACGCAGGAAGTCCTCCGTGAAGAACGTCGCGGTCTCGTCATAGGTGGACCCCCAGCGCTCATCCAGTGAGAACCAGGCGTAACTCGCGGCCCAGGCGAGGATGACGGCGTAGTAGACGGCGATCACGAAGGAGACGAGGACCTGGATCCAGCCGATCGGCTCGGCGAAACGGTTCATCCTTCTGAAGCTGAGCGGAGCGGACCCTCGGAATCGGTGACCGATCGAATAGTCGAACAGCAGTAGCGGGATGCCTGCAGTGAGGAGCGCGACGAGATAGGGGATGAGGAACGCGCCGCCGCCGTTGTCATAGGCGACAAAGGGGAAGCGCCAGATGTTGCCCAGCCCGACGGCGGAGCCTATGGCGGCGAACACGAAGACGGAGCGACCCGAGAACGACTCGCGTCTCCTCGTGCCGCGCGTGACGGCGGGTGTGGACATGGGTTCCTCCTCAGTGGGGCCACGGAGAACTAGGGTGTAGACCCCTACTTCTAGCCGGACGGTTGCCGTTTGGTAACCAATTCGACGCAAGTCGGGTATCACGATCACGTGGCTCGTGGGATTAGGGTAAACCCATGAGGCGCTCAATTGGAGTCACGTCGGCGAGTCGGCTGATACTCGCCGCCGCGCTCGTGACGGTCACCGTGGGTGCGGCGTCTGTCGCGGCCGCGCCGACCGTCCCCTCGCCCGGTGGTGGGGCGGCCCCCTCGGCGGTGGCACGCATCGCGCCGGCGGCTCTCGATTCCGGTCCGTCGATGGCCCCGGCGATCCTTTCCCCGGCGGACGTCGTGCGGGAGACGGGGTCGTGGTTCGCGCACGGTTACACCCTCGATCTGCGGCAAAACGGCACCGGCACGTTCGCGGTGTGGTTCGGCGCAAACGACGGGAACAGGGTTCAGTTGCGGCTGATCCCGGCTCCGGGCGAGGCGACCGTCGCCGAGGTGGTGGCGATCGAGACAGTGGGCGGAGGGGCGATGTCGCCGGACGAGGTCCCCGGGATCGGCGGCCTCGTGACCGTGGCTATCGGGCAGCAGATACGTACCGCCCACGTCGAATGGTCGTCTGGTCCGCGTCGACTGTCGGTCGACCTGTGTCCCACCGAGGGGCTCAACGCGCAGGACATGGCGACGTTGCGGTGCGGGGCTTGACGGAGAAGCCCCGCGACACGCCGGAAAGAGGCTCAAAACCCCTGAGAGCGAGATAACGATCCGGTAACGGCGCGTTCTCGAAACCTGAGGCGCCCCTCACCTGTGGATATGAGGAGTGCATCATGTCTCAGGGTGACGCGGATCACTGGGGAGTGGGCGGCCCGGCCAACGTTTCGGTCGGTCGTATCCGCTCAAGCTGAGGGCTCCCTCAAGTTCGTGTGGCAATCTGTGCGCTGCGCCGAAACCGCTGGCCGGTTGACGCGATGCCCCTGACGCAGTGCCCAAGGAGTTCCACACGTGACGATCGACGACCGCGACCTCACCCCCCGCCCGCTTGACACCGGGTTCGCCGCCCGTAGCGGCGCCCGCGCTCTCGCGGACGAACTGCGTGAGGGCACGGCCTACGCGCTCGCCTTCGGCGGACAAGGCATCGCCTGGCGCGACGCACTGAGCGATCTCATCGACGGCACCGGAATCGGCCCCGAGCTCCAGGATCTCGTCGACGCCTCCGTCGCGCTGACCGAGCCCGTCCACGACGAGATGGCCGTGGTCCGTACCCATGGCTTCCGCCCCATCGAGTGGGCAAACACCACCACAGGTGAGGATGAGGACGGCGCGGACCTGCCGGACGACGCCTCGCTTTCCGCTGCGGCGGTATCCCTACCGGCCGTGCTACTCACCCAGATGGGCGCCCTGCGCGCACTGGCCGCCGAGGGCCTTGACGTCAACGACACTGCCCCCGCGGCCGTGGTCGGCCACTCCCAGGGCGTCCTCGCCCTGGAGTCGGTGGAGACCTTCGGGTCGATTGACGACCGGCTGCTTGCCGTCGCCGAGCTCATCGGTGCCGCCGCCACCCTGGTCGGGCGGCGCGTCGGTCTGTTCCGTCGGGGCGACGCGAGCCCCATGGTGGGTGTGTCGGGGATAGACGGCGAGGGCCTGCGCACGCTGGTCGACGAACTTTTCGGCGACGTCGACGCCTCGATTCGTCCCACGGTGTCCATCAAGAACGCGCAACGCCGCCACGTCGTGGTCGGCCGGCCCGACGACCTCGAGGAGTTGCGTCGTCATTGCGCCGACCTCGAGGCCGAGTCGCGTCGTCGCCGCGAGGCCAAGCTCACCGGTGGCGAGATCTTCGCTCCCGTCTTCGATCCCCTGGACGTCGAAGTGGGCTTCCATCACCCGGCGATGGCGCCGGCGGTCGACGTGGTGACCCGCTGGGCGGAGCTCTGCGGCCTGGACGCGGAACGCGCCACCCACCTCGCCCGTCAGGTCTTCGCCGAGCCGGTCGACTGGGTCGAGGAGATGGCCGGGACGCTGCACACCGGCGCCCAGTGGATCCTCGACATGGGCCCGGGGGAGGCGCTGACCCGCCTCAACCGCTCCGTGATCCGCGGCCAGGGCGTGGGCGTGGTCGCCGCCGCCACCCGTGGTGGCCTGCGCAATCTGTTCACCCCGGGTGCGACCCCGCCGATCGAGCGTCCGTGGACCGCGTTCCAGCCGCAGCTGGTCACCCTGCCCGACGGCAGCGTCCACGTCGAGACCTCCTTCACCCGCCTCACCGGCTGCTCTCCGATCCTGCTGGCCGGCATGACGCCGACCACCGTCGACCCCGCGATCGTCGCCGCCGCGGCCAACGCCGGGCACTGGGCCGAGCTCGCCGGTGGCGGCCAGGTCACCGAGGCGATCTTCGCCGAGAACACCCAGCGACTGACCGAACTCCTGGAGCCCGGTCGCAGCGCCCAATTCAACTCACTGTTCCTCGACCCGTACCTGTGGAAGCTCCAGGTCGGTGGCAAGCGCCTCGTCCAGCGCGCCCGCGCCGCCGGCGTGCCGTTCGACGGCGTGATCGTCACTGCCGGAATCCCCGAGCTCGACGAGTCGGTGGCCCTCATCGAGGAGCTGACCGAGGCCGGCCTGAGGCATGTGAGCTTCAAGCCGGGCACCGTTGCCCAGATCCGTCAGGTCGTGCGCATTGCCGCCGAGGTACCGCACATGCCGGTGATCGTCCAGGTCGAGGGCGGCCGCGCCGGCGGCCACCACTCGTGGGAGGACCTCGACGCCCTCCTGCTGTCGACTTACGCGATGCTGCGCGAGCGGCCGAACGTGGTCCTGTGCGTCGGTGGAGGCATCGGCACGCCCGAGCGTGCGGCCGACTACCTCACCGGCTCGTGGGCCAACGCCCACGGCTACCCGGCCATGCCCGTGGACGGCATTCTCGTGGGCACCGCCGCGATGGCCACCCTCGAGGCCACCACCAGCCCCCAGGTCAAGCAGATGCTCGTCGACACCGTGGGCGTCGACGCCTGGGTGGGAGCGGGCCAGGCGGAGGGCGGGATGGCCTCCGGCCGCAGCCAGCTCGGTGCGGACATCCACGAGATCGACAACACCGCCGCCCGCACCGGGCGCTTGCTCGACGAGGTCGCCGGTGACGCCGAGGCTGTGGCCGCCCGCCGCGACGAGATCATCGCCGCCATCAATGGCACCGCCAAGCCCTACTTCGGCGACCTCGACTCGATGACCTATGAGCAGTGGCTCCGGCGCTTCGTCGAACTCTCGCTCGCCCCCGGTGTCTCCGTCGACGGTTCGACCACCCACACCACGGATGACTTCGACCTGGGCGCCGACTTCGGCGGTGACGTGGCCGATTGCACCCGCTCGGTGTGGCTCGATCCCACCATCCGCGAGCGCTTCCACCGCATGGTGCAGCGCACCGAGGCCCGACTCGACGCCGCAGACACCGGCCGCATCGTTTCCGCGTTCCCCCGCATAGAGATGATGGAGCGTCCGGCCGAGGTCATCGCCACGCTCACCGCTCGGTACCCCGAGCTTGCCGACGCCGTGCTGCACCCGGCCGACGCCGTCGAGTTCCTCGACATCTGCCGCATGCCGGGCAAGCCCGTACCGTTCGTCCCCGTCGTCGACGGCGATGTGCGCCGCTGGTGGCGTTCGGACTCCCTGTGGCAGGCCCACGACCCGCGCTACGACGCCGATGCCGTGTGCATCATTCCCGGCACGACCGCCGTCGCCGGTATCAACCGCGTCGACGAGCCGGTCGGCGACCTCCTCGACCGCTTCGAGGCCGCCACCGTGGAGCGGGTGTCCGGTTACATGCCCTCCGCCGAGGCCGTGAGCAGCCGCCGTCGCGGCACCGTGACCACCGCCACCGGGCCCGTTGCCGACGTGCTCAACAGCCCCGACGTCACCTGGGCCGGCCGCCTCGTCGTGAGCCCCGTCCACCGCCTCGGCGTACTCCACGCCTGGGAGATCGACGCCGACGGCATCGGCCGCCACTCGGTGTCCGGCGCCGTCCTCACCCCGGCTGCCGACGGACAGACCGTCGACCTGACGGTGCCCATCGGCCCGACCGAGATGACCATCACCATGACCCTCGGCGACGTGGCCACCGGCGCCGCCCCGATCGTCACGGATGAGGCGGCCGAAGCCGCCATGCGCACCCTGCTGGCCACCGCCGCCGGCGTGGGACGCGGCGGTGCAGGTGGGGCCGCGATCGCCGAGCTGCCGCAGGTCCGCGACGGCGTGGCCACGGCTGCCTTCACGTTCGAGCCGACCCTGGCCATCGACCACACGGGCGTCACCGCGGGCACGCTGCCCACCTCGCTCGTGCCGTCCGCCGGCGTCCCGGACGCCCTGGTGGGCGCCGCGTGGCCTGCCGTCTTCGCCGTGCTCGGCGAGACGCACCGCCCGCGTGGAAACGGGACGGTCGTCGAGGGACTGCTCGATCTCGTCCACCTGGACCACGGCGTCCGCATGCACGCGGCGCTGCCGGAGCAGGAGACCGACCTCGTCGTCGTCGCCCGGTCCAGCGGCGTCCGAGACACCGACCTCGGTCGGGTGGTCGAGGTGTCGGTTGATGTCGCCACCGAGGCCGCCGACGGCTCCCGCACCCCGCTGTGCACCCTGTCCGAGCGGTTCGCGATCCGCGGCCGCACCGGTCGCGCCGAGGTGGGCGATCCCCGCCCGGCGGGCGGCGCACTGGTCACCCGGTCCGGCGCCGTCGTGGAGCCCGCCGAGACGTCACGCCAGCAGCGCGTGTCCACCACGCTCACCGCCCCGCACGACATGACGGCGTTCGCGCTGGTCTCCGGCGATCACAATCCGATTCACGTCTCCGACACCGCGGCCGAGTTGGCCGGGCTGGGTGGCGTGATCGTCCACGGCATGTGGCTCTCGGCCGCCGCACAGCACGCGGTGCAGGCCTCCGACGGCAAGACTCCCGCGCTGCGGATCTCCGGCTGGACCGCCCGCATGCTCGCCCCGGTCCGCCCGGGCGACCACATCACCGTCCGCGCCGTCCAGACCGGCCGCCACGCCGGTGGCCAGGTCCTCGAGGTGACGTGCACGGTCGACGGCGCCACCGTCATGGCCGCCACCGCGCTGACAGAGGCCCCGCGCACGGTCTACGCCTTCCCCGGCCAGGGCATCCAGGCCAAGGGGATGGGCATGGAGGGCCGCACCCGCTGCCCGGCGGCCCGCGAGATCTGGGACCGTGCCGACAAGCACACCCGCGAGGCCCTGGGCTTCTCGATCTTGGCGCTCGTCCGCGAGAACCCCACCGAGGTCACCGTCCGCGGTGAGGTCCACCGGCATCCCGACGGCGTGCTCTACCTGACGCAGTTCACCCAGGTCGCCATGGCCTGCCTGGCGGTGGCGCAGCGCGCCGAGCTCGAGGCCGACGGCCTGCTCGTCGACGATGCGTACTTCGCGGGTCACTCGATCGGCGAGTACGACGCCCTGGCCGCCATCTCCGGCGTGCTGGAGCTCGAGCCGCTGCTGGAGATCGTCTTCCAGCGCGGGTCGACCATGCACCAGCTGGTGCCGCGTGACGCGCAGGGCCGTTCTGATTACCGCATGGCCGCCATTCGCCCGTCCCAGATGGGGATCTCGGACGACGAGATCGCCGACTGGGTGGCCGATGTCGCCCGCGAGTCCGGCGAGTTCATCGAGATCGTCAACTACAACCTCGCGGGGTCGCAGTACGCGCTCGCCGGCACCGTCGCCGGCTGCGCCGCGCTGGAGAAGGCCGTGGAGCGCGAGCTCGCGGTCTCGGGCGGCAAGAACGCCTTCATCCTGGTGCCCGGCATCGACGTGCCGTTCCACTCCACCGTCCTGCGTGGCGGCGTCCCGGACTTCCGGGCCACCCTCGACGCGCTGATCCCGCACGACATCGACATCTCGGTGCTCGTGGGCCGCTACGTGCCGAACCTCGTGCCGCGCCTGTTCAGCCTCGAGCGCGACTTCGTTCAGGAGATCGCTGATCTCGTGCCGGCCGAATCGCTGGCCGAGGTCCTCGCGAACTGGGACGAGTGGGCCGCCACCCCCACGCGACTCGGTCGCCTGCTGCTTGTGGAGTTGCTGGCCTGGCAGTTCGCCAGCCCGGTCCGGTGGATCGAGACCCAGGAGCTGTTCTTCACGCCCGTAGAGCGTGGCGGACTCGGCATCGAGTGCTTCATCGAGGTCGGTGTGGCCAACGCCCCGACCGTGGCGAACCTCGCCTCCAAGACCCTCGACCTGCCCACGCACCGGGGCCCGCGCGCCCAGGTGATCAACATCGAGCGCGACTCGGCGACGCTGTACGGCACCCTGCCGCCCAGCGTGGAGGTCGACGACGACGAGGTAGGCGCCGGCGACGGCTCCGCCTCCACCCCGGTTGCCGATCAGGCAGCCCCCACAGACCCCGCACCGGCCGTCAACACCCCCGGCACGGCCGGTGCGGACCGATCAGAATCTGCGGCCCCGGCCGCAGCCGCACCCGGTGCACCCCGCCCGGACGATCTCGACTTCGGCGCGCCCGCCGCCACCCGCATTCTGGTGGCGCTGCGCACCAAGGTCCGTCCCGAGCAGATCGCGTCCGGCGACTCCATCGAGACCCTGTGCGACGGCGTGTCCTCGCGCCGCAACCAGCTGCTGCTGGACCTGGGCACCGAGCTGAGCTTGGGTGCCATCGACGGCGCCGCCGAAGCGGACTTCCCGACCCTGGCCGACCAGGTTTCGCGACTGGCTCGCGGGTACGCCCCGTTCGGTCCAGTCCTGTCCGACGCGGTCGGCGAGGCGCTGCGCGCGGTCCTCGGGCGAACCGGCAAGCGGGCCGCCTACATCACCGAGCGCGTGACCGGCCCCTGGGAGCTCGGTCCCGGCTGGGCGCAGCACGTGATCGCCGAGATCGCGCTGGGCACCCGTGACGGTGCTTCGATCCGTGGCGGTGACCTGGCCACCCTGGACGCCTCAGGCGTCAAGGACGTGGCCGGCCTGGACTCGCTCATCGACGCTGCCGTGTCGGCCGTAGGTGCCGCGCACGGTGTGTCCGTCGCGATGCCATCGTCCGGCGCCGGAGGCGGGGGAGTCGTCGACTCCGCCGCCCTCACCGAGTTCGCCGACGAGATCACCGGTGCCGACGGTGTCCTGGCCCGCGCCGCACGCGGCGTGCTCACCCGACTCGGACACCTCGAGCCCGAGGCCGTCGACCTGCTCGCCGAAGCCGACCCGGACTCCGAGTTGGCGGACCTCGTGGCCGCCGAACTCGGCGCCGACTGGCGTCGCGTGGTGGCCCCGGCCTTCGACGCGGGCCGCGCGGTCCTCATGGACGACCGCTGGGCCTCGGCCCGCGAGGACCTGGCCCGCTTGTGGACCCGGTCCGACGTACCCGCCGACGCGGCGGACGCCTTCTGCGGTGCCGGTGAGATCGTCGCCGAGCAGGCTCGCTGGTGGGCGGCCCGGGCGACCGATGCCCGCCGCGACGCCCTCGCGAGCGCCTACCGGGAGATCTCGGAGGCCGCAGCCGAGCAGTTCGTAGGCGAGTACGCGGGTGACGTCGCCGTCGTCACGGGCGCCGGCAAGGGATCCATCGCCGCCGCCGTCACCGGACGCCTCCTGGCGGGCGGAGCCACCGTGGTGGCCACCACCTCCAACCTGGACCAGTCCAAGCTGGCGTTCTTCAAGGACCTGTATCGCAGCAACGCCCGCGGTGACGCGGCGCTGTGGGTCCTGCCGGCCAACCTGACGTCCTACTCGGACGTCGACGCGCTGGTGGAGTGGGTCGGGTCCGAGCACGCCGAGTCGGCCGGTGGCCAGACCACCGTGCTCAAGCCGGCGCTGACCCCGACGCTGCTGTTCCCGTTCGCGGCACCCCGCGTCCAGGGCTCGATGGCCGACGCCGGTCCGCGCGCCGAGACCGAGATGCGCGTCCTGCTGTGGGGCGTGGAGAAGCTCGTCGCCGGGCTCGGCGCGATCGGGGCCGACACCGACGTCGACTCCCGCCTGCACGTGGTCCTGCCGGGCTCGCCCAACCGCGGCATGTTCGGCGGCGACGGCGCCTACGGCGAGGCCAAGGCCGCGCTCGACGCCATGATCGCCAAGTGGGGCTCGGAGAAGTCCTGGTCGGAGCGCGTGACGTTCGTCCACGCGATCATCGGCTGGGTCCGCGGCACCGGACTCATGGGCCACAACGACCCGCTCGTCGAGGCCGTCGAGGCTGCGGGCGTGTCCACCTGGTCGACGGCCGAGATGGCCGCCGAGCTGCTGCGTTGGTGCACCCCTGACTTCCGTTCCGCGGCCGGTGACGCCCCCGTCACCGTCGACCTCACCGGCGGACTCGGCACCGCCGACCTGGATATGTCCGCCCTCGCGGCGGACCGCCCGGCCGCCGGCACCGAGGCCTCGACAGAGGACGCCGCGGGCACGATCGCCGCGCTGCCCTCGCTGCCGACGGTCACCGTCGACGAACGTCCCGAGTGGGGCGAGGTCACCCAGCAGCTCGAGGACATGGTCGTGATGGTGGGCGCCGGCGAGGTCGGCCCCTACGGCAGCGCCCGCACCCGCTTCGAGGTGGAGACCACCGGAGACCTCACCGCCGCCGGAGTGGTCGAGCTGGCCTGGTCCACCGGGCTCATCACCTGGGAGGACTCGCCGCGCGCCGGGTGGACCGTCACCGAGTCCGGTGACCCGATCGACGAGGCCGACATCGCCGAGCGTTTCCACGACGAGGTCCTCGCCCGGGTGGGCGTGCGCACCTACGCCGACGACTCGCGCGCGGAGATGTTCGCGGGCACCTCGCCGCAGCTCACCTCGGTGTTCCTCCCGGAGGACCTGTCCTTCGTGGTGGACGACGAGGCCCAGGCCCGCGCCTACCAGTCCGACGACCCGGAAAACACCGTCGTCACCCGCAGCGAGGACGGTGAGTGGACGGTCACCCGCAAGGCCGGCACCGAGATCCGGGTGCCGCGCCGCGCGACGCTCACCCGGGTGGTCGGCGGGCAGATCCCCACCGGCTTCGATCCGACGGCATGGGGCATCCCCGCCGACATGGTCTCCGGCATCGACCGGGTGGCGGCGTGGAACCTGGTTGCCACCGTGGACGCCTTCATCTCCTCGGGCTTCACCCCGGCGGAGCTGCTGGCCCACGTCCACCCGGCCGACGTCGCCAACACGCAGGGCACTGGCATGGGGGGCATGACCAGCATGCGCTCGCTGTACATCGACGGCATCCTCGGCCGCAGCCGTGCCAACGACACGCTGCAGGAGGCGCTGCCCAATGTGGTGGCCGCGCACGTCATGCAGTCCTACGTCGGTGGATACGGCTCGATGGTCCACCCGGTGGCGGCCTGCGCCACCACCGCGGTGAGCGTCGAGGAGGGCTTCGACAAGATCCGCGCCGGCAAGGCCGAGTTCGTGGTGGCCGGCGGGTTCGACGACCTGTCCACCGAGGGCATCCAGGGCTTCGCCGATATGTCCGCGACCGCCGACTCCGCGGCCATGGCGGCCAAGGGGATCGACGAGCGGCACTACAGCCGGGCCAACGACCGGCGGCGCGGCGGGTTCGTCGAGTCGCAGGGTGGCGGCACGATCCTGCTGGCGCGCGGTGACGTCGCGGCCCGCATGGGCCTGCCGGTCACGGGTGTCGTGGCCTGGGCCGGGTCGTACGCGGACGGTGCGCACACCTCCATCCCGGCCCCCGGCCTGGGTGCGCTGGGTGCCGGTCGCGGTGGGCGCCGCTCGCCGCTGGCCCGCGGGCTCGCCCAGCTCGGCCTGACCGCCGACGACGTGGCCGTGGTGAGCAAGCACGACACCTCGACCAAGGCCAACGACCCCAACGAGTCCGACCTCCACGAGCGGCTCGCCGCCGCGATCGGTCGGTCGGAGGGCAACCCGCTGTTCGTGGTGTCGCAGAAGTCGCTCACCGGGCACGCCAAGGGTGGCGCGGCGGCGTTCCAGCTCATCGGTCTGACCCAGATGCTGCGGTCGGGCACCCTGCCGCCGAACCGGGCGCTGGACTGCGTCGACGACGTGCTCGACCGGCACCGGCACCTGGTGTGGCTGCGGGAGACCCTGCAGCTGGGCGGTGACCTGCCGCTCAAGGCCGGTCTGCTCACCTCGCTGGGCTTCGGACACGTCTCGGGCCTCATCGCCGTCGCCCACCCGGAGGCCTTCCACCGGGCGGTCGCCGCGGAGTACGGGCAGGACGAGGCCGAGCGCATCCGCGAGGCCGGCCTGCGGCGCGAGCGTGAGGGCGCCCGTCGTCTGACCGACGCCATCCATGGCGGGGAGGCGCTCTACGCCCGCCCCGAGGCGCGTCGACTGGGCGAAGGGTCGGCCGACGAGGTCAAGGAGCGTGAGGCCGCGGTCCTGCTGGATCCGGCCGCGCGTCTCGACGCCGACGGCGTCCTCGCGGCTGCCGGATACCCGGACACCGGGACCGCGGAGATCTCCGGGCGGTGACGACCGGGGTGAGAGGCGTCGGGGTCGACATCGTTGACCTCGGCGCCTTCGCCGCGTCGCTGGCCGAACCGGGGACGCGCCTCACCAGGGCCTTCTCGGCCACCGAGCGCAGGCAGTGTCGGGAACGTGCCGAGTCCCGCGGGGCCGTGCCGGGAGAGGCGACGTCGTCGTCCCTGGCGGCCGGTCCCGCCCGCCTCGACGACCCGCTGACCCGTCACCTCGCTGCCCGCTGGGCGGCTAAGGAGGCAGTGGTCAAGGCGTGGTCGGCGGCGCTGTACGGTGCGCCGCCACCTATCCCTCCGGACCTGCTGCGGTGGGCGGAGATCGAGACGGTGTGTGATGCCTGGGGACGGCCCACGGTGAGGCTCGGCGGAGAGGTGGCCCGGTACGTGTCCTCGACCGTGGGCGAGGGCGCGCGGTGGAACGTCTCACTGAGTCACGATGGTGGGTCGGCGATCGCGTTCGTCATCCTCGAGGGCCCGGCCGCGGGGTAGCGGTCGCCAACGAGTGTGCCGCAATGCGGTGCGCCCCGAGCCGATGCCCGCCCGCCGGGCCCGACTGCCTGGATCAGTCCGCCTGGGCTTCCTTTTCCGCCAGCCACAGGTAGGCGGTGAGCATCCGCTTGAGTTCGGTGACGGTGGCGTCGTGGATGTCCTCGCCGCCCGCCGAGCCGACGCCCGCGCTGGAGGAGACGACGCCACCGTCGCTGATGCCGGCGTTGGTGACGGGGCTGGCGCTCACCGAGAAGTTGAGCATCGAGTACGACACGTGCACGAGCACCTCGGCCATGAACGCCCGACGCTCACGCTCGGTGGCGGGCATGAGCGGGGCAAGGACGCTGGCGATCATCCGGGCGATCTCGCGTTCGTTCACGGCCGCCGTGGCGCGGGTGGCAGGGGTGGCCTGGGTGGCCAGCCAGACCGCTCGCCGGGAGGGATCTCGCAACCACAGGTCGGCCAGGTGGTCGAGGAAATCGTTGAGCAACTCCGGCCAGTCCAACGCCGGGATCTTCTGCGCGAACCGCTCGACTTCCTCGATCACGCCGTGGGCGTCCTGGCGATCCAACTCGCAGACGAGCACATACTTGTTGGCGAAGAACTGGTAGAGCGTCCCGATCGGTACCCCCGCACGCGAGGCGACCTCCTCGCAGGTGAACGAGTCGAAGCCCTCCTCGACGAGCACTTCCCGGGCGGACGAGAGCAGTGCCTGGAACTTCCTCCGGCTGCGTTCCTGAATGGGACGGCGGCGGGGGACCAGGATGTTCGGTTCGTCCTGGACGGCCTCATCGCCGGGATCCCGTGTCTGCTCGTGGGCGCCCTCGGGCGATTCGTTGGTCATGGGTGAGGTCAGCCCTCCACGGGTTCGGACTCTGGCAGCTCGATTCCGAGCATCTTGGCGACCATCGCCACGTGGCCCTTCGCCCGGACGTTGTACCGGGCCAGGGACACAGTGCCGTCGGGCTCTACGACGAAGGTCGAGCGGATCACGCCCATCACGGTCTTGCCGTAGTTCTTCTTCTCGCCGTAGGCGCCCCACGCGGCGAGCATCGTCTTGTCCGGGTCGGACAGGAGCGGGAACGTGATGCCGTGCTTGTCGCGGAACCGCTGGAGCTTCTCTGGGGCGTCGGGGGAGACGCCCACGACTCCGAGGCCGGCGTTGGCCAATTCCTGCAGCGCGTTCTCGAAGTCCACGGTCTCCGTGGTGCAGCCCGGCGTCATCGCGGCCGGGTAGACGTACAGCAGGACCCTCCCGTGCTCCGCGAGGAGCCCCTCGAGCGACGTGGGCGTCCCGTCGGCGTCGGGGAGGGTGAAGGCGGGGGCCGTCTGGCCCACCTCGAGCCGTGGTGCGGTCACCGGTGCTCCTGGGGGTCGAGTCGGGGCGTCGGACTCTTTCAACCTATCCGATGCTTCGGCGCACGGCGCGGATCCACTCCGGGTGCAGTAGCGTGGGCGGGGTCAAGAACCCGCGGGATACCCCGCGGACGAGCGATCGACGGAGGTCTCGTGTCCAGGAGTTACGACAGCATCGAAGGCGACATCGCCAAGGCGCGTGACGATCTCGCGACGACCTTGGACGAGATCATCGACCGGGTCAACCCCAAGAACCTCGCGGCCGAAGGCAAGGAGCGCGCCACCGCTGCCCTCAAGGACCCGCGCGTCCTTGCGGTGCTCGGGGGTATCGCAACGCTGGTCGTGGGCGGGATAACCGTGTCTATGGTCAACAAGCGCAAGGAACGTCAGCGCATCGAGGCCTACCTGGCGGCCCGTCGGGCCCTCTGAGGCGACCGCAGGTTCGTCCGTCGGAGCTGTTGCCCAGCGCCAGAGAGCGTTCCGCGCACCCCACCACCTGGGACGTGCGCGGGACGCTCTTCTTTTTCCCTTGACGCCATCCGGCGACTCGTCGGCCAGCTCTCAGCGGACGACCCGGCACGCGGGGAACTCTCGGCCGACAAAAAGGTCCCGGGTCGTGGACCCGGGACCTTCTCTTATGTGCGCCATCAGGGACTCGAACCCCGAACCCGCTGATTAAGAGTCAGCTGCTCTGCCAATTGAGCTAATGGCGCTTGCTTGGTGCGAGAGAAACAGTAACAGCAGCCGCGTCAGATCACGAAATCGCCTGGTCGGGAGGGGTGAACCGGGGTTGAAGTCGCTACCGCCCCAGGTCATTCGATATGGAGCGCGGGCATGTGACCAGGCATACTGAGGAGGACATCCCCTCGGTCGTGGCCGCGGCCGGGAGGAAGCGAAGTCGGAAGGGGCCATTGGTGAACGTCAGCACAACGGATCGGACGGGGCGGCGAACGACCGGAATCCGGTCGAGGGCCCGACTCGGACTGGCCGTGGTGTTCACCGGGGCCCTCCTCCTCACCGGCTGCACCATCGGCGACGGCGGGGCGCAGGGGAGCCAGGTCGCGGAGGAGACCGCGGACCCGTCTGCCGTGATCGACCTGTCGGTCGCGGACGGCGCCACCGACGCCAACCCAGCTGAGCCCGTGGTGGTCAGCGCCGAGGGCGGCAGGTTCGACTCGGTCGTCGTGCGCAATCCCGAGGGCGTGCAGGTCCAGGGTGAATTCAACCCCGACCTCACGGAGTGGCGGACCACCGAGGACCTCGGGTACGGCCGGCAGTACACGCTGGAATCGACCGCAACTGACGAGGCCGGCCTGGTCACCCGCAGGAGCGCCACCTTCACCACGCTGACGCCGGAGATCATGACGGCGGCGTACCTGACCACGGGCGAGGGGTCTGTGGTGGGGATCGGCCAGCCGGTCGCGGTGATGTTTGACGAGCCGATCGCGGATCGTCGCGCGGCTCAGGACAACATCCACATCAAGACCGAGCCCGAGGTCGAAGGCGCGTTCTACTGGGTTTCGAACCAGGAGGTCCGCTGGCGTCCGGCCGAGTACTGGGCCCCCGGCACCAAGATCGACGTCAACGTCGACATCTACGGCGAGGACCTCGGCGGCGGGATGTACGGGCAGCAGGACGCCCACAGTGCCTTCGAGATCGGCGACGCCGTGATCTCGAGGGTGGATGATTCCACCAAGCAGATCGTGGTCGAGCGCAACGGTGAAGTCATCAAAACCATGCCCACCTCGATGGGCAAGGCCGGTACCCCGACCCCCAACGGGGTCTACGTCATCGGGGAGAAGCACGCCTCGATGATTATGGACTCCTCAACCTACGGAGTCCCCGCGGACTCGGCCGACGGCTACCGGACACCGGTGCAGTACGCGACCCGGATGTCCTACAGCGGCATCTTCCTCCACGCCGCGCCGTGGTCGGTGTGGGCGCAGGGCAGCCAGAACACGAGCCATGGTTGTCTCAACGTCACCACCGGCGACGCGAAGTGGTTTTACGACAATGCCAAGCGAGGCGACATCTTCGAGGTATCCGGAACCGTAGGCGACACGCTGCCGGGCTGGGATGGTCTGGGCGACTGGAACGTCCCGTGGGAGACCTGGAAGGCCGGCAACGCCGACCGGGGCGCGTCCTGATCCGTGGACATGACCAGGCTCGGCCTGTGGATCGGCATCGGTGTGGGCCTCGGGGTTGCCGTCGGGGTCGTCTTGGGCAACATCTCCCTGGGTGTGGCGTTGGGGCCGGCGATCGGCGTCGTGGTCTGGGCGATCGAGTCGGCAGGCCGTAAGAATCGCCCGCCGGATGTTTCGGACGATGCGGACGGTCCCCGCTCGGACTGACGGCCATCGGCTGTCGTGCACGAGCGACCTCATGACCTCGCGCGCGAGGTCAGCAACATCACCGACCTGGCCCACGGCCGCCGGCTCACCCCGGCCGCCGTGGGCTGGTCTCGTTCACCCGTGCACCGCACGCAGATCGCGGGTGGGGCCGCACCAAACGGTGGGAGTGCTGGGGTGTGACGGATTCGTGCCCGCATCGGCGGGCGTGGGTGAGGACGCGTGGCTATCGAGGTCGATGACGACGATCGAGGCTCCACCTGGATTCGTGTGCAGGCTCTGGGCGGGCGCTTCGACGCCACGCTGACGCCGATGACGGGTCGGAGATCTTGCTCGACGGATTGGTCGACTGGGCCGAGCAGTAGCGCAACCGCTGGTAACCGTCGGCGGGGCAACGCCTGTCCGCGCGATGAAAGCAGGGCCCGGACCGTGAGGTCCGGGCCCTGCGCTAGGGGTGGCTGACGGGGCTCGAACCCGCGACATCCAGAATCACAATCTGGTGCTCTACCAGCTGAACTACAGCCACCACCGCCGCCCTCGCGGACAGCGCTCACGACTTTACCCCGTCGATACCGTCGCCGGGAAATCGGCAGGTCGGCTCAGTTGATGGCGGGCAGTTCCGCGGCGGCCCGCTTGACGTCGTCGCTGGTCGGGCCGGGGTGTGGCACGAAGGCGGTGGCGCGGTAGTACTCGAGCTCGCGGATCGACTCCTTGATGTCAGCCAGCGCGCGGTGTGACATGCCCTTCTCTGGCTGGCCGAAGTAGATGCGCGGGTACCAGCGGCGGCACAGCTCTTTGATGGAGCTGACGTCGATCATCCGGTAGTGCAGGTAGGCGTTCAGCTCGGGCATATCGCGGGCGAGGAACGCGCGGTCCGTTCCGATCGAGTTGCCCGCCAGGGGAGCCGATCCGGACACCGGGACCCACTCGCGGATGTAGGCCAGGACCAGTTTCTCGGCCTCGGCGATCGTCATCGTCGATTCGCGGATCTCCTCGGTCAGGCCGGACGAGGCGTGCATGTCGCGCACGACCGGGACCATCGCGTCGAGCGCGGCGTCGGAGGCGTGAATGACGATGTCGATCCCGTCACCGAGAACGTTGAGCTCGGAGTCGGTCACCAGTGCGGCGATCTCCACCAGCGCGTCGGACGAAGTGTCGAGGCCGGTCATCTCGCAGTCGATCCAGACAATCCGGTCGTTCTTGGACTCCTGGTGTGGCGTCGGCGCGGGCGTCGGAACAGTGGTCGGATCTGGCATCATTCGACTATATCGCCGTCCACCGGCACCCCCGTCGTCCAAGGAGAGCAGCGCATGACGCAGAACACCGCTCAGCAGGAGATCGCCGCCGGATACGCCACCGACTCGCCGGCGATCACCCTGGGGGCGGTGATGGTCGACGGGACACCCGACCCCAGTGCGCGGGTGGCTCTTCCCCTGTCGATGGTCAACCGGCACGGCCTCATCGCCGGCGCTACCGGAACGGGAAAGACCAAGACGGTTCAGTTGTTGGTGGAGCAGTTGTCGTCGGCGGGTGTCCCCGTCGTCGTCGCCGACATCAAGGGGGACCTCTCCGGCTTGGCCGCGCCAGGGGAGAACAGCCCCAAGGTCACCGACCGTGCCGAGCGCGCGGGCGTCGACTGGGCGCCGGAGAGTTTCCCCGTGGAGTTCCTCTCGCTGGGCACAGGGGGCATCGGCGTGCCGGTCCGCGCGACGATCAGCGACTTCGGGCCCATCCTGCTGTCCAAGGTGCTGGGCCTCAACGCCACCCAGGAGTCGACGCTAGGCCTGATCTTTTACTGGGCCGACCAGCAGGGGCTCGAACTGTTCGACCTCAAGGATCTGCGCGCCGTGATCGCGCACCTCACCAGCGACGAGGGCAAGGCCGACCTCAAGGGCATCGGCGGCGTGTCCTCGGCGACGGCCGGAGTGATCCTGCGCGCCCTGGTCACCCTCGAGGCGGCGGGGGGTGACACGTTCTTCGGCGACCCCGCCCTCGATCCGGCGGACCTCATGCGCACCGTCGACGGACGTGGCGTCGTGACGGCCATCGAGTTGGGGGGAGAGGCCGCCAGGCCTGCGCTGTTCTCGACGTTCCTCATGTGGATCCTGGCGGAGCTGTTCCAGGAGCTGCCCGAAAAGGGCGACGTGGACACGCCGGAGCTGGTGTTTATCTTCGACGAGGCGCACCTGCTGTTCTCGGACGCGTCTAAGGCGTTCCTCGAGCAGGTGGTGCAGACGGTCAAGCTCATCCGCTCCAAGGGGGTGGGCGTGTACTTCTGCTCGCAGCAGCCCACCGACATCCCGTCGGAGGTGCTTTCGCAGCTCGGCGCGCGCGTCCAGCACGCACTGCGGGCGTTCACCCCGGAAGACCAGGCGGCGCTGTCGAAGACAGTGCGGACGTACCCGAAATCGGAGGTATACGACATTGAGTCGGCCCTGACGTCACTGGGCACGGGTGAGGCGATCGTCACGGTGCTGTCCGAGCGCGGCGCCCCGACCCCGGTGGCGTGGACGCTCATGGCCCCGCCCCGTTCGCTCATGGACACCATCGGCACCGACGCGATCACCGAGATGGCCCGCGGCTCCGAGTTGTACGCCAAGTACGGCGAGACGGTGGATCCGGTGTCGGCGTTCGAGAAGTTGGAGGAGAAGGCGCGCGCCGCCGAGCAGGCTCAAGTCGGTGCTGAGGAGGCTGCCCTTCAGGCGGATCTGGCGCGCGAGGAGTCGCGACAGCAGGCCCGCGGCGGCAGCGGCGGTGTCGGCGTTCGACGTGACGACGATGAGGGATTCGTCGCCCAGACCCTGAGCAACCCCGCCGTGCGCAGTTTCATGCGGTCGGCGGCGTCGGCGGCGGGCCGGGAGCTCACCCGCAGCCTTTTCGGGACGCGCTCGCGTCGGCGTCGCTGACCCCCGACGCGGGTCAGACCTGGGACTGTCCCTCGCCGAGCTTGGCGTAGAACTTGCCGACGATGGGCGCCATGATCCCGCGCGGTGTGTAATTGCCGGCCACCGACATCGCCTGGCTCAGCGGCCCGGGAACGATCCGCATCTTGTTGCGGGCCAGCGCGTCGAGTGAGACACGGGCGGTGTACTCGGTGTCCACCCATAGACGATCAGGAACCAGGCGGTCGACGAAGGTTTTTTCCTCCTCGACGATCTCCTCGGTACGCACCGGGCCCGGCGCCAGCAGCGTGACGTTGACGCCGGAGCCCTTGAGTTCGCCGCGCAGAGACTCGGAAAACGTGTTGAGGAACGCCTTGGACGCGGCGTAGGTGGCGTTGTTGGGGATCGGCATGTTTCCGGCCGCCGAGCCCACGTTGAGGATCGCGCCTGAGCGCCGCTCGACCATCCCCGGCAGCACCGCGAGCACGAGATCGTGGCACGCGACCGCGTTGACCTGCACCTGGTGCTTCTCGTACTCGGGATCTAGGGAGGCGACCGGACCGAAGGTGGCGATGCCCGCGTTGTTGCACAGGACCGAGATCTCGCGCCCGGCCAGCTCGTCCAGCAGCGGCTGCCGTGCTGCGGGGTCGGCGAGGTCGCACGCGCGGACCTCCACGCTCACCCCGAATTCGCCCTCGAGCCGTGACTTGAGCTCCTGCAGCACGGCTTCGCGACGGGCCACCACGATCAGCGAATGCCCACGACGGGCGAGTTCGGTGGCCAGGGCCATTCCGATCCCGGAGGAGGCGCCGGTGACGACTGCTCGGTTCGACGCGGTGGGCGTGGGCAGGGACATGGGGCTCCTCGGGTCTTCCGCTCGGTGCGCCCGCCGATAGCGGGTGTGGCAGCGCTGACCTTACCCGCGTGATGCCCGCCGGAGCACGGCCGAGTCCCAGCTTGAGCAGCAAGAGGAGCAGCACGATGCCGCCCCCGTCAGAGAAAGTGTGGAGTGTGGTCGGGGCCGTCGCGCACGTCAAGGATCGAGTCGACCTGTGCACCTACGTCACCTGTCCGGTCCTGCGGTACCACCCGGCGGTTGTTGCACAGAAGGCGGCGACCGTGCAGGTGCGGCCGTACGGGGGCCGGATACACCGACACCGCCCTGATCCAGATCGGCGACTCGCGCTGGACCAGTTCCGCGCGGAGGCGGCCGAACCTTCGCTGGCACGGCTGCGGAAGGCCGCGGGCTGACACGGTGCCGATCGGCGCCCCCGAGAGGATTCGAACCCCTGACCAGCCGGGTAGAAACCGGATGCTCTATCCACTGAGCTACGGAGGCCTGCGACGCGCGCGTCCGGCGTCGCCGGGAGAATGGTAGCCGATCCGGGGGGTGGGTCGGACAGTGGCGAATCTGCCCGGGGACGCTCGGGTTCCTACGATAGAGGTTATGACGTCGTCGAAGACCGCCCTTGCCACCGCCGGTCGGTTCGGAACCCGCAACATTGTTGCCCTGGTCTTGCTCTTGGCGGCGGTGGCGGCGGGGGTGGTCATCCCGCTGTCGGCCATGTCCGCCGAGCTGGCGCTCGAGCTGGTCGGTGTGCCCGACCCGGGCCCGATCACCACGGCGGGTCTACCGGTACTGCGGTCCATCGGCGAACTCCTCGCCGCCATCGCGGTGGGTGCAGCGCTGTTCGCAGCGTTCTTCACTCCTCCGCAGAAGGACAAGACCCTCGACGTCGACGGCTACCGCATGCAGCAGCTCTCCTCATGGGTGAACATCGCTTGGGCGGTTGCCGCGGCCCTACTCATTCCGCTGACGCTTTCGGACGTCTCCGGGCGTACGTTCTGGGAGTCGCTGCCGCCGGACCAGTGGCTGGTGGCGATCAACCAGATTGACGTCGCGTCATCCTGGCGCTGGGCCGCGATCATCGCTCTGGTAGCCGGCATCGGGCAGCGGCTCACGCTGAGCTGGCGGTGGTCGGTCATCTGGCTGGCAGTCTCCGCGCTCTCGCTCCTCCCGGTGGCGGCCACGGGCCACGCGTCGGGCAGCACCGCGCACGACATCGCCACCAACTCGCTGATCATCCACCTGTTCGGTGCCGCGTTCTACGTCGGTGGGCTCGTCGCCCTGATCGTGCACACGTGGCGCGGCGGCTCCCGCGTCGCCTTGGCCCTGCGCCGCTATTCGGTGGTCGCGACGGTCGCGATCGTCGCGCTTGGCTTCACGGGCGTCATCAACGCGATCGTGCGCCTGCACCCCGCCGACCTTTTCACCTCCACCTACGGTTTGCTGGTGGTGTCCAAGGCATTGGTGCTGTGCCTACTGGCACTGTTCGGTCTGGCGATTCGCCGCCGAGTGATCGCCAAGATCGAGTCGACGGGTGCCAATGCGCCGGTCGACAGGCCGACCCTGCTGCGGATCATCCTGGTGGAAGCGATGGTCATGGCGGGCACGCTGGGTCTGTCTGTCTCGCTCGGCCGCACGCCGCCGCCCGCACCGCTGTACGTCCCCACGCGTCAGGAGGCGCTGCTCGGTTTCGAATTGCCCGGCCCCTTCGCGTTCAGCACCGTGTTCGGCACGTGGCGGTTCGACATGGTGCTGGGCCTTGCTTCGGTCATCCTGTTGGGCCTGTACGTCTGGGGGCTCGTGCAGCTGCGCCGTCGCGGCATTTCGTGGCCGGCCAGCCGCACCGCCTTCTGGGTGTCGGGCTGCGTGATCCTGTTCCTCACCACCAGCTCCGGGATGGGGATGTACATGATGGCGGACTTCGCCAGCCACATGGTGGGTCACATGCTCGTCTCGATGCTGGTGCCGGTGATGCTGGCGCTCGGCGGCCCGTTCACGCTCGCACTGCGCGCACTGCCGGCCGCCGGTCGGGGCAACCCGCCGGGGCCCCGCGAGTGGCTGGTGGAGTTCATCAACAACCCCCTTTCGCGCTTCCTCACCCACCCGGTCGTGGCGTCGGTGCAGTTCGTGGCTGGTTTCTACCTCATTTACTTCGGCGGGTTCTATCAGACGCTCGCTTCCGAGCACATGGGCCACATGTTCATGAACGTGCACTTCCTCATCAGCGGTTACCTCTTCTACTGGGTGATCATCGGCGTGGATGCCGCGCCGCGGCACTTCTCGCCGATGTACAAGCTCATGGTGCTGTTGGGCTCGCTGCCGTTCCACGCGTTCTTCGGCATCCTGCTCATGAACTACCCCAGCGTCCTGGCCGAGAGATGGTATTCGGGGATCGGCTTGCCGTGGATCCCGGACCTGCTGCAGAGCCAGCGGGTAGGCGGCGGCGTCGCGTGGGCGGCGGGGGAGATCCCTCTGGTGATCGTCATGCTGGCTCTGGCGTGGCAGTGGTACCAGAGCGACATGCGTGAGGCCCGGCGCGGGGAGCGGCAGGCCGAGCGAGATGACGACGCCGAGCTCAAGGCGTATAACGAGATGCTCCGCGAGATGTCCCGCGCCGATCGTCGACACTGACACCGCGCTCCTCGTCGTCCGATTGAACGCTGTTCTCCACACCCCGCCACCTCTCCACAGTGCGGCCACGACGGGCGGTGAGGGCGAAGGGTGACGACGACGAGCTGGGGCACGCTCGGGTCACGAGGCCGACGCACGGTCGGCCGAACGTGACAGGAGTTAGCCCATGAACGAGACTCACACGACCGTCCGCGGAACGGTAATCACCGACCCCACCACCCGGCGGGTGGGCGACGACCAGGTCTTCACCTTTCGGGTGGCCAGCAACAGCCGCTACCAGGATCGCCTCTCGGGGGAGTGGAAGACCGGCGGCACGCTGTATTTCTCCGCCAACTGCTGGGGCAGGCTGGCACAACGGGCGTCCGGCGCGATCTGCAAGGGCGACGGGGTGATCCTCCACGGCCGGTTGCTCACCAACGAGTACGAGCGTGACGGCCGACTCATGCGTGACCTGGAGATGCGGGTCAGCGCCGTGGGGCCGGACCTGTCCCGCATGGACGTCACGGTTCGCCGGGCAAAGACGGATGCGCCGGTCGAGGGGCCGGGCGCCGATGGGGGTGGTCCGCAGGACGTGGGCGGGGGCGAGGACGCGATGGACATCGGGTCGCGGGACTCACAGGCGGCGGAGTCCGAGCCGAGCGATGAGGGCGAGTTCGTGGGGGCGGCCGGAGCCTGATGCGGCGGGACGTGGGGGCGGCGTCCAACGCGGGCGCCGGGGCCGCGGGCGGACACGTAACATGGGGGTCGTGCCCGCGGCCCACCCGCGGCGATGTGAACTATTTGCGCAGGTGAGAGGGTAGAATGGCCGAGTTTATCTACACGATGAAGAAGGTACGTAAGGCGCACGGGGACAAGGTGATCCTCGATGACGTCACGATGTCCTTCTACCCCGGTGCGAAGATCGGCGTCGTGGGCCCCAACGGCGCCGGCAAGTCCTCCATCCTCAAGATCATGGCCGGGATCGATCAGCCCTCCAACGGCGAGGCGTTCCTCGACCCGGAGGCCACTGTCGGCATCCTGCTGCAGGAGCCTGAGCTCGATCCGGACAAGACCGTCAAGGAGAACGTCGAGGACGGACTCGGCGAGACGATGGTGCAGCTGCGCCGGTACAACGAGGTCGCCGAGGAGATGGCGACCAACTACACCGACGAGCTCATGGAGGAAATGGGTCGGCTGCAGGAGCAGCTCGACGCCGTGGACGCCTGGGATGTCGACTCGCAGATCGAGCAGGCCATGGATGCCCTGCGCTGCCCGCCGGGCGATTCGCCGGTGACCAACCTGTCCGGCGGCGAGATGCGTCGCGTGGCGCTCTGCAAGCTTCTGTTGAGCAAGCCTGACCTGCTGCTGCTCGACGAGCCCACAAACCACCTGGACGCTGAGTCCGTGCTGTGGCTCGAGCAGCACCTGGCCGCCTATCCCGGCGCCGTCCTGGCAGTCACACACGACCGGTACTTCCTTGACCACGTTGCGGAGTGGATCTGCGAGGTCGACCGCGGCCAGTTGCACCCCTACGAGGGCAACTACTCCACCTACCTGGAGAAGAAAGCCGAGCGCCTGGAGGTCCAAGGCAAGAAGGACCAGAAGCTGCAGAAGCGTCTCAAGGCCGAGCTCGAGTGGGTGCGCTCCGGCGCCAAGGCCCGGCAGAGTAAGTCCAAGGCCCGTCTGGCCAAGTACGAGGAGATGGCCGCGGAGGCCGAGAAGCACCGCAAGCTCGATTTCGAAGAGATCCAGATCCCCACGCCGCCGCGCCTCGGCAACGTGGTGGTGGAGGTCGAGAACCTGCACAAGGGCTTCGACGGCCGCGTCCTCATCAAGGACCTGTCGTTCACCCTTCCGCGAAACGGCATCGTCGGCGTGATCGGTCCCAACGGTGTCGGTAAGACGACACTGTTCAAGACCATCGTGGGCCTCGAGGAGCCGGATTCCGGCACTGTCAAGGTGGGCGACACCGTCAAGCTCAGTTACGTGGACCAGAACCGCGCGAACATCGACCCGGAGAAATCGGTGTGGGAGGTCGTCTCCGAGGGCAACGACTACATCGAGGTCGGCCAGAACGAGATGCCCTCGCGCGCCTACGTCAGCGCCTTCGGCTTCAAGGGGCCGGACCAGCAGAAGAAGGCTGGCGTCCTGTCCGGTGGTGAGCGCAACCGTCTCAACCTGGCGCTGACCCTCAAGGTTGGCGGCAACCTGATCCTCCTGGACGAGCCGACCAACGACCTCGACACCGAGACGCTGGGCAGCCTGGAGAACGCACTCGAGGACTTCCCGGGTTGCGCCGTCGTCATCTCGCACGACCGGTGGTTCCTGGACCGCACTTGTACCCACATCCTCGCCTGGGAGGGCAACGTGGCCGAGGGGCAGTGGTACTGGTTCGAGGGCAACTTCGAGGGCTACGAGAAGAACAAGGTCGAGCGTCTCGGCGCCGACGCGGCCCGCCCGCACCGGGTCACGCACCGCAAACTCACGAGGGACTGACCGACGATGGCCACACCGATCACACAGGGCGCTGATACCCCGACCGGGGACCTCACCTCGGCGGGGGCCGTGCACCGGGTCCGGATCCCGTTGCGAATTTCCGACTTCGTGGGCATGCACGTCAACAACGTGCGGTTCCAGGAGTTCTCGCAGGACGCCCGGTTGATGTGGTTCCGCGAGAAGTTCGGTGTGCCGGGCTCGCGGGTGCCGATAGCGCTCGCGCGGTGGATGGAAATCGACTTCCGCCGCACGATCGGCATGGGCGTGTCCGAGGTGTGGGTGGACGTGCAGATTCTGCGGGTGGGCCGCACCTCGTTCACGATGCGGACCTCCATCGGCTCCGAGTCGACCGGTACCGAACCGTGCGCGGTGGTCGACACGGTGTTGGTCGTCACGGCCGAAGACGAAATCACGACAATGGAGATCACCCCCGAGGAGCGGACCGCGCTGCTCGGGGACCGGGAGGAGGCGGGATGACGCAACGGGATGGCGCGGACGCCGGGACGTTCCGCTGCACACTGCAGGTGCGGTGGGCGGACTTCGACCAACTCGGCCACGTCAATAACATCAAGTATCTCGAGTACGCGCAGGAGGCTCGGATCCTCTTCGTCCGCAGCCGGTTCGGTCCGTTCGGGCTGGGCAACCTTCCGCAGGTCGTGCGACGGACCGAGATCGACCACCTGCGGCCCATCCTGCGTGATTCCACCTCGGTGGACGTAGAGATCGAGGTGGAACACGTCGGCACAACCTCGTATCAGATCCGCCAGACCATCCTCGACTCGGCGGGCGAGATCTGCTGCACCCTGCGGGTCGTCATGGTCGCCTATGACACGTCCACATCCGCCGCCGTGGAGATCCCCACCGGGGTGCGCAACGTGTTGGAGGCGGCTCAACAACTCGCGGCGATCACCGACCAGGGGCCCTCCAGGTGACCGACCAGCTCGTCTACGAGACCGGCGGTCCTCTGGGCGTGTCGGGGGAGCCGGGACGACGAGTATTCACCGCGGCGATGCCGGTGCGATGGTCGGACCAGGACCTCTACCACCATGTTAATCACGCCCGGATGATCACCCTGATCGAGGAGGCGCGGATTCCGTGGCTCTTCGAAGAGGGCAGGCCCACCACGACGCTCACCGCCGGTGCGGTGATGACCGACCTGTCGGTGAAGTACCGGGGTCAGGTCAAGCACGCTGACGGCCCGATCCGAGTGCGGATGTGGTGCGAGAAGGTCGGCGGTGCGATGTTCGTGGCCCGTCACGAGGTCCGTACCCGTACCACCCCCGACTCGGCGCCACCGGCGGTCGACTGCACGGCGACCGTCGCCGCATTCGACCTGGCCACACAGCGCCCCCGTCGGTTTACGCGAGCCGAGCGGGACTACCTGTTGGAGTTCCGGCACGAGGATCCGGCGTGACAGCACCGGGACCGGACGCCGGAATGATCCGCGTCCCCAGCCCCGCCGACCGCGACGATCTGCGCACCCTGTTGCGGCGCCTCCTTCGCCTGGACGAGGCCGCCGTGGTGCGGCTGACCTCCGGCGGTGACGGGCGGATGCGTGTGTGGGCCCGGACCCCCTTCGGGGCGCTGGTAGTCCGTGGACTCGGCGGCGACTGCCCCGGAGGTGACGTGGTGGCCGGTGCCGATCACCTGCTCACCGAACTCGACGTCCTGCCGCGCGGTGACGGTGATGGGCTGATCGATCCGGGTATGCCGCTCCTGTCGGCATGGCAGGGTCTGCTGCCGCCGTCCGACGGATTCCACCTCGTCGAGGATGTGCCGGCCCAGGTACTACTTGACCTCACCCAGTCTGGCCGGGAGGCCGCCCGAGAGAACGCCGGCCCTGCCGGCTTGCCACCGTCACTGCTCGACCAGGTCGCACTGACTGTTCGCGCGGACACCGCCAAATCCGTGGGAGTGGACATGCGGACGGTGTTCTCTGTGGTGATGTGCGGGTTCGTACCGGAGAAGGCTGGCCGAGCCCCGGAGAGCGAGCCGGTCCGGGTGAGCGAACGCGGCGCCTGGCTCCGCCTGGACGCCCGCTACGGCACGGTGTTCCGTCGGACCGATTCCCTCACCCTCGAACCACTGCGGTGAACTCTCCCGACTTCTCGGTGTCGTGGCCCGGACGAGGCCGCGCCGGGATTCCGGGGGCGGATGGGCCAACCCCCCGGATCGAGGCGCTCTTCACCGGTGACCCGCACCGAGTCGACGGGGCGGTGTTGATCGGCGACGGCGCACGAATCGCGGAAGCCCACGATGAACTCGCCGCACACGGACTCTCTCCGTCCGGCACCGCCCAGCTCGTTTACCTCGATCCGCCTTACAACCGCGGGGGGCGGTTCGACGCCTATCACGACAACATGCCGCGCCACGAGTGGCTCGACTACATCGAAACCCGACTCGTGGTGGCCCGCGACATGCTCGCCGAGACTGGCACCATCTGGGTGCACCTCGACGACGCCGAGGCCCACCGCGTGCGCTGCCTGCTCGACGAGGTGTTCGGCGTCGACGCGTTCATCGCCGACCTCACGGTCGAGAGCAATCCCAAGGGCCGGCAGCTCGACCGGTACTTCGCGGGATCCCACGACCGTCTGATGGTGTACGCGCGCAACCCCAGGCACGTGCGCCTCGCGGGCGGGGTCGCCTCGGCGGTGGACCCCGCTGACTTCCCGCACCGGGACAAGGACGGTGTCATGTTCCGGCTGTTGCCACTGCGCAACACCAACAAGCGCTTCAACCCGCGGACCACACCCACCATGACGTACCCGCTCTACGGCGATCCGGGCACCGGCGTGGTGTCGGTGGAGCCGGAACCGGGACTGGTAGAGATCCTGCCGGTCTTCGGCGATCTCACCCCGGCGGTGTGGCGATGGTCGCGTGAGCGGGCCCGGGAACGTGTTGGAGACCTGGTGTGTCGAACTGTCCGGGGCCGTTCGGGTCCACGGGTGGACATCTACCAACGGGACAGGTTCGAGGCGGGGCGGATCAAGAAGCTCAAGACCATCTGGCTGTCCCAAGAGGTCGGCTCCACCGATACCGCGCGGGCCGAACTGAGGGCGGTCGGGGTCGACGGGTTCCGCACCCCCAAGCCGGAGGCGCTGATGCGCCGGATCGTGGAACTGGCGTCCGGACCCGGCGAACTGATCGTGGACCTGTTCGCCGGGTCCGGGACCACTGCGGTCGCGGCCCGCGAACTGGGCCGGCGGTGGGTGGTGGTCGAGCGCAATTCCGACACGGTCCGCGAGGTCCTGCTGCCGAGGTTGCGGGCTAGCGGAGCATGATCCCGCCGCCGTCGACCATCATCGTCTGCCCGGTCATGTAGGACGCGTCGGCGCTGGCGAGGAAGACCGCGACCCGGCCGATGTCGGATTCGGGGTCGCCGAAACGGCGCATCGGGTTGCCGGCCAGCAACTTCTTCTCGATGCCCGGGTTCGCGTCGATGTACGCCTCCACGCCCTCGGTGAGCGCGAGGGGGGAGATGACGTTGACGTTGATCCCGTCGCTGGCCCACTCGTTGGCGGCCACTCGGCTGATCGCCCGGATCGCCTCCTTCGCGGCCGCGTACGACGCCTGGGTGGGGTGGCCGTTGATGCCGGCGCCCGACGCGAAGTTGATCACCGAGCC
The DNA here is from genome assembly GCF_008369165.1 of Dietzia sp. ANT_WB102. Lineage (NCBI taxonomy): Bacteria > Bacillati > Actinomycetota > Actinomycetes > Mycobacteriales > Dietziaceae > Dietzia > Dietzia sp. ANT_WB102. The sequence continues at coordinate 275,453 of NZ_VOBA01000002.1, forward strand.
GTCCCGCTCGGACAGGTGCGGGTGAGCGGCCTTCATCAACCAGAAGGTGGGGTAGAAGCCGGTGCTGAAAGACAGATCCATCATGTCGCCGGTGGTCTCGAGCAGCGGTGCCTGTCGAGATGCGTGGGCATTGTTGACCAAGATGTCCAGGTGCCCGAATGATTCGACGGCGGCTGCGACGATCTTGGTCGCGTTGGCCTCGACCGAGATGTCCGAGTGGAGGTAGCGCACCTTGTCGCCGAGTTCGTCGGCCAGCGCGGCCCCAGCCTCGTCGTTGATGTCCACCACGAGGACGTTGGCGCCTTCCTTGACGAACGCACGGGTGATGCCGCGGCCGATTCCGCCGGCGCCGCCGGTGACAATCGCGGTTTTGTCGGTCAGTCGCAAGTCGACATCCTTCTAGGAGGGGTGGTGGAGCCACACAGCGGTGTCCGGGGGCAGGCATCTCCCGTCGAGCGGGCCCGAGGCGAGAAGGACCTCGCCGTCAGGCAGTCGGACGAGCCGACGGGATGTATTGATCATGCACAGGATTGCGCTACCGTTTCGCCGAAACGCAAGATTTCCGTCACCGTCCAGGTCGTTGTCCCAGGCGATCGCCTGGCTGTCGGCGGCTGGCCATGACCGCCTGATCTCGATCGCCGCCCGGTACAGCGACAGCGTGGAGACGGGGTCTTCCCGCTGGGCGGCGACGGTAAGCCGTGACCATCCATCGGGCATCGGCAACCACGTATCGTCCGTCGTCGAGAACCCGTACGGGGGCCGGTCGCCCTCCCACGGGATGGGAACGCGGCAGTGATCTCGACCCATCTCGGCGTGGCCGGTGCGCTCCCAGGTGGGGTCGGTCAGCAGGTCGTGGGGGATCGAGTAGTCGCTGGGCAGTCCGAGTTCGGCGCCGTTGTAGATGAATGCGATCCCCGGAAGCGCGAGTGTCACCAGCAGCATGGCCCGTGCGCGGGCGCTACCGGCGGTGCCGTTGCCGTAGCGGGTAACCTCGCGCACCACGTCGTGGTTGGACAGCGCCCACGTGGGGGCCGCGCCCGAGACCCGCGCGGCCTCGAGCGTGGAATCGATCGCCTCGCGCAGGGCGCGCGCCTCGAACGGGGCGCCGGTGAGCGCGAAGTTGAATGCGAAGTGCAGCTCGTCGGGCCGGAGGTAACGCGCGAATCGCTCGGTCGGGCCCACCCACACCTCGCCGAAGGCGGCGGCGCCCGGGTAGTCGTCGAGGACGCGGCGGATCCGTCGGTGGATGTCGTGGACGCCGGGCCGGTCCCAGCGTGTGTCGCGGGGGTCGACGACGAGCTGGGCGATCTCCACGTCGTCGGGCAGATCCGCCAGGTCATCGGGTTTGGCGAGTCCGTGGGCCACGTCGATCCGGAAGCCGTCGACTCCCAGGTCCAGCCAGAATCGCAGGGTCCGCTCGAGATCATCGGCGACCTCGGGATTCGTCCAGTCGAGATCCGGTTGTTCGGGCGCGAACAGGTGGAGGTACCACTGCCCGGGTGTGCCGTCGGGTTCGGTGATGCGGGTCCAGGCGGGACCGCCGAACACGGAGGGCCAATTGTTCGGCGGTTCGGAACCACCCTCCCCGCGGCCGTCGCGGAAGAGATAGCGCGCGCGTTCCCGGCTGCGCGGCCCCGCTGCGGCCGCGGCGGTGAACCAGGGGTGTTCGATGCTGGTGTGATTGGGCACCAGGTCCATGATGAGAACCTTCTGGGCGGCGTGCAGACGCTCCAAGAGGTCGCGCAGGGTGTCGACGTCGCCGAAGAGTGGATCCACGTCCCGCGGGTCGGACACGTCATATCCGTGATCGGCACCGGGGGAGCGCATGATCGGGGAGAACCACACCCCGTCGACGCCCAGGAAGTCCAGGTGGTCGAGGCGGTCGATCACGCCCTGCAGATCGCCGACGCCGTCACCGTCCGAGTCGGCGAACGATCGTGGATAGATCTGGTAAAGAACCATGTCCTCCCACCGGCGCGCCGCGGGGAATGAAGGTCTCACACGTTCTCCGCCGTGTTGACCATCATCGCTGCGGCGCGGGTGAGGTAGTCCACCAGCGCTGCCCGGTGCTCGTCATCCATGGTCTCGCGGTCGATTGTGTCCACCGCTGCCAGCATGTGGGTCAGCCAGGCGTCGTGGGCGGCGCGGTCGATCGCGTACGGGTTGTGCCGCATCCGCAGCCGCGGGTGCCCGCGCTGCTCGGAGTAGGTGGTGGGCCCGCCCCAGTACTGCTCGAGGAACATCCGCAGGCGATCCTCGGCCGGCCCCAGGTCCTGCTCGGGGTACATCGCGCGCAATTCGGAGTCGTCCGCCACCCGGCGGTAGAACTCGTGGACGATCTTCCGAAACGTCTCCGCTCCACCGATCTCGTCATAGAAAGTCCTGCTAGTCATGTCCTTCATCATGCCTGTGCAGTGGACCGTGGGCCCCGGGGCAGGTGGTGGAGGGGGCAGCGTCCCAGCGTGCTGGCGGTGCGACGTCGGGGATCTGCACATCGAGAACCCCGTGTCAGCTGCCCGCCGGGCAGAACGGGCCGGATTTATGGTCATCTGCTAGGCGTTAGCCGCGCGTAGCGTTCGCGGAGGGTGCATCATCGTGGCAGGCGAGGTTCACGACGAGCCCGGACACGGATGCTGCACTGGGCTCGGGACAGACGAGCGGAGACCGACCATGGAAACTGCAGTGCGCGAGAACACGGAGTACCGACAACCGGGTTCACGATCCCCCTCCAGGCTGGAGCCGGTCCCGGACCGGCACGTCCCGCTCGCGTCTGCTCCGCGCGTCCTGCTGCTCAACGCCAGCTACGAGGCGCTCTCCGCCCTGCCCGCCCGCCGCGCGGTGGTGATGCTGCTGGGAGGCAAGGCCGACGTGGTCCACGACCACCCGGTCGAGGTTCTGGTCCGCTCGGTGGACACCGCGGTTCGCGTGCCCTCGGTGATCCGGCTGCGTGAGTACGTGCGGATCCCGTACCGCTCCCAGGTCCCGATGACGCGCGCCGCTCTCATGCACCGCGACGGACACAGGTGCGGTTATTGCACGGCCAAGGCCACGACCGTGGACCACGTCATCCCACGCAGTCGCGGGGGAGCGCACAGCTGGGAGAACTGTGTGGCCTCGTGCGCGCCGTGCAATCACCGCAAGGCCGACAAGCTGCTCTCGGAGTTGGGGTGGGAGCTGCGGGTGCCGCTCTCGGCCCCACGGGGGACGACGTGGCGGCTGGTCTCCCAGCTGCGGGAGATCGGCCCGCACTGGGAGGACTACCTCTACCTCGACGCAGCGTGACCTGCCGCCCGGGCGCCCGCCCGCCCGGGTCAGCCGGCTTCGGCGGTGTCGACGGCGCGGGCCTCCAACGCGCGGACCATGTCGGCGGTCTGCTCGGAGATGATCCGTCGAAGCGCCGATGGCTGGGACTCGTCCGCTATCACCTGCTCGAAGCGCTCCACGCTCTCCCGGTCCACCGCCCACGAGGGAAACAACCCCTCGGCGACCGTCTGGGCGAGATCTCCTGGTCGTGCCGTCCACAGTGCCGTGACGTCGTCGAGATAGCGCTCACACAGACCGGTGAGCAGGTGTTCCTGGCCGGGGAGGTCGATCCCCAGGAGCGTGGCGCGCACGATTGCGTTGCTCGGAGCGTCGGCTCCGGTAGCCAGTAGCAGCTGTTCGGCCTCCTCCTTCGCCCCGACCGTGGGTCGCGCGGCACGCGCGGTGGCGGCGCGCCGGGCACCGCCGGCGGTGTCGTCGGAGGCGAGTTCAGCGTCGATGCGGTCAGTGTCCGCGGCGCCGGCGGACACGAGCGCGGTGAGCACGGTCCACCGGAGGTCGGTGTCGACGACGAGGCCGGGAAGCCCTGCCTCGTCGGCGCCCGCGTCGAGGAGTGTGGCGAGCACCCGTACCTGATCGAAACCGATCGGGCAGGCGCACAGCGCCGTGAGGAAAGCCAGCTGGTGATCGGAGCCGGCTTCGGCGTCCCGCGCCGCGGTGAGCATGGCCTCGGAGAACGTTGTCCATCCGGTGGCGGCGGCCCAGTCCGGGTCGGCATAGCGGGCCAGCGCGGTCTGCGCCTGGGTGAGCACCCGCTGCACCACTCCGATGTGCGACTCGCGCGGGGCGGCACGGGAGACGACCTCGACGAACCGGCGGGCGGGCAGCCGCGCCTCCCGCGTCATCTCCCACAGCGCGGACCAGGCCAGCGTGCGTGCCAACGGGTCCGTGATGTCCTCGAGCGAATCCAGGACGGTGGACAGCGACCGCTCGTCGAGCCGGACCGAGCAATAGGTCAGGTCTTCGTCGTTCGGCAGGATCAGGTCTGGCACGGGGTGTCCGGACAGCTCGGCGACGACCGTGCGCTCGCCGGAGACGTCGAGTTCGGCGCGAGCGGTGCGCACCAGGGCCCCCGAGTCGTCGCGGCTGTACAGGCCCACGCCGAGCCGATGGGTGCGCAGCTCTCCGGCGCCCGGCGCAGCGGGCCCCTGGATCACGGCCAGTTCCTCGATCGTGCGGGACTCCCCGCCGGTCGTGATGTCGACGGAGATCGGGTTGATCCCGGTCGTGCGGAGCCACTGGTCGGCCCAGCCCGACAGGTCTCGGCCCGAGGACTTCTCAAGTGCCGAGAGCAGGTCGTCGAATTCGGCGTTCCCGAACGCGTGCTCGGCGAAGTAGGCGCGCAGGCCAGCGAGGAACGGCTCGCGCCCCACGTAGGCCACGAGCTGCTTGAGTACGGAGGCGCCCTTGGCGTAGGTGATGCCGTCGAAGTTCGCCTCCACCGTCTCGAGGTCGGTCATATCCGCGGCCACGGGGTGGGTGGAGGGCAGCTGGTCCTGGCGGTACGCCCACGATTTTTCGACGTTGGCGAAGGTGGTCCACGCGTCGCTGTACTGGGTGGTGTCGACCTGGGCGAGCACGGAGGCGAAGGTTGCGAACGACTCGTTGAGCCACAGGTCGTCCCACCACCGCATCGTCACCAGGTTGCCGAACCACATGTGCGCCATCTCGTGCAGGATCGTCTCGTTGCGCCGCTCGTAGCGGTAGCCGGTCACCCGGGAGCGGAAAACGTAGTCCTCGAGGAACGTCACGGCGCCGGCATTCTCCATGGCCCCGGCGTTGAACTCGGGAACAAAGATCTGGTCGTATTTTCCGAACGCGTACGGCAGCCCGAACTCGCGATGGTAGAAGCCGAACCCCTCCTTGGTCTCAGCGAACAACCGGTCCGCGTCGAGGAATTCTGCCAACGACTTTCGGCACAACAAACGTAAAGGGATGGTGCCGTGCTCGTCCGTGAAGGAGTCCTCGACCACGTGGTACGGCCCGGCGATGAGGGCCACAAGGTAGGTCGACATGATCTCGGTCGGTGCGAAGTGGTGCACAACGCCACCGCCGGCGGCGGGTGACTGGTCTGCAAACGTGTTGGCCACCACGACCCACGACTCGGGCGCGGTGACGGTCAGGGTGTAGCGCGCTTTGAGATCAGGCTGATCAAAGCAGGCAAATACCCGCTTGGCGTCCGCCGTCTCGAACTGCGAGTAGAGGTAGACCTCCCCGTCGACGGGGTCGACCATGCGGTGCAGGCCCTCGCCGGTCGTCGTGTACGCCAGATCGGCGTCCACGATCAGCTCATTGGTCTGCTGCAGGTCTGACAGCGTGATGCCGTCCTCGTCGTCGTACCGTCTTTCCACGCCGGCCGGGAACAGTTTGCGGCCGTTCAGGGTCGCCGACCGGATCACCGCGGCGCGAAGGTCGATGAAGGTCTCCGCCGCCGGGCGCGAGCAGGAGAAGCGCACCACGGTGCGCGAGCGGAAGGTGCCGGACCCCGGTCCGCCGCGGCCGTCGGTGAGATCGATCTCGACGTCGTACGACTCGACTGCGAGTAGTTCCGATCGGGCGGCGGCATCGGCGCGGGTGAGGTTGAGCGAGCGCATCTGGGAGGACCTCGGTTCCTGGGGTTCGGCTACCGCACCAGTCCTACCACCCGGCGGGCCCGGTGTTCGCCGCAGTGGCGGAGGGCGTTGTGGAGGTGAAGAATGGGGCCATGACCTCAACCACCCAGTCCACCACCCGTTCCGTCGATTTTTGGTTTGACCCCCTCTGCCCCTACGCCTGGGTCACCAGCCGCTGGATCCTCGAGGTGGAGAAGGTCCGCGATATTGAGCTGAACTGGAACGTCATGAGCCTGTCCGTTCTCAACCAGGGCCGGGACCTGCCCGAGGACTACATGGAGAAGATGACTCTCGGGTGGGGCCCGGTGCGCGTGGCCATCGCCGCGGCTCAGCGCCACGGCCAGGAGGTTCTCGGCCCGCTGTATACCGAGATGGGGACCCGCATCCACGACCAGGGCCGCGGAATCGAGGATCCCACCGTCATCACCGAGGCGCTCGAGGCGGCTGGTCTGGACGCCGGCCTCGCCGCCGCAGCAGCAACCGACGAGTACGACGACGAGCTCCGCGCCTCCCACCACCGGGGCATGGACCCGGTAGGCGACGAGGTCGGAACCCCCGTTGTCCACGTCGATGGCACCGCCTTCTTCGGCCCCGTCCTGACCCGCATCCCTCGCGGTGAGGACGCCGGCAAGGTGTTCGACGGCGCTGCCCTGCTGGCCGAGTACCCCTACTTCTTCGAGCTCAAGCGCAGCCGCACCGAGGACCCGCGGTTCGACTGACTCGATCGGATGAACCGGGTCGACGAGATCGTCAGATGACCGAGAAATCGCCGCTGACCGAGAAATCACCGCAGATGCACAGTGGCGGGCGGTACGACGTCGCCGTGGTGGGCGCCGGCATCGTCGGGCTCGCCGTAGCCCGCGAGATCAGCAGGCGACGGCCCGACCTGACGGTCCTGGTGATCGACAAGGAGTCGGAGGTCGCCCGGCACCAGACCGGTCACAACTCCGGCGTGATCCACAGCGGCATCTATTACGCGCCCGGCTCACTGAAAGCCCGCCTGTGCGTCGAGGGATCGCGACTGCTGTACGAATACTGCGACGCTCACGGCATCCCCTACGAGCGCTGCGGCAAACTGATCGTCGCGCTGCACGAGCGCGAGCTGCCCGGGCTCGACGAGCTCGAGGCGCGTGGCCGCGCCAACGGGGTCACGGGACTTCGCCGGGTGACGGCTGACGAGATCCGCGAGATCGAGCCGGAGGCGCGCGGCATCGCTGCTCTGCACTCGGCCGACACCGGCATCGTCGACTACGGCGAGGTGTCCCGCGCACTGGAACGTGAGCTGCGGAGCGCGGGTGTCGACTTCGCCCTCGGACACGAGGTGGCGGCGGTCAGTCGGATCGGCGACCAGACGGTCATCGAGACCTACAGCGGCCCCTTGAGGGCGTCGCGCGCTGTGCTGTGCGCTGGGCTGTGGTCGGACCGGCTCGCAGCGTCGGCTGGCGCCCCGACCGATCCCCGCATCCTGCCGTTCCGCGGGGCCTACCTCCACGTAGCCCCAGGACAGGCACCGGTCGTGCGCGGGATGGTGTACCCGGTGCCAGACCCCGCCCTGCCCTTCCTCGGGGTACACGTGACCAAGCACATCGACGGCAGCGTCTCGCTCGGACCATCCGCCATGCTGGTGGCCGCGCGTGAGGGATACGCCCCCTTTACGGTGCGGCCCCGGGACGTCGCGGCGACGTTGACGTGGCCCGGGACCTGGAAGATGGCCCGGCGGTTCTGGCGTACCGGTATCGCGGAGCTCAGGATGGCGGCGAGCCGACGTCGATTCCTGTCGGCCTGCGCCGCCTATGTGCCCGCTGTGGCCTCGGTGAGGCTCGCCCCCGATTCCAGCAGCGGCGTCCGGGCTCAAGCCGTGGGCCGCGACGGCGCTCTCGTCGACGACTTTGTGATCTCCGAGACGCCGGGGGCCTTCCACGTCCGCAATGCTCCCTCGCCCGCGGCGACCTCGTCTCTCGCGCTGGCCAGCGAGCTCGTTGACCGGATGCGGCTGGACGAGGTCGCCGGCGGCGGGTGCTGAGGAGCTCCGCTCCCGACGGCGCCCCGGACGGCCCGCCGGCGCGAGTGAGCGACGTGGCAGAATCTGTCGCATGCGCATCTACCTGGGGGCGGACCACGCCGGCTTCGAGACCAAGAACGTCATCGCCGAGCACCTGACGGCCTCGGGCCACGAGGTGGTGGACTGCGGCGCCCACACATACGACGCCGACGACGACTACCCGGCATTCTGCATCGACGCTGCGGCCAAGGTCGTGGCTGACCCGGGAAGCCTCGGCATCGTGCTGGGCGGCTCCGGGAACGGCGAGCAGATCGCGGCCAACAAGGTCCCGGGCGCTCGCTGCGCACTGGCGTGGAGCCCCGAGACCGCGCGCCTGGCACGGGAGCACAACAACGCCCAGCTCATCGGAATCGGTGGCCGCATGCACTCCCGCGAGGAGGCGCTGGCAATCGTTGACGCATTCCTCGACCAGGAGTGGTCGGGGGCCGAGCGCCACCAGCGGCGGATCGACATCCTCGCCGAGTACGAGCGTACCCAGGTGGCTCCGCCCGTACCCGGGGCCTGAGCGCCGGTGGCCGAGTCCGTCTATGCCTGAGGGGCACACCCTCCACCGGCTGGCCCGCCTGCACACCGAGTACTTCGCAGGCGGGCTCGTCCGTGTGGCCAGCCCCCAGGGGCGGTTCGCCGACCACGTCGTCGTCGACGGACGGGGCTTCGACCATGCCTCCGCTACGGGCAAGCATCTCTTCCACCACTACGAGGGCGGACTGGCGGTCCACATCCATCTGGGGTTGTACGGGTTTTTTGACACCCACCTGGTCCCGGAGGGACAGGACCCGCCCGCCCCCGTCGGGCAGGTACGGATGCGGGTGAGCGAAGTGGTCGACGACGGGCTCACCCACGTGGTCGACCTGCGCGGGCCTACCCGGTGCGAGGTGATCGATGACATCGCTGTCGAGGAGGTCCGCGCGCGGCTGGGCCCAGACCCGCTCGGCACGGACTCCGATCCCGAGCGAGCCTGGGCGCGGATCCGGCGCAGCGCCCGCCCGATCGGCGCGCTGCTCATGGACCAGAAGGTCCTGGCCGGCGTGGGCAACGTGTACCGCGCCGAGGTGTTGTTCCGGGCGGGGCTCGATCCCTTTCGCCCAGGCGACCGGGTGCGAGAGGGGGAGTTCCTTGCGATCTGGAACGATCTCGTGGCCCTCATGGCTGTTGGCGTCGAGACCGGGGCGATCCACACGATCCGGCCCGCACATGACCACGGGGACCTCCCACGGCGGGGCGTCGACAGGCCGCGCAACTACGTCTATCAACGAGACGGATGGGCGTGCCGCGTCTGCGGGGACGACATCCGGATGCAAACGTTGGAGGCGCGCAGACTCTTCTGGTGTCCCACCTGTCAGGCGCCCGGAAATGACTAACGGGGCGCCCACGGTCGAGGGCGCCCCGATGGACAGTGCCCGCGTCGGGCTGTGGAGCGGGTGACGGGAATCGAACCCGCGTAGCCTGCTTGGAAGGCAGGGGCTTTACCATTAAGCTACACCCGCATCAGCGAGCTGACCTGGGGTTTCTGCCCGGGTCTCACTCGCGCCAGAACTACACTACCGGACCGTGGCAACGCCCCCAAACCCCGGTCCGAGAAGTCGGAATCGGCGCGGAGATGGGCCTGTCGTACACTGGGCGAGTTGGTGTGGCGGCCCGGCAGATGTCCTGTGCACGATCGCGGGATGGTCGGCCGCGTGACCCACCGGGATGTGGCGCAGCTTGGTAGCGCATCCGCTTTGGGAGCGGAGGGTCGCAGGTTCGAATCCTGTCATCCCGACCAGCGGAGCCGATAGACACGAACCCCAAGAGACTTCCTAGGAGAACATCACCGTGAAGAGCACTGTCGAGCAGCTCAACCCGACCCGGGTCAAGATCACCGTGGAGGTGCCGTTCGCGGAGCTCGAGCCGGATTTCGCCAAGGCCTACAAGTCGCTCGCCGGCCAGGTCAGCATCCCGGGCTTCCGCCCGGGTAAGGCCCCGGCCAAGCTTCTCGAGTCGCGGATCGGTCGCCCGGCCGTCCTCGAGCAGGTCATCAACGACATGATCCCCACGCGCTACAGCCAGGCCGTGGACGAGCACGAGCTCGTGGTGCTGGCCCAGCCGGAGATCGAGGTGACCAAGCTCGAGGACAACGACGTCGTCGAGTTCACCGCCGAGGTCGATGTCCGCCCGGAGATCGACCTGCCGAACTACGAAGACCTCGAGGTCACCGTCGAGACCCCCGAGTCCGACGAGGCGGCGGTCGACACCGAGCTCGACAATCTGCGGGCCCGCTTCGGCACCCTCAAGGGCGTCGATCGTGGCGCGACCAAGGGCGACTTCCTCTCCGTCGACCTGGCGGCGACAGTCGACGGTGAGCCGGTCGACGAAGCCTCCACCGAGGGGCTGTCCTACGAGCTCGGCTCGGGCACCCTCGTCGAGGGCCTGGATGATGCGGCGGAGGGCCTCAAGGCTGGCGAGTCCAAGGAGTTCACCTCCTCGCTCGTCGCCGGAGAGCACGCGGGCAAGGAGGCGGTCATCGCCGTGACCGTGCAGTCAGTCAAGGAGCGGGAGCTGCCCGCCGCCGACGATGAGTTCGCCCAGATGGCCAGCGAATTCGACACCCTGGACGAGCTCAAGGCCGACCTGGCGGACAAGGTAGCGCAGCAGGCCAAGGCCGGCCTGGCGGGCGAGATTCGTGACAAGGTCCTCGACGCTCTGATGGAGGCCACCGACGTCCCCACCCCGGAGGCGGTCGTCGAGTCCGAGGCCCACGCCCAGATGCACCAGCTCATCGACCAGTTCGGTGGCGACGCGTCGATCCTGGATCAGGCGCTGGCCGCGGAGGGCACCGACCGCGAGACCTTCGAGGCCGAGACCCGCGAGGGTGCGGCGCGTGCCATCCGCAGCCAGCTCCTCCTGGACGCCGTGGCCGAGCAGAACTCGACGGAGGTCTCGCAGGAGGAGCTCACCCAGCACATCCTGTTCCAGGCCCAGCGGTACGGCATGGACCCCAACCAGTTCGTGCAGCAGATCCAGCAGGCCGGCCAGCTCGGCTCCTTGTTCTCCGACGTCCGACGGTCCAAGGCGCTGGCCGATGTGATCGAGAAGGTCACCGTCAAGGACGCAGAGGGCAACGTCGTCGACACCAGCGAGTTCTTCGGAACCCGCGAGGCCGATGACGCCGATGACGCCGACGTGACCGATTCCGACGCCACCACCGAGGCGGCAGCGGAGGGTAAGGACGCCGACGCCTGACGTCGACTGGCCGACCCACGACAGGGCCGGGACCGCATCACGCGGTCCCGGCCCTGTCGCACTCGTCCCAGACGACGGTGCTTGTGGGCCAACGCTGAGAGCGAACACCCGCCCTGCCGGGACGGTTCCGTCGTCGGTGTTGGTTAGTGTTTGACGTAACGGTTCCCCGGCCACCGGTCGGCCGGGCGCCGCGCCAGCGGCGAAGACGATGAGCGAAGGTAGGTTTCCCGTGGCCCAGAACGGTTCAGCGGCTCAGCCCAGTTCGACACAGCCCGCCCTCAACTCGCCGGGGGCGCACGGACTCACCCTCGGCGACTCCGTGTACGAGCGCCTCCTGCAGGAGCGGATCATCTTCCTGGGTTCCCAGGTGGATGATGACATCTCCAACCGGCTCTGCGCGCAGATCCTGCTGCTCGCGGCGGAGGATCCCACTCGCGACATCGCGCTGTACATCAACTCGCCCGGTGGCTCCGTGACGGCCGGCATGGCGATCTACGACACGATGCAGTTCGTGGAGTGCGACGTGGCCACCTACGGGATGGGCCTGGCAGCATCGATGGGCCAGTTCCTGTTGACCGCCGGCACCAAGGGCAAGCGCTACGCCCTGCCGCACGCCAAGATCATGATGCACCAGCCGTCGGCCGGGGTCGGTGGCTCCGCTGCAGACATCGCTATCCAGGCCGAGCAGTACGCCGCCACCAAGCGTGAGATGGCCGAGCTCATCGCCTTCCACACCGGGCAGACGTTTGAGCAGGTCACTGAGGACTCCGACCGTGACCGCTGGTTCTCCGCGGAGGAGGCCAAGGAGTACGGGTTCGTCGACCACGTGATCTCGCGCGCTTCCCAGACCGGCGGTACCTCGCCGTCGTGATCGAGCCCTTCGCCCACGGGAGCGCTCCCGCAGCCCACCCAGCCCCAGACACGACCACGGAGTCACCGATGACCTCTCTGCCGTCCTCGCGCTACATTCTCCCGTCCTTCGTCGAGCACTCCAGCTACGGCGTCAAGGAATCCAACCCGTACAACAAGCTCTTCGAAGAGCGGATCATCTTCCTGGGTACCCAGGTCGATGACGCCTCGGCGAACGACATCATGGCCCAGCTGCTGGTCCTGGAGGGCCAGGACCCAGACCGGGACATCACCATGTACATCAACTCGCCGGGTGGATCGTTCACCTCGCTCATGGCGATCTACGACACGATGCAGTACGTCCGCCCGGACGTTGTGACGGTCTGCCTGGGGCAGGCGGCCTCGGCCGCCGCGGTGCTCCTTGCGGCGGGCACCAAGGGCAAGCGGGCCGCGCTGCCCAACGCCCGCGTCCTCATTCACCAGCCCGCCACCGGCGGGATCCAGGGCCAGGTCTCCGACCTCGAGATCCAGGCCGCCGAGATCGAGCGGATGCGTCGCCTCATGGAGACCACACTGGCCCTACACACCGGGCGCGAGCCCGACCAGATCCGTAAGGACACCGACCGCGACAAGATCCTCACGGCCGCGGAGGCGAAGGACTACGGCATCATCGACACGGTGTTCGACTACCGGAAGCTCTCGACGGGCAACTGAGGTGGAGGCGGCGCGCCGCGGAGGCGAGCGGCGCGCCGTCGGGTGCAATGAACGGATCACGCGGGGTCGGCCTGAACGGTCGCCGCCGCGTACCGTCGACTATGGGGCGTGACATCGGCGCCCCCGGAATGCGAGGACGTAGAACTCATGGCGCGTGTAGGTGAGAGCGGCGACCTGTTGAAGTGTTCCTTCTGTGGGAAGAGCCAGAAGCAGGTCAAGAAGCTGATCGCCGGTCCCGGGGTCTACATCTGCGACGAGTGCATCGAACTATGTAACGAGATCATCGAGTCCGAGGTCGATGACTCGCAGCAATCGGGCTTGGACGAGCTCCCCAAGCCGTCGGAGATCCATTCCTTCCTCAACGAATATGTGGTGGGGCAGGACGACGCGAAGCGCACGCTGGCCGTGGCTGTCTATAACCACTACAAGCGAATCCGGGTGGGAGCCTCGCTCGGCCGAGGTGACGGCGTCGAGCTCGCCAAGTCCAACATCCTCATGCTGGGCCCCACCGGCTGCGGCAAGACCTACCTCGCGCAGACGCTGGCCAAGATGCTCAACGTCCCGTTCGCGATCGCGGACGCGACCGCGCTGACCGAGGCCGGTTACGTCGGGGAGGACGTGGAGAACATCCTCCTCAAACTCATCCAGGCCGCGGATTACGACACCAAGCGGGCCGAGATGGGCATCATCTACATCGACGAGGTCGACAAGATCGCCCGGAAGGCCGAGAACCCCTCGATCACCCGCGACGTGTCCGGTGAGGGCGTCCAGCAGGCGCTGCTGAAAATTCTCGAGGGCACTCAGGCCTCGGTGCCGCCGCAGGGTGGACGCAAGCACCCGCACCAGGAGTTCATCCAGATCGACACGTCCAACGTGTTGTTCATCGTGGCCGGAGCATTCCAGGGCTTGGAGAAGATCGTCGGCGACCGCGTGGGCCGCAAGGGGATGGGCTTCGGGTCCGAGGTGGCCAGCAAGGCAGACCTGAATACCACGGAGAACTTCTCCGAGGTCATGCCGGAGGACCTGGTGAAGTTCGGTCTCATACCGGAGTTCATTGGCCGCCTTCCCGTTGTGGCGACAGTGACGAGCCTGGACCGCGAAGCCCTGGTGAATATCCTCGCCGAGCCCAAGAACGCGCTGGTCAAGCAGTACGTCCGGCTGTTCGAGATGGACGGGGTCGAGCTCGAGTTCACCGACGACGCACTCGAGGCGGTGGCCGACCAGGCCATCCTTCGCGGGACCGGTGCCCGTGGCCTGCGCGCCATCATGGAAGAGGTTCTTCTGCCGGTCATGTACGACATCCCCGGGCGCGACGACGTCGCCCGCGTGGTGGTCACCGGTGAGACGGTGCGCGACAACGTCCTTCCGACAATCGTTACGTTCTCCGATGAGGAGCCCCGCGAGCGCTCGGCCTGACCCCGGAGTAGGCCCGGCCACCCGGGAGCAGCCCTCACTTTTCTCCGGGCGGCAGACGATTGGTGTGTACTTCACCTGTGTAGTGGACAGGCCCTGCCGGATCGCGTGACGATAGTGCCCCGCGGGGGGGGGTAATCCTCTCATGTGAGGACGGAGAGGCGCGGGTGTCCTGAGGCCAGCCGTAGGCAGCCGAGCATTCTCACTACTGTGGGAACCGACCCATCGTCGTCCCCGGAAGGTCCCTACCACATGAGCACTTCCACCCCGGCCACCGTGACCGTCACCGGAGCCGCCGGAAAGATCGCCTACTCGTTGCTGTTCCGTCTCGCCTCCGGGCTGGTGTTCGGGCCCGAGACCCCGGTCCGCCTGCGTCTGCTCGACATCCCGTCGGCCGTGGTCGCGGCGGAGGGCGTGGCCATGGAGATCGAGGACTGCGCGCTCCCGCTGGTCGAGTCGATCGAGATCACCGATGACGTGGACTCGGCGTTCGAGGGCACCAACGCGGCGTTTCTCGTGGGGGCCAAGCCGCGCGGGAAGGGCATGGAGCGCGCCGACCTGCTCACCGCCAACGGGGCGATCTTCCGTGAGCAGGGGAGAGCCATCAACAGCCACGCTGCCGACGACGTGCGGGTGGTGGTGGTGGGAAACCCCGCCAACACCAACGCCTACATCGCCCACCGGCATGCGCCCGACGTGCCCGCCGGACGATTCACCGCGCTGATGCGGCTCGACCACAACCGCGCGCTGAGCCAACTCGCCACCCGACTGGGCGAACCGGTCGCCGACCTCGACGGGGTGGTGGTCTGGGGTAACCATTCGGCCACCCAGTTCCCCGACGTGTCCTATCTGACGTTGCGGGGTGAGCCGGTCACCGACGGGCTCGACCAGCCGTGGCTGGCCGACACGTTCATTCCGCGGGTCGCCAACCGGGGAGCCGAGATCATCTCGGTCCGCGGGTCCTCGTCGGCCGCCTCGGCCGCCGGTGCGGCGGTCGACCAGATGCGGGATTGGGTGCACGGGACCCCGGGCGAGAGTTGGACAACGGTCGCGCTGCCGTCCGAGGGGCAGTACGGCACGACGCCCGGCGTGGTGACGGGGCTACCGTGTCGAAGCCGCGGCGCGGAATGGGAGGTCGTCGAAGGCCTGGAGATCGGGGAGTTCCAACGATCCCGCATCGACGCGTCGGTGGCGGAGCTGGTCTCGGAGCGTGACGCCGTTCACGGACTGGGCCTGGCCGACTGACCTCGGGCGGGTCGGGGCGACGGCGTGTGCTCGACCCCGACGCCCACGGCCTAGGATGGCCGGGTGACGACTCCAGCTTCTGCCGCCTCTGACACCGACCGCGCGGACTCACTGCCCGCCTCCTGGAATCCAGGTGAGGTGGAGGCCGAGCTATATCAGCGCTGGGTGGATGCCGGCTACTTCGAGGCCGACCCGTCCAGCGATAAGCCCGGCTACTCTGTGGTGCTGCCGCCGCCGAACGTGACCGGCAGCCTGCACATGGGCCACGCGCTCGACCACACCCTGATGGACGTCCTCACGCGGCGCAAGCGGATGCAGGGTTTCGAAGTGCTGTGGCTTCCCGGCATGGACCACGCCGGGATCGCCACGCAGACCCTGGTGGACCGCAAACTCCGCGACGAGGGGGTCGACCGCCACGAGATCGGCCGTGACGCGTTCGTCGAGAAGGTCTGGGAGTGGAAGCGCGAGTCCGGGGGCACGATCGGCGAGCAGATGCGTCGCCTCGGCGACGGCGTCGACTGGTCGCGTGAGCGGTTCACCCTCGATGACGGTCTTTCGCGCGCCGTGCAGACCATGTTCAAGGAGCTCTACGACCACGGCCTGATCTACCGCGCGGAGCGGCTGGTCAACTGGTCGCCCACCCTCCAGACCGCCATCTCCGACATCGAGGTCAAGTACTCCGACGTCGAGGGCGAACTGGTGAGTTTCCGCTACGGGTCGATGGACGACTCCGAGCCGCACCTGGTGGTGGCCACGACCCGGCTCGAGACGATGCTCGGCGACACCGCGATCGCCGTCCATCCCGAGGACGAGCGCTACACGCACCTGGTGGGGACCGAAATCCCGCATCCGTTCCGCGATGGGTGGACGATGCGCGTGGTCGCAGACGACTACGTCGATCCCGAGTTCGGCACCGGAGCGGTGAAGGTCACGCCGGCGCACGACCCCAATGACTTCGCGATAGGCCAGCGTCACGGGCTCGAGATGCCCACGATCATGGACTCGACCGGCCACATCACGGGTACAGGGACCCGCTACGACGGGATGGACCGTTTCGAGGCCCGCAAAGCCGTCCGAGAGGACCTTGCCGAGCAGGGGCGCATTGTCAAGGAGGTGCGCCCCTACCTGCATTCGGTGGGCCACTCCGAACGCTCGGGCGAGCCGATCGAGCCGCGCCTGTCACTCCAGTGGTGGGTCCGCGTCGACGAGCTGGCGACGATGGCGGGGGACGCCGTGCGCAATGGCGACACGGTCATCCACCCCAAGAGTCAGGAGCCGCGCTGGTTCGACTGGGTTGACGACATGCACGACTGGTGCATCTCGCGTCAGCTGTGGTGGGGTCACCGGATCCCGATCTGGTACGGCCCCGACGGCGAGGTGGTCTGCGTGGGCCCCGACGAGGAGCCGCCCGCCGGGTACACCCAGGACGCCGACGTGCTCGACACCTGGTTCTCGTCCGGACTGTGGCCGTTCTCGACCATGGGCTGGCCGGAGCGCAGCACCGACCTCGAACGGTTCTACCCCACCTCCGTGCTCGTCACCGGGTACGACATCCTGTTCTTCTGGGTGGCCCGGATGATGATGTTCGGTACGTTCGTGGGCCGCACACTCACCGGCGACAAGGCCGCCCCCGGGACGGTGCCGTTCACCGACGTGTTCCTCCATGGACTGGTCCGCGACGAGCACGGCCAGAAGATGTCCAAGTCGAAGGGCAACGGGATCGACCCCTTGGACTGGGTGGATCGCTTCGGCGCCGACGCCCTGCGCTTCACCCTGGCCCGCGGTGCCAACCCGGGCGGGGACCTGTCGGTGGGCGACGACGCCGCCCAGGCCTCGCGCAATTTTGCCACCAAGCTCTTCAACGCCACCCGCTTTGCTCTGATGAACGGCGCGACGGTAGGACCGCTCCCCACCACGTCCGCACTCACCGACGCGGACCGGTGGATCCTCCACCGTCTCGGGGAGGTCCGGGTGGGTGTCGACGACGCACTGGACCGCTACGAGTTCTCCAAGGCGTGCGAGGCGCTGTACCACTTCGCGTGGGACGAGGTGTGCGACTGGTACCTCGAACTCGCGAAGGTCCAGTTCGGCTCGGACGATGCGTCCCGTGCCTCCGAGCGGGCCGAGAATACGAGGCTCGTGCTCGGTCATGTGCTGGACGCGCTGATGCGGATGCTGCACCCGGTCATCCCATTCGTCACCGAGACGCTGTGGACCGCGTTGACCGGACGGGAGTCGGTGGTGGTCGCCGAGTGGCCGACCGATGTGGTGCCGGCCGACGACGCCGCTGTGTCGGTCCGTCGCGTGGCCGACGTTCAGATCCTCGTCACTGAGATCCGGCGCTTCCGGTCGGACCAGGGGCTCAAACCCGGGCAGCGGGTGCCAGCGCGTATTTCCGGGGTGGACGCCGCGGACCTGCCTGCGGATCTGTTGGACCAAGTGTCCGCGCTGGCCCGATTGACCCCAGCCGCCGAGGACTTCACCGCCACGGCTTCGCTGGAGGTCCGACTCGGGCTGGCGACGGTGGACGTGGAGATCGATACCTCCGGGACGATCGACCTCGCCGCCGAGCGGCGCAGGTTGGAGAAGGACCTCGCTGCCGCGCGCAAGGAACTCGAGACCACCAGTGCCAAGCTCGGCAACGAGGCATTCCTGGGAAAGGCGCCCGACCACGTTGTCGATAAAATCCGCGCCCGCCGCGCCCGCGCCGAGGACGAGGTCGCCCGGATCACCGCCCGCCTCGACGCGATGCCCGCGGGGAGTGACCCCGCGTGAGCGACCGCAGGTGGCTCCCGCCGCACGACCCGGACGAGGGATGGGACACCCCGACCGAGGAGGACGTCGCCGAGATGCTCGGCGAGGACGGCCTGGTCTCGGGCGTCCCGCTCGGAGGCCCGATCCCGGGCGATGAGGAATCCGAGGGCGACGATCACCTGCCGCCGCGCCCGATCCCCGAGGTCGGCAGTCCCGAGTGGCAAGCCGACACGGCCGATCTGGCGGTAGTCGAGGAGGAGCTGGCCACCCGATGGCCGGAGACCCGGCTCGAGCCGAGCCTGGACCGCATCGCCGAACTGACCTCCGTGCTCGGGGATCCACAGCACGCGTACCCCGTCGTCCACGTGGCTGGCACCAACGGCAAGACGTCAGTCACCCGGATGGTCGACGCACTGCTGCGCGCGCTTCACCAGCGGACTGGACGAAACACCAGCCCCCACCTCCAGAGCGTCACCGAACGCATCGCGTTGGACGGCGAGCCCGTCACCGCACGCACCTTCGTGGACACCTACCGGGAACTGCAGCCTTATCTCGAACTGGTAGACCAGCGGTCCGAGGATGCCGGTGGCCCGCGCATGAGCTACTTCGAGGTGCTGACCGCGATGGCGTTCGCCGCATTCGCCGACGCACCCGTCGAGGTGGCCGTCGTGGAGACGGGGATGGGCGGGACATGGGACGCCACCAACGTGGTCCGGCCCGCCGTCGCCGTCATCACGCCGATCGGGCTGGACCACACCGATTACCTGGGCCAGGACCTCGCGGCGATCGCGGGGGAGAAGGCCGGGATCATCCAGCCGGGGCCGGACGACGACCTGCTTCCGCGGGATCCGATCGCCGTGATCGGGCGGCAGGAACCCGAGGCCATGGAGGTTCTGTTGCGTCGCGCCGTGGAGGTGGGAGCGGTCGTGGCTCGCCTGGGTTCGGAATTCGACGTGGTCGAGCGGCGGGTCGCCGTCGGTGGCCAACAGCTCACCCTCCGGGGGCTCGGCGGAGAATATCCGGAGGTGTTCCTTCCACTCTTCGGAGAGCACCAGGCGGAGAATGCGGCGACAGCACTCGCGGCCGTCGAGGCCTTCTTCGGTGCCGGTCCGGACCGGGCCCTGGATCCGGAACTCATCCGAGCCGGCTTCGCCGCTGTGGACAACCCGGGACGTCTCGAACGGCTCAGCTCCAGCCCGACCGTCCTCGTGGACGCCGCCCACAACGGCCACGGGGGACGTGCGCTCGCCGAAGCCGTTACCTCGGAATTCGATTTCAGACGGCTCGTCGCCGTGGTCGCGATGCTCGACGGCAAGGACGCCGACGCATTCCTCGCCGCACTCGAACCAGTGGTGGAGGAGGTCGTCGTCACCCGGGCCGCCTCGCCGCGCGCGATGGACCTCAACGAGCTCGCCCGCATCGCAGAGGAGCGGTTCACCGCACAGCGCGTGCACGTTGTGGAGAACCTGCCCGACGCGGTCAGCGCTGCCCTCGACTTGGTCGGGGTCCCGGATCCGACCGCAGACGACGACGTCTCGGGCGTCGGCGTGCTCGTCACCGGTTCCGTAGTGACTGCCGGCGCCGCCCGGAGCCTGTTCGGAAAGGACGCACAGTGACCGACCCGACCCCCGGCCCCCGGGGCGCCGCGCACGAACCCTCGGTGGACCCGTGGAAGGGGCTGCGGGGAATCATGGCCGGCACGCTGGTGCTCGAGGCGATTGTGATCGGCCTGGTGCTCACGGTGATCGCCCGGCTCGACGACGGCGCCCACTTCCAACCGTGGAAGGTATGGTTCGTCAGCCTCCTGGCGATCGCGATGCTCGTCGCCAGTGGGCTCCAACGCAGGGCCTGGGCGATCCCGCTGAACCTCACGCTCGCAGGCCTGGCCGTGGCCGGCTGGGCCGTGCACTGGTCGATGGGGGTCTGCGGCCTGATGTTCGCCGTGGTCTGGGCCTACATCCTGTACCTGCGCCGGGACCTGTCCCGTCGGATGGCCGGAGGTTACCTGCCCAGCCAGTACGACTGACGACGCCGCGCGATCGATGTGGACGCCGGGCTTGTAGGATCCCCCTCGTGACCGAGAGAACCTTCTTCCTCATCAAGCCCGACGGTGTCGTACGGGGCCTGACCGGGACCATCCTGGCTCGTATCGAGGCCAAGGGCCTCAAGATCGTCGCCATGGACATGCGCGCAGTGCCTCAGGAGACCGCGGCAGAGCATTACGCCGAGCACGCCGAGCGTCCCTTCTATGGTGACCTGCTGGAGTTCATCACCTCCGGCCCCGTCGTTGCCGGTGTCCTCGAGGGGCCCCGGGCCATCGCCGCGTGGCGTCAGCTCGCCGGGGGCACTGACCCCGTGGAGAAGGCCGTACCCGGTTCGATCCGCGGCGACTTCGGCCTGGAGACCCAGTTCAATCTCGTCCACGGTTCGGACTCCGAAGAGTCCGCGGCCAGAGAGATCGCACTCTGGTTCCCCGGCCTATAGGCCCCATCCCGTCCGCGAAGATTGGGGTGCACACGCGCCCGTCGGCCCCCGGCCCGACGGGCGCGTTCTCGTCTGGCGGTGCCGGGCGACGACGTTTCGGTGGCGGGTGTGGGAGAATGATCGAAGCTCATCCTGGCGAGTGGACCACCAGTCCGCCCCGGAACGGGCGCCCGCCATCCGTGGCCCGGTTCGTCCCGGAACTGCGGACCACAAGACGTTGCCTCACCCCGGTGGGGCCGAGACAAGAAAACGCCCGACCCCGTGCGGCGGCGTGGGTCACCGGTAGCCGGTGACGTGATCGCGCCCGGAGTCCGGCCGGAGGAGACACGTGTCGGATCCGAACCTGACCATTGATGACATCAACGCGCTTCCCGACAGGATGCGCGCGCACGCGGCCGCCAGGGCCGTGGGCATGTCCAGCAAGGAGTTCCTGGCCGCCATGGCCGGGATCGGCGTGGAGATCAAGAGCGCCCAATCCGGGGTGACCCGCGAGGTGCTACTGAACTGGTTCACCACCCGGGGTCAGGACGCTGGTACCGCACCCGTCGCCGCCTCCGCCGAGGCAGCGGACGCGCAGGCACCCGCCGCCGAAGTCGCCGCCGCCGAGCCTCCCGCCAGGAAGACTCCTGCGAAAAAGGCCGCCGCCAAGAGGGCCGCCAAGGCGCCCGCCGAGACGACGGCGACGGAGAAGGCCCCCACGCGGAAGTCGCCCGCCAAGAAGAGTCCGGCGCGCAAGACCTCAGCAGAAGGAACGGCCGAGAAAACCACAGACCGGGAAAAGTCCGCGTCGCTGGCCGCAGAGAAGTCCGGCGCCCGGACCGCGGAGGAATCCGCGGCGACCGGAGGCGCCGGGACGAGCGCGCGGAACCGCCCACCGCTGCCGGAGATCGCGATCGTCACCGGCGAGGTGGGCGCAGAGGAATCGGGTAACCGGCGCCGCCGGTCCACCGCGACCCCGACGTTCTCCCCGCTGTTCCTCTCACCCGACGAGGCCTCGCCGCAGACGTCATCGGACGTCGGCTCCGAGAGCGAGTCCCGCAGCCGACGCGACCGGGGACAGACCCGCACGGAGTCCGTGACGGAGACCACACCAGCGTCCGTGACCGAGGACGTTAAGGCCCAGAAGGATCAGCAAGACCAGGACGCCGATGACGGCGGGGCCACCGACCAGTCCGACTCCGGTGACGGCGGGACCCGTCGGCGCAGGCGGGGGCGTCGCGGACGTGGGCGCGGTCGCGGCGAGGCAGGCGACGAGCAAAACGGCGAGAACATCGGTGCGGCGGACGGCAGCGACCCACGGGATGACTCCTCTGACGAGACGTCCGCGAGCAGCGACCGGGACTCCGATGTCGGTTCCCGTGCCGCCGACTCGGATTCGCGCGATTCGGGCCGCGATTCGGACCGGAACGAGGACGAGCGCAAGACTGCGCGCGATGACTCAGGCGACTCCGACGACGACTCCGACGGGCGCTCCGACTCCGAGGACGCCGATAGTGACGGTTCGGACGATTCGGGCAGTGCACCGTCCGGTTCGAGGCGTCGTCGCCGTCGTCGTCGTCGCAGTGGGGGCTCTGGCTCCGACGACCCTCAGACCACAAGCGATGACCCGGCACACACCGAGGTCCACGAGCGAGAGGCGCGCCGCCGCCCCGCGCGCGGTGGCCAGGGCTCCGACACCTCGTCCGACGAGGTGCAGGGCATCACCGGTTCGACGCGACTCGAGGCCAAGCGTCAGCGACGCCGCGACGGGCGCGAGGCAGGTCGTCGTCGCCAGCCGATCCTGTCCGAGTCCGAATTCCTCGCCCGTCGCGAATCCGTGGATCGTGTCATGGTGGTCCGCGAGAAGCAGCGCGGTGACGGCAAGGGCCTCATGACCCAGGTCGGCGTGCTCGAGGACAAAGTGCTCGTGGAGCATTTCGTCACCACCGAGTCCGCGCGGTCGATGGTCGGCAACGTCTACCTCGGTCGCGTGCAGAACGTGCTGCCCAGCATGGAGGCGGCGTTCGTCGACATCGGGCGCGGCCGCAACGGCGTTCTGTACGCCGGCGAGGTCAACTGGGAAGCCGCCGGGCTCGGGGGCAAAGCGCGGCGCATCGAACAGGCGCTCAAATCCGGCGACATGGTGCTGGTGCAGGTCACCAAGGACCCGGTCGGGCAGAAGGGTGCCCGCCTGTCCACGCAGATCTCGCTGGCCGGACGCTTTCTCGTGTACGTGCCGGACGGACACTCCACCGGCATCTCCCGAAAGCTGCCGGACACCGAGCGTCGTCGTCTCAAGGCGATCCTCAAGGAGGTCGTCCCCGAGGGCTCCGGGGTGATCATCCGCACCGCCGCCGAGGGAGTCAGCGCCGACGAGATCGGCCGCGACGTCGAACGCCTCGCCAGCCAGTGGTCTGAGATCTCCGAGGCGGCAGACAAGCGCACCGGCTCAGGAGCCGGCACGCCCGTGGCCCTGTACGAAGAACCCGATCTGCTGGTCAAGGTCGTCCGGGACCTGTTCAACGAGGACTTCTCCAAGCTCGTCATCCAGGGCGAGACGTCGTGGAACACGGTTCACGACTATGTCTCACGGGTCGCACCGGAGATGGTCGAGCGGCTCGAGCGTCATGACAATCCGGAGGTGGACGTGTTCGCCACCCACCGCGTCGACGAGCAGCTGGCCAAGGCGCTCGACCGGAAGGTGTGGCTGCCCTCCGGTGGTTCCCTTGTGATCGACCGCACCGAGGCGATGACAGTCATCGACGTCAACACCGGCAAGTACACCGGATCCGGTGGCAACCTCGAGGAGACCGTCACCAAGAACAACCTCGAGGCTGCCGAGGAGATCGTCCGCCAGCTGCGGCTGCGCGATGTTGGCGGCATGGTGATCATCGACTTCATCGACATGGTCCTGGAGTCCAACCGCGACCTGGTGCTGCGGCGTCTCACCGAGGCGCTCGGGCGCGACCGCACCCGCCACCAGGTCTCCGAGGTCACCTCGCTGGGCCTCGTGCAGCTGACCCGTAAGAAGCTCGGCACCGGGCTGGTCGAGGCGTTCTCCACCCCGTGCGAGCACTGCCAGGGCCGCGGGCTGATCGTGCACGCCGACCCGCTCCACACGGAGTCGCACAACGCCGACGAACCCGGAGCCCGCCGGGGCCGTCGTCGCGGCGGCAACGGCAAGGGGGCGGGGGAGTCCGAGGTGCCCGCGGCCAAGCAGGCCCCGCGCAAGGACGGTCCGGCGCCGGCCGCACACCCGGCCGCACTGGCGATCGCACGTCAGAACGCCGACGCCGAGACGGAGGCCAACGAGGACAACGGTCCCCACGCCGATGGTGGTACTGACACGGCCGCCGAGACGCCTGTTGCCGCGCCGGAGGTCGTGACCGGTCCCGTGGCAGCGACGGCCTCGGCTCCTGAGGCCGAGACGGCGGCAACCGAAGCCGATTCGTCGGATGGTGCGGGGACCGCACGCCCGGCGCGGCGCCGCCGGGCGTCGAGGCGGGCGACCACCAGCGCTCCCGAGCCGGCGACCGCTGCCGAGGACACGGCCATAGCCGAGGTGGCTGAGGCGCCGCAGTCGGAGGCCGCCGTAGCGGCCGAGGCGGAAACCGCCGTGGAGGAGGTCGCCGCAGCAGGTTCCGATACCGGGCCGGGGACCGAGGCTCAGTCGACGGGCGGACGTCGCCCCCGACGGCGGTCCACCCGCCGCGAGGCCGGCGCCGCCGGTACCGACACCGCGCCGAAGGTTGCACAGGCCGACCCGGTGGCGAAGGTCGAGGCCGCGGCCCTGCCAGAGGTGCCGCCCGCCGTGGTTGCCGAGCCGCGCAAGCGGCCTGCGAGGCGTCGCGCGACCCGGACGACGACAGCCCCTTCGGGCGACTGACGAGCCT